>NZ_QTQH01000002.1:0-347074 GCF_003853805.1 Burkholderia sp. Bp8994
GGGTGTTCTTCTCGGTCCCCCCCTCGCGGGCCCGCCCCCCCCACACCTCCCGCCCGCGGCCCCCCCCCCCCCCGCCCGCGCCGGGCCCTCCCCCCCCCGCGCGCGACTCGTGCGTTTTCTGCCGTCCGGCGTCCCGACTGTCCGGCATCGCGCCGATAACATTTCGCAAGCATCTTCCGACAAAAGGGTTGACGCTTCGCACAACGAGCCTTTACCATCGCCCCCGTCTGAATTACATGGAGTGTTCTGTGAACACCGATGCGAGTTGTAGTTGGTCCTCGACCAACTTGACTGCTGCCTGAGGAAACCGCGCAGAGCCTCGTCTTCTGCCGCATCCCGGGAAGCAGGATGCGGCGTCCTTCCGGCCTGACCGGCCAGAATCCCCCGCCGAATTTTTTCGATATCGCCGAATGTCCGCGCTGCGCAACCCTGCGTTGCAGCGTGCGTACGTTCGTGCTGCGCGCAGCGCAAGCTGCGTGCGTGTTCCGTTCGCGTGCCGTCCGGCCGCGCGCCCTCGTGCGTGCGCGGCTTCCGATCGCCCGTGCCGCCTACTCGCAACCGACAGGAGTGCAGATGAACTCGGACGACAGTAGTCGATTACCGCTCGCCGGTGCGACGCCGCGCATCGATCCTTCGGCCGCACTCCGCGCGCCGGCGAGCGTTCCCCCCTTCACCGATCCACAGCCGATCGCGCCTGACGCGATGCGGCGGGGAGCGCTCGTGCGTCGCTGACGTCACGGTCGCTCCCCGCCCGCCGCCTCGTGCGCAAGGAGCGACTCATGACACGACACAACACTTCGCAAACATCGCAAAAGAAACAGCGCGGCTTCATCAACGCCGGCCCCGGTCAGCAGAACGAACCGCGCAACATGCGCGCCGCGCAGGAAGCGGCCCGCCCGCTCGAAGAAACCTTCAAGTCGCTGCGCACCAGCACGCGCGGCCTCACCTACGACCAGGCCGCCGATCGCCTGCAGCACAATGGTCCGAACGAGATCGCGCACGACAAGCCGCCGCTCTGGACGCGCCAGCTGCTGCACGCGTTCCACAATCCGTTCGTCTACGTGCTGCTGGTGCTGGCCACGATCAGCTTCTGCACCGACGTCTACTTCGCGGCGCCCGGCGATCGCGACTTCGTCGGGATGACGATCCTGCTGACGATGGTCACGATCAGCGCGCTGCTGCGCTTCGTGCAGGAATTCCGGTCGCTGCGCGCGGCCGAAAAGCTCAAGGCGATGGTCCGCACGACGGCGACCGTGCAGCGCGCGTTGACCGACGTGTCCGAGCCCGCTCGCCGCGAGGTGCCGATGCGTGAAGTGGTGGTCGGCGACATCGTGCACCTGTCGGCCGGCGACATGATCCCCGCCGACGTGCGCCTGCTCGCGTCGCGCGACCTGTTCATCAGCCAGGCCGTGCTGACCGGCGAAGCGCTGCCGGTCGAGAAATACGACACGCTCGGCGCGGTCGCCGGCAAGTCGGCCGGCGCAGGCGCGACGGGCTCGTCCGCCGCCGCGAACGATGCGTCGAAGTCGCTGCTCGATCTCGAGAACGTGTGCTTCATGGGCACCAATGTGGTGAGCGGCACCGCGACGGCCGTGGTCGTCGCGACCGGCGAAGACACCTACTTCGGTTCGCTCGCACGCAACGTCGTGAGCCACAAGCGCATCGAGACCAGCTTCGACCGCGGCGTCGCGAGCGTGAGCTGGCTGCTGATCAGGTTCATGTTCGTGATGGTGCCGATCGTGTTCATGATCAACGGCCTGACCAAGGGCGACTGGCTGAGCGCGCTTACGTTCGCGCTCGCGGTGGCCGTCGGCCTCACGCCCGAGATGCTGCCGATGATCGTGAGCGCGAACCTCGCGCGCGGCGCGATCGCGATGGCGCGTCGCAAGGTCGTCGTGAAGAGGCTGAACTCGGTGCAGAACTTCGGCGCGATGGACGTGCTGTGCACCGACAAGACCGGCACGCTCACGCAGGACAAGATCATCCTCGAGCACCATCTCGACCTGTCCGGCCACAAGAACGAGGACATCCTGCGGCTCGGCTGGCTGAACAGCTTTCATCAGAGCGGCCAGAAGAACCTGATCGACATCGCGGTGGTCGCGCGCGCCGACGAGATCGGCGAGCGCGTGAAGCCGCACGGCTACAAGAAGATCGACGAGCTGCCATTCGACTTCGTGCGGCGCCGCCTGTCGGTCGTGGTCGAGGACACGCACGGCACGCACCAGCTGATCTGCAAGGGCGCGGTCGAGGAAATGCTCGCGGTGTCGACCCACGTGCAGGACGAGGACGGCGTACGTCCGCTCGATTTCGTCGCACGCAACCGGCTGCTCGAACAGGCGAACGCGTACAACGAGGACGGCTTCCGCGTGCTGGTGCTCGCGACGCGCACGATCCCGCGCGGCGACGAACTCGAACAATACCGCACCGCCGACGAGCGCGATCTCGTCGTGCGCGGCTTCCTGACCTTCCTCGATCCGCCGAAGGAATCGGCCGCGCCGGCGCTTGCCGCGCTGCGCGAGAACGGCGTGTCGGTGAAGGTGCTGACGGGCGACAACCCGACCGTCACGATGAAGGTCTGCCGCCAGGTCGGCCTCGAACCGGGCAAGCCGATGCTCGGCGCCGAAATCGAGGCGCTCGACGACGCGACGCTCGCCGAGGTCGTCGAACGCACGACGGTGTTCGCGAAGCTCACGCCGCTGCAGAAAGCGCGCATCGTGAAGGCGCTGCAGGCGAACGGCCACACGGTCGGCTTCCTCGGCGACGGCATCAACGACGCACCGGCGCTGCGCGACGCCGACGTCGGCATCTCGGTCGACAGCGGCGCCGACATCGCGAAGGAAACCGCCGACATCATCCTGCTCGAGAAGAGCCTGATGGTGCTCGAGGAAGGCGTGATCAAGGGCCGCGAGACGTTCGGCAACATACTGAAGTACCTGAACATGACCGCCAGCTCGAACTTCGGCAACGTGTTCTCGGTGCTCGTCGCCAGCGCGTTCCTGCCGTGGGAGCCGATGCTCGCGACCCAGCTGCTCGTGTTGAACCTGATCTACGACACGTCGCAGATGCTGCTGCCGTGGGACAAGATGGATCCCGAGTTCCTGAAGAAGCCGCGCAAGTGGGAAGCCGGCAACATCGGCCGCTTCATGCTGTGGGTCGGGCCGACGTCGTCGGTGTTCGACATCACGACCTACGTGCTGATGTGGACCGTGTTCGGCGCGGGCGCGATGTATCACCTGCACGGCGGTTCGGGCGGCCAGATCGTGATGAACTCGGGCTGGTTCATCGAGAGCCTCGTGTCGCAGACGCTCGTCGTGCACCTGCTGCGCACGCAGAAGATCCCGTTCCTGCAGAGCACGGCCGCGCTGCCGGTGCTGCTGTCGACGTTCACCGCGATCGCGATCGGCTGCTGGCTGCCGTTCTCGCCGTTCGCGGATTCGCTCGGCTTCATGCACCTGCCGGGCACCTACTGGCTGTGGCTCGCGGCGACGATGGTCGGCTACATCCTGCTCGCGCAGATCGTCAAGACGATCTATGTGCGTCGCTACAAGCAGTGGTTCTGATCGCCTCCGAAACGACGGCGTGCCGGCCCGCGCGGGCCGGCCGCCCACGACACGACAACGGTGACTTCATGAAAAGAATGCTTTCTCTCGCGGCCGCGAGCGCCCTGCTCGCGCCGTTGTACGCGTACGCAGCCCATCCGCTCGTCAGCGACGACACGGGTACGCAGGGCAACGCGAACTGGCAGTTCGAGTTCAACGGCGAGCAAACCTCGAAGCAGGACGAAAACGGCCGCCATCAATTGTGGAACGCGACACTCACGCGTGGGTTCGGCGAGCACGTCGATCTCTACGTGAACGCGCCTTACACGCATCTGCAAACGCGCACCGACGACCACGGCGCAGGCATCGGCGATGTCGAGATCGGCATGAAGTGGCGCTTCGTCGAACGCGGGCCGCTGTCGCTTGCGCTGAAACCGCAGGTGACGATGCCGACCGGCAACGACGATCGCGGGCTCGGCACAGGCCGCGTCGGCACCGGCGCCACGCTGCTCGCGCAAGCCGACGTCGCGCGCTTCTCGCTGCTCGCGAATGCGGGCCTCGCGTACCAGCCGAACCGCCAGGGCGACCTGCGCTCGGTCTGGGCCGTGTCGGCCGCGGCGCTTTACAAGGCGACCGACAAGGTGCAGCTCGTGGCCGACATCGGCCTGTCGCGCAACACCGAGAGCACGGCCGGCGCGAATCCGGCGTTCGTGATCGCGGGCGCGATCTACTCGCCGAAGCCCTGGCTCGATCTCGACGTCGGCTACCGGCATGGGCTGAACGACCAGACCTACCGTCATTCCGTCATGGGTGGGGTGACGGCGCGGTGGTGATGTTGCATGTCGAACCGCAATATGACGGGTCGCCTTCGGGCGACCCGTTTTTTCATCTGCGGTCGTTCCCACCGAACAGTTGCGCGCACACGGCGCGCCCCTCTTCGGTCAAGGCGGCGCTGCCGGTGCCGTCGTCGTTCAGCGTCGTCGCGCTCAGGCCGGCGGCGTCGAGTTGCGTCAGCACGCGGCGCAGCGTGCTCATCGGCAATTGCGTGCGCTTCGCGATCTTCGGCAGCGACCACGTTTTGCCGGACGGATCGGTCGCGGCTTCATGCAGCGTCGCGAGCGTCGCAACGAGTGCGGGATCGAGCGGGGAGTCGTCGGGTTCTGAAGTCATCGGGTCGGGTTCGTGAGCCGGCGCCGGGCCGGCATTCGGGCGGAAGGCGATCGCGGACACTATACGCCCGGTCACGCGCCCTTGATCGAGGCGCGCATGAACGACACGAAACGCGTGGTCACGGGATCGTCGCGGCCGGACAGCCACGCGAGCCCGACGCGCCATTTCGCGTCCCTGCCGGCGAGCGGCAACACGGTCGCGTCGCGCAGCAGGTACTGCGCGTGCGACGGAATGAACGCGACGCCGACCCCGGCCGCGACCGACGTGAGCACCGATTGCACGTCCTCCGCCTGCTGCGTGACCTGCGGCACGAAGTGCCGCCCGACGCACCACCGGTCGATCTGCGCGGCGAGCCCGGGGCCGCGTGCGCGCTGCAGCGCGATGAAGCCGATCTCGTTGAGCACGTCGAGATCGGCCGGCACGCGCTTGAAGCCGAGGTACGGCGGCACCGCGAGCGCGAGCGCCTCGTCGATCACCTTGAACGACGACAACCCTTCATCCGACGGCAAACGCAGGAACCCCGCGTCGAGCTTGCCCGCGCGCATCCGGCGGGTTTGCTCGGACGACGACAGGTCGCTCAACGTGACCGCGACACCCGGATTGCGGCGCCGGAATTCCGCGACGAGTTTCGGCACGAGCGTCAGCACGGACAGGCAGATGCCGAGCCGCAGATGGCCGCGCTGCCCGCTGGTCGCCTCCCGTGCACGCGCGAGGATTTCGTCGGCATCGCGCACGAGCGCCTGCGCGTCGGGCAGGAAGCGTTCACCGAACGGCGTCAGCTCCGCGCCATGCCTGCCACGTTCGAACAGCTTGCCGCCGAGGCTCGCCTCGAGCGCGCCGATCTGCTTGCTAAGCGCCGGCTGGCTCATGTGCAGCGTGTCGGCCGCGCGGCTGAAATGGCTGAGTTCGGTGACCGTCAGGAAGGTTCGGAGCAGTTTCAATTCCATTCTTTTAAGGAATCGTAGCGATCGAAACATTCATTTTACTGATCGAACCGCGTGGCGTTCAATACGGGCATGCCCTTCGCGGAATTCACTGTCATGCCTGTTGATCATCTAGCCGAGTGCCTGACCGATATGTCGTGCGATACGGTCGTCGCCGACACGGGCGGTGTCGAGCCCGACACGCCGATGCCCGAGCGTCGTACCGCACGCTCCGACGGACGCGGCCGCCGCTTCCGCTTCGGCGATGCGCTGGACGACACGCCACCGCGTGTCGTCACCGGTTCGATCGCGATCAGCTTCGCGGTCGTGTCGCGGCGGAACTGGCCGCGCTGATTCGACGCAGCGGGCGCCTTTTGCCCGCCGCACGCGTTCGGCGCTTCACAAAAGCCTCGACATTCCGCCCGGATCGCACACGATTGCGCGCACATCCATCGTCATCGCCACACAATCGACCTTATAATTTCCCGCACCCGCTGACCGCCCACGCATTTCGCGCCGCCGCAACGCGCGTGAAAAGGAGACTCTCGCTTGACCGGACTCATCGCGCGCCTGCCTCGTGCCCGGACCACCCTGCTCATCGCCCTCTCGTTCCTGACACTTGCGTTCGCAACGAACGCGTCGGCGCAGCGTGCGCAGCCGCATCGCACGGCGACGCCCCATGCGCATGCGAAAGTCGTCAAGAAACAACCCGCCCACCGCAAGCACAAGGCCGTCAAGCACCGCCGCCCGCGCGTGACGCATCATGCAGTCAAGCGTCACGCGGCGCCCGCACCGCAGCACCGGCGCGCGAAACGCACGAACGCGGTTCGCCCGCGCCCCGCCGCGCAGCCGCGCCTGCTCGCGAGCTGCGGCTACAGCCCGCGAGCGGTGAGCTCGCTACATTCGCGCGCGGCCTACGTGCTCGACGTCGACTCCGGCACACCACTGCTCGCCCGCAACGCACGCACGGTGCGGCCGATCGCGTCGATCTCGAAGCTGATGACCGCCGTCGTCGCACGCGACGCGGACCGGCCGATGAACGGCGTGCTGCGCGTCACCTCTCGCGATCGCGACACGATCAAGTTCACCGGTTCGCGGCTGCCGATCGGCGCCGAACTGTCGCGCCGCCAGATGTTCCATATCGCGCTGATGTCGTCGGAAAATCGCGCGGCCGCCGCGCTGAGCCGCGACTATCCGGGCGGCCGTGCCGCGTTCGTTAAGGCGATGAACCGCGAGGCGCGCCGGCTCGGGATGCGCGATACGCATTTCCGCGAACCGACCGGCCTGTCGCCGCACAACGTGTCGACCGCCGAGGATCTCGCGCGGCTCGTCGGCGCGGCCGCGCAGGATCCGCTGATCCGCTATTTCTCGACGGACACGTCGACCACCGTGCAGGCCGGCGACGGCGAGCTGCTGTACGTGAACTCCGATCCGCTCGTGCGTAACGGTCGCCTGCCGATCCGACTGCAGAAAACCGGCTTCATCAACGAATCTGGGCACGGCGTCGTGATGCGCATGCGCGTGAAGGGCCGCCGCGAAACGGTCGTGCTGCTCGGCGCACCGACGCGCGCCGGCGTGTCGAGCGATGCGCTGAAGATCCATCGCTGGCTGACCTGCTCGATCCGGTAAACGCGACGCGCGCGGCCGGCACATTCATCCACGAAGGAGCGATGCCATGCAGGACGAGTACCGTTTCAACGCGTTCGGACGCCTGCTCGCCGTCGTGCGGACGAACGGCCGCTGGGCGGTGTTCGATCTCGGCACCGAAGGCAAGCGGCGACCGGCCAACCTGCATGTTCCGTCCGCGCTCGCCGCGGACGAACTCGCGCAATATCTCGGCGACCTGCTGCACGAAAATGCGTCGCCGAAGTACAACGACGTCGTGCCGGTTCCGTTGCCGCGCCGCGCGTAGCGTCCGGCCGCACACTGCCCACAGTCCGACAATCGGCGGTTGCCGAGCCGCCGCCCGCTGTTCCTCTCCCGGCCTCGCCGGCGCATCGTGCGTCGGTGCGCGGTGCGTCGTACGTCATGCGCCGTGCATCGCGAACGCCCGCCAAACTAGACAGTTAAACTTGCAAGTTTAACTGTCGTGTTCTATGATCCGCCGCATGACTCCGCCACGCACACCCCGCATTTCCGCCGACACCGTCGCCGCCGACTTGACCCTCGCGGTCGGCCAGCTGATTCGACGGCTGCGCGCCGAGATCGAATCCGAAGGGCTCGGCATGTCGCAGACGAGTGCGCTCGCGCGGCTCGAACGACAGGGCCCCATGACGACCGCCGACCTCGCGCGCGCCGAGGCGATGAAGCCGCAGTCGATGAAGGCGATTCTCGCGGGTCTCGAGGAAGACGGGCTCGTCGAACGCGAGCCGCATCCGACCGACGGCCGCCAGATCCTGTTCCTGCTGACCGCGGCCGGCCTGGCGGCACGGCGCAAGCGCAACACCGCGAAGCACAAGTGGCTTGGCGCCGCGATCGAGAAGCTCGACGCCGAAGACATCCGCACACTCGCCGCCGCGATTCCGCTGATCCGGCGCATCGGCGAGCAGTGATCCTGCGTGCGTGCCGCGCGGCATTCGTACGGCACGTGCCCCTTCTCCCCATGCACGGAGCATCCGCATCATGAGCACAACCCGTCTCGACACGCATACGGCACTCGTCGTCATCGACCTGCAAAAGGGCATCGTCGCGCTGCCCACCGCCCACCCGGTCGCACCGGTGATCGAGCGCACGCGCGAACTGCTCGACGCCTTCCGCAGCCGCGGCCTGCCGGTCGTGCTTGTCAACGTCGCCGGCGGCGCACCGGGCCGGACACAACTGCCGCCGCGCAAGGATCCGTTCCCGGCCGACTGGGCCGAGCTCCTGCCCGAACTGAACCGCCAGCCGGGCGACCACGCCGTGACGAAGAAGACCTGGGGCGCATTCACCGGCACCGATCTCGACGCGTACCTGAAGGCGGCCGGCGTCACGCAGATCGTGCTGGCCGGCATCGCGACGAGCATCGGCGTCGAATCGACGGCCCGACAGGCGCACGAACTCGGCTATAACGTGACGCTCGCGGTCGATGCGATGACCGACCTCAACGCGGACGCGCACACGAACAGCGTCGAACGGCTGTTCCCGCGTCTCGGCGAGACGGGCTCGACGCACGAGATCGTCGCGCTGCTCGACCGCCGCGGCGCGTGAACGACCCACGCGCGCGGCCGGCGCCGGGCCGTGCGGCCGAACGGCTCGGTCCGTCGATCTGGAAAGTCAGCGCGGTCGCGACGCTCGGCTCGCTGCTGTCGCAACTCGACGCGACGATCGTCAACGTCTCGCTGTCGAGCCTCGCGACCGACCTGCACGCGAGCCTGTCGACGATCCAGTGGGTGACGAGCGGCTACCTGCTCGCGCTCACGCTGGTGTTGCCGCTGAACGGCTGGCTGGTCGATCGCATCGGCGCGAAGGCGCTGTACCTGTGGTGTTTCTCAGCGTTCACGCTGACGTCGGCGCTGTGCGGGCTCGCGTGGTCCGCGCCGTCGCTGATCGCGTTCCGCGTGCTGCAAGGCGTCAGCGGCGGGCTGCTCGCGCCGATGGCGCAGATGATGATCGCGCGCGTGGCCGGCCAGCAGATGGCGCGCGTGATCGGCTATGCGGCGGTACCCGTGCTGATCGCACCGATCCTGGGGCCGGTCGTCGCCGGTACGATCCTGCAGTACGCGTCGTGGCGCTGGCTGTTTCTCGTGAACCTGCCGGTCGGCGCGCTGGCGCTGGCACTGGCCGTGTGGTTCCTGCCCGGCGACCGCGAGGAAACGCAGCAGCGCGAACTCGACTGGGTCGGCCTCGCGCTGCTGTCGCCGGCGCTCGTTCTGTTCCTGTATGGCGCGGAGCGCATCGACGCGGTACCCGGCATCGCCGCGATCGCGGGCTCGGTGCTGCTGCTCGCCGCGTTCCTGCGCGTCCAGCTGCGCAAAGGCGAGCGGGCGCTGATCGACCTCGCACTGTTTCGCTCGCGCGTGTTCGGCGCGGCGGCGGCCACGCAGTTTCTGTCGAACGGCGCGATCTACGCGGGCCAGATGCTGATTCCGGTGTTCCTGATCGAGGCGTGCGGCCGCTCGCCCGGCGAGATGGGCTGGCTGCTGGCGCCGCTCGGGCTCGGCATGCTCGTCACCTATCCGTCGATGGGCGCGCTGACCAGCCGGTTCGGCGTGCGCCGGCTGGCCGCCGCCGGCGCGCTGCTCGCGCTCGCCGCGACGCTGCCGTTCGTGTATCTCGCGCTGGCCGGCTACGATCCCGCCGTGCTGGTGCCCGCGCTGATTCTGCGCGGGATGGGCCAGAGCGCGATCGGCGCGCCGTCGATTTCCGCCGCGTATGCGTCGGTCGAGCGGCACAACCTGCCGATGGCGACGACGTCGCTCAATATCGTCCAGCGCCTCGGTGGCCCGACGTTCACGACGATGTGCACGCTGTTTCTCGCGTGGCGGCTGCAGGCCGAATCCGCGTCGACGGGCGGCACGCACGGGGCCGCCTACGCGTGGACGTTCGGCCTGCTTTGCGCACTGCATGCGGCGAGCTTCGCGACGACACTGCGGCTGCCGCGATGGTCGAGCGGCGCGGGCGGACGGCCCGCGGGGGCCGCGCGGGACGGTTCGCGCTGAGTGTCGGGGCTGCGCCGTGCGCGCAGCGCCGCTGCTACAGCCACATCGGCACGATCGAAGCCGCGAGCAGGATCCCCAAGCCCGCATTCACGCAGCGCCACTGCCGCTCCGTGCGGAGCACGCGCGCGAACAGCAGCCCGGCACAACACCAGAGCGACAGCGACGCCATCGCCGCCACGCCGAACGCCAGCCCGAGCAACGCGCCGAGCCGCACGGGGCCGGACGCGAGCGCGGCGAACGACGCGGCCGCGCCGAGCGTCATCGCCCAGCCCTTCGGGTTGTGCCACAGCATCCATACGCCGCTGACGAATCCTTGCGGCCGCTGCGCGGCCGCGTCGACACCGGGCTTGCCGCCGCGCGCGATGCGCGTGGCCAGCCACAGCAGATACAGCGAGCCGAGCACCTTCATCCCGAGCTGCAGCGCGGGCAGGGCCAGCAACACGCTGCCGAGCCCGGCCGCCGCCGCGGCGGCCATCGATGCCAGGCCGGCCGCGATGCCCGTCATCATCGGCAGCGAACGCCGATAGCCGAAATGCGCGCCCGATGCGGTTGCGAGGGTCGTCGCGCCACCCGGTGTCACCGTGGACACGATCACGAACAACAGCAGCGGCAAATAGTCTTGAAGCGGCACACGGGCTCCCGGTTCGGGTCGTCGAAGCTCCGTTTTACCCGCGCTCCGTGCATTACGACAGCGAAAGATTTTTATGCCAGTCATTAGCATTCATAATGCGAACCATGACACGCAACCTCGACATCGCCCTGCTTCGCGCCTTCGTCACGGTCGCCGATCACGGCAGCATGACGGCGGCGAGCCGCGCGCTGCACCTGACGCAAGGCGCGGTCAGCCAGCAGGTCGCGCGGCTCGAAACGCTGTCCGGCCCGCTGTTCGTGCGCGAGCATCGCAACCTGCTGCTCACGGCGGACGGCGAGCGTCTGCTCGCGCAGGCGCGCCGGCTGCTCGCCGCGCACGACGCACTGCTGACCGAGCTGACGGCCGGTGCGATGGAAGGCGCTGTGCGCATCGGCGCGCCGCAGGATCTCGTCGGCAGCTGTCTCGCGCCGATCCTGAAAGGCTATGCGCACGCGCATCCGCAAGTCGCGCTGTCGCTCGTGTGCGCGGCGTCGCCCGCACTGCGCAAGGCGCTGAGGCAAGGCGAGATCGATGTCGCGCTGATCGAGGCGCCGGTCGGGCCGTCGCGCGGCGAATGCATCGCCGTCGACCGTCTGGTCTGGGTCGGCGCGAAAGGCGGTAGCGCCCATCTGCAGACGCCGCTGCCCGTGTCGATGGTCGACCAGACCTGCGCGTTCCGCCCGACCGTGCTCGACGCGCTACGGGCCTGCGATCGCGCGTGGCGCACCGTGTTCGAGAACGGCAGCATCGACGCGACGGCCGCGACCGTGCGCTCCGATCTCGCGGTGACCGTCTGGCTCGCGTCCACCGTGCCGGCCGATCTCGACATTCTGCCGGCCGACAGCGGCCTGCCCGCCCTGCCGAACTTCGCGATCAACCTGCATCTGCCGCGCGGCCAGCACGCGCCGGCCGCGGCGGAACTGGCCCGCCATTTGCGCAACGGCTTCGCGCGCGTGCGCGCAGCCGCTTAGCGGTGAAGCTTCCCGCGTTCCGCCTCCCGCCTCCCGCGTTCCCCCAGCTTTCCGCTTTCCGCTTTCCGCTTTCCGCTTTCCGCTTTCCGCTTTCCGCTTTCCACCTCTCGCCTTCCGCCTTCCAATTTCCGCTACGTGACCCCCGGCTCCTGCTGCGCCGGCGTCACGCCCGCCGCTTCCAGCGCCTGGTGCAGTGTCGGGAAAATGCACGACGCGCCGACGATCTCCGTGATCCGGTGGCGCTCCATATCGGCGTGCAGGTAGCGGTTCACGCGCCCGAACAGCACGCCGATCCGGCGCGCGTGCAACGCCTTGACGAGATCGGTGATCGTCCGCGCGGCGGAGTAATCGAGATCGGTGATCGCGCCCGCGTCGACGATGAACCAGCGCAGCGGTACCGGCGACGCGTCGACGAGTTCGGTCACTTCGGCGGCGAACCGATGGTCGTTCGCGAAGAACAGGTCGGAGCCGAACCGGTAGACGATCAGCCCCGGCGCCGTCATCGCGCCCGGCCGGGCCGGCACCGGCAGCCACCGCCCGTTGCCGTCGGCGGCTTCGAGCACCATCGTGTGCGGCTGATAGCTGTGCCGCACGTGCCGCATCAGCGACAGCGCGACGGCCAGCAGGATCCCGTGCTCGACACCGACCGTCACGACGGCCGCGGCGGTGACGAGCGCGAGCGTGAATTCGCCAGGGCTTTCCCTGCGGATCGCCGCGAGGCTGCGCACGTTGATCAGCCCGAGCGCGATCGTGAACACGATGCCGGCCAGCACCGCATGCGGCAGGTACTGCAGATACGCACTCAGGAACAGCAGCACCGCCGCGACGACCGCGGCGAACGCCAGATGCCCGATCTGGCTGCGCACGCCCGCGCCGTCGGCCATCGCGGTCTGCGTCGGGCTGCCGTTGACGACGAACGCGCCGCCCACCGCCGCCGCCGCGTTCGCGGCCGCGAGCCCGAGGATGTCGGCGTTGGTGTCGACGTCCTCGCCGTACTGCTGCGCGAACACGCGGGCCGCCGCCGCGCTCTGTGCGATGATCATCACGAAGCACGACGCGGCGACCGGCACGAGATCGAGGAACTGCTGCCACGTGACGGACGGCCAGCGCAGCGGCGGCAAGCCGCCCGCGACGGGCCCGAGCACGGCGATGCCTTGCGCGGCGAAGCCGAAGCAGTCGCTCGCGGCGATGCTGCCCGCCACCGCGATCATCGGCATCGGCACGCGCGGCACAAAGCGCTTGCACGCGAGAATCGCGACGACGACGAGCGCCGCGAGCGCGAGCGTCGGCCGATGCGCGTGGATCGCATGCGTGACGACGTAGTCGAGCTGGGCGACGCTGCGCGATGCCGGATACGGCACGGACAAGCCGAGCATGTCGCCGAGCATCGCGATCGACACCTGCACGCCGACGCCGGCCAGGAAGCCGACCAGCACCGTGCGCGACAGGAAATCGGCGAGAAAGCCGAGCTTGAAGATGCGCGCGAGCAGCAGCATCGCGGCGGTCAGCAGCGCGACCATGCCGGCCAGCGCGACGTACTCGGCGCTGCCCGCCGGCGCCATCGACGACAGGCGGCTCGCGAAAATGGTCGCGGTCGCGGAGTCGGCGGCGACCACCAGATGGCGCGACGCGCCGAAGCACGCGAACGCGATCAGCGGCAGGAACACGGTATAGAGGCCCGTCACGGCCGGCATGCCGGCGATGCGCGCATAGCCGAGCACCTGCGGGATATCCATCGACGCGAGCGAGATGCCCGCGAACACGTCGCGGATGGCCGACGCGCGCCGAACCGGCAGAATGCCCTTCAGCAGCCGCACGCGTGACGGCTGGCTTTCGTTGGAATCTTGCATGCGTGAAATGCGTGGTTGACCGGAACGACGTGGAAGCGGGGTTCGCGAAGCCGTTCGCGCATCGTGCCCCGAGCGGGCGATGCGTGGCAAGTGCACAGTATGTTGCGCGGCGTGAACACACTGACTCAAGGACTCAAGGACTCGAGGAAAATCCGCGCAACGGCGAGAATGTTGAGGAGCCCTGCGTCATGCATTCGCGGCATCAGGCCGGAACCCGATGGCACAATCACGGTCCCTTTCATGTGCCCTTCACCGGGCGCGCGCCGCGTCGCGGTACAGATTCAACGCACGAGAAGGCCCCTGTCCACCCTTATGACCCTGAACGAATCCTGGTTTGCGCCGCTCGTCGGCATCCTCATCCTGCTCGCCGCCGCCGGCGCGATCGCCGCCGCCGTCCATTTCCTGCTGTTTCGCGTAGTCGCGCGCCTCGCGCGGCTGTCGGCCACCCGCATCGACGACGCGCTGTTCGAGTTCGGCGCATTCAAGTGGCTGAACCGCATCGTGCCGTTCGTCGTGATCAAGCTCGGGCTCGGCGCGGTGCCCGGCATTCCCGCCGTGGCCGCGCAGGCTGCCGACAAGGTGCTGTTCGCGCTGATCGTGTTCCTGGTGTCGATGACGATCAGCGCGACGCTGTCCGCGCTCGAACACTCGCATCGCACGAGCCGGCGCGACCAGCCGCGCCTGTCGCTGAAAGGCGCGATGCAGCTCGTCAAGCTCGTGATGTTCATCACGGCCGCGCTCGTCGTGATCGGCGACGCGACCGGCAAGCAGATCGGCCTGCTGCTGTCGGGCATCGGCGCGATGTCGGCGGTGCTGATGCTGATCTTCAAGGACACGCTGCTCGGCCTCGTCGCCGGCGTGCAGCTGTCGTCGAACGACATGCTGCGGATCGGCGACTGGATCACGATGCCGTCGGCCGGCGCGGACGGCACCGTCATCGACATCACGCTGAACACGGTCAAGGTCGCGAACTTCGATCACACGATCATCACGGTGCCGACCTGGAAGCTGATCACCGAGAGCTACCAGAACTGGCGCGGGATGACCGAGGCCGGCGGGCGCCGCATCAAGCGCGCGCTGTTCATCGACGCGACGAGCGTGCGCTTTCTCGGCAACGACGAGATCGAACGGCTCGAACGCCTGACGCTGCTGAAGGACTACCTGGCAGACAAGGTCGACGCGATCGCGCAATGGAACGGCACGCTCGGCGCGGCCGGCGAATGCCCGGCGAACCGCCGCCAGCTGACGAATCTCGGCACCTTCCGCGCGTACGTCGCGAACTACCTGAAGGGCCATCCGCACATTCGCCGCGACATGACGTGCATGGCGCGCCAGCTGCCGCTGACGGCCGAAGGCATTCCGCTCGAACTGTACTGCTTCACCGACACGACGACCTGGGTCGATTACGAGGCGATCCAGTCCGACCTGTTCGATCACCTGATCGCGGTGCTGCCGGAGTTCGGGCTGCGTGTGTACCAGCATCCGTCGGGCTTCGACATGCGCCGGATGGTCGACACGGCGCAAGCCGGACTGCCCGCGCCGTCCGCGCGGTGACGCTTGCCTGCGCGGCCGGCAACGGGTCGCCGCCAGGAACGCGGTGTCGCGGCGGGCGCCGCGCCGCTCACCGCCCCGCGCACTCGGACGCGAGCCGCCCCACCACCTTCAGCGCCTCCTCGATCTGCCGCGACCACGGATAGCTGTAGTTGAGCCGGATGAAGTGCCGATAATCGGCGGTTGCCGAGAACATGTGGCCGGGCCCGATCGTGATCCCTTGCGCGAGCGCGAGCGCATACAGCTTCATCGCATCGACCTGCCGCGGCAGCTCGACCCACAGCACGTACCCGCCCTGCGGCTGCGACAACCGCGTGCCTTCCGGGAAGAAGCGCCGCACCATCGCGCTCATCAGGCTCGCCTGCTGCGCATACTGCTTGCGCATCCGCCGCAGATGAAAATCGTAGCCGTCGTGCTTCAGGTATTCGGCAATCGCGAGCTGCTCGATCGCGGGCGTCGCGAGCGTGTTCAGGAATTTCAGTTTCTCGACCTGGTCGCGGTAGCGGCCGGGCATCGCCCAGCCGATCCGGTAGCGCGGCGACAGGCTCTTCGTGAACGATGCGCAATGCAGCACGAGCCCGTCGCGGTCGTACGACTTCAGCGCGCTCGGCGTCGTGTCGCCGAAATGCAGCTCGTGATAGACGTCGTTCTCGATCGCGGGCACGCCGTGCTTCGCGAGCAGCTCGACGAGCGCGCGCTTGCGTGCATCGGGCATCTGGAAGCCGAGCGGATTCTGGAAATTCGGCATCACCATGCACGCGGCGATGCGCTCGCGCGCGAGGATCCGTTCGAGCGCGTCGAGATCGATGCCGTCGCCCGGATGGGTCGCCACCTCCAGCGCGCGCATGCCCATCCGCTCGATCGCGTGCAGCATCGCGTAGAACGTCGGCGACTCCACCGCGATCGTGTCGCCCGGTTTCGCGACCGCCTGCAGGCACAGGTTGATCGCCTCGGTCGCGCCGATCGTCATCACGATCTCGCCCGGCTCGACCGGAATTCCGCGCTCCGCGTAGCGCCGCGCGATCTGGCGGATCAGCTCCGGGTTGCCGGGCGGCAGGTCGTCGATCACGCCCCAGCGCGTGCGGCGCCGCCCGATCGTCTGCGCGTAGCGTGCGAGACGCTGCACCGGGAACTGCGACGCATCGGGATACGGCGAGCCGAGCGGCACCGCGTCGTCGCGCGAGATCGTGCGCAACGTCGACAGCACGAGCCGGCTCACGTCCACCGCCGACGGCTCGGCCGCCGGCGCCGACATGTGCAGCTCTGCCTCGGCCGGCGCCGTGGCGCGCGCCCGCACGAAGTAGCCCGACTGCGGCCGGCTCTCGATCAGGCCGCGGCTCTCCAGCACGAGGTACGCGCGCAGCACGGTCGTGACGCTGAGCTGCTGCTGCCGGCTCGCCTGGCGCACCGACGGAATCCGCTCGCCGGGCCGGTACACGCCGCGCTCGATCTGCGCCTGCAGATCGTCGGCCAGTTGTTCATAACGCTTCACGCGCCTCCCTTTCAACTTCCCTTCAACAACACAGTTGCGGTCCGCACTGCCCGGATGGCCGAAACTGTACTCTTTTTTGAAGATGAAAGGTGTACACACAGCGGCCGGAGCGCCGCGCGTACTCTGCGTGCATCGCCCCTGACACCCTGCATCATGAAAAAGAAATCCGCCGCCGCGCGCATCGAACCGTACACCCACCCGGCTGCCGGCTGGGGCGCGCTGAAAGCCGTCACGATCAACCTGATCAAGGAAAAGGTCACCGGCGGCAACTACCGCACGCTGCTGCGCCAGAACCAGCCCGACGGCTTCGACTGCCCGGGTTGCGCGTGGCCGGACCGCCAGCACGCATCGACGTTCGAATTCTGCGAAAACGGCGTGAAGGCCGTGGCCGCCGAAGCGACGAGCAAGCGCGTGACGCCCGAATTCTTCGCCGCGCATACGGTCACCGAGCTGCTCGAACAGTCGGATTTCGAGCTCGAACAACACGGCCGCCTGACCGACCCGATGGTGTACGACGCGCAGACCGACCGCTACGTGCCGATCGCGTGGGACGAAGCGTTCGAGCTGATCGCGCGCCACCTGCGCGCGCTGCCGGACCCGAACCAGGCCGCGTTCTACACGTCCGGCCGCGCGAGCAACGAGGCGGCGTTCCTGTACCAGTTGCTGGTGCGGCTGTACGGTACGAACAACTTCCCCGACTGCTCGAACATGTGCCACGAGGCGACGAGCCGCGGACTGCCGGCGTCGGTCGGCGTCGGCAAGGGCACCGTCACGCTCGACGATTTCGAGCACGCGGACATGCTGCTGATCTTCGGCCAGAACCCGGCGACCAACCATCCGCGGATGATGGGCGAGCTGCGCGAATGCGCGAAGCGCGGCGCGACGATCGTGTCGATCAACCCGCTGAAGGAACGCGGGCTCGAGCGTTTCGCCGATCCGCAAAGCCCACTCGAGATGCTGACGATGTCGGGCACGAAGATCGCATCGACCTTCATCCAGCCGACGATCGGCGGCGATTTCGCGCTGATCAAGGGGATGGCGAAGCGCGTGCTGGAGCTCGACGATGCCGCGCGCGCCGCCGGCGCGCCGCGCGTGCTCGACACCGCGTTCATCGACGAGCACACGGCCGGCTTCGACGCGTTCGCCGACGATCTGCGCAATGAAAGCTGGTCCGCGCTGACGGCCGAAAGCGGCGTGCCGTACGAGCAGATCGACGGCCTTGCGCAGCGCTACGCGCGCAGCGAGCGCGTGATCGCGACGTGGGGCATGGGCATCACGCAGCACAAGCATTCGGTCGCGACCGTGCAGATGCTGACGAACCTGATGCTGATGCGCGGCAACATCGGCCGCCCCGGCGCGGGCCTGTGCCCGGTGCGCGGCCACTCGAACGTGCAGGGCAACCGCACGGTCGGGATCGAGGAAAAGCCGTCGCAGGCGTTCCTCGACCGGCTCGGCCACGTGTTCGACTTCGAGCCGCCGCGTCACCACGGCTACGACGTCGTCGAAACCATCGAAGGGATGCTCGAAGGCCACGTGAAGGTGCTGATCGGCCTCGGCGGCAACTTCGCGATGGCGACGCCCGACACGCCGCGCACGTGGGCAGGCATGCGCCGCTGCGATCTCTCCGTGCACATCACGACGAAGCTGAACCGCAGCCACCTGATCCACGGCCGCGACGCGCTGATCCTGCCGACGCTCGGCCGCACCGAGATCGACCTGCAGGACAACGTCGCGCAGGGCGTGACGGTCGAGGATTCGATGAGCATGGTCCACGTGTCGTACGGGATGAACAAGCCGGCGTCCGCGAACCTGATGTCGGAACCGGCGATCGTCGCGCACATGGGCCACGCGCTGTTCGGCAGCGGCAAGATCGACTGGCTCGCGTACAAGGACGACTACGCGAAGATCCGCGACGCGATCGAGGCGACGCTCGACGGCTTCTACGACTACAACACGCGTATCGCGCGGCCGGGCGGCTTCCACCTGCGCGTCGCGTCGCGCGATCGCGAATGGCTGACGCCGACGGGCAAGGCGAACTTCATCGCGCATGCGCTGCCGACCGACACGCCGATCCAGCGCGCCCGCGCACTGCACGGCGAGCGCCTGATGACGCTGATGACGACGCGCTCGCACGACCAGTACAACACGACCGTCTACGGGCTCGACGACCGCTATCGCGGCGTGTACGGCCAGCGCCGCGTGGTGTTCGTCAACCGCGACGACCTCGCGATGCTCGGCCTGAAGGCCGGCGACCGGGTCGACATGGAAACCGTGTGGCACGACGGCATCGAGCGGCGCGCGGACGGCTTCCTGCTCGTCGAATACGACATCCCGCGCGGCTGCATCGGCGCGTATTACCCGGAAACGAACCCGCTGGTGCCGCTCGACAGCGTCGGCGACGTGTGCAACACGCCGACGTCGAAGTCGGTGCCGGTGCTGCTGCACCGCGCGGCCGCGCCGGCGTCGGCTGCCGCCTGACGGAGCGCCGCGATGATCGTCCGGCCGCGCGAGCACTGGCTGCGGATGCTGCTCGTCTGGAACGGGTCGGTGCTGCCGACCATCCTGCCGCAGCTCGTGCTGACGCTCGCGATCAGCCTCGTCGCGGTGTGGGGTGGCGGCCGCGTGCTCGGCGAGAAGGTGCCGCTGAACCCGACGCCGTTCACGCTGATCGGTCTCACGCTCGCGATCTTCGCGGGGTTTCGCAACAACGCGAGCTACGAACGCTATCGCGAGGGCCGGCAGCTGTGGGGTGGCGTGCTGACCGCCACGCGCACGCTGGTGTCCCAGGCGCTCTGCTACGGCGCGGTCGACGGCGACGATGCCTCACGGCAGGCGTTCGTGCGCAAGGTCGTCGCGTTCGTCTATGCGCTGAAGCATCAGCTGCGCGGCACCGCTCCGGCGCCGGACCTGCGCACGCTGCTCGACGACGCGACCTATGCACACATCGTCGCCGCCCGGTTTGCGCCGATCGCGATCGTTCATGAACTGCGCGAAGCCTTCGCCGCGCGCGCCGATGCGGGCCGTCTCGCCGATACGCGGCTGTGGATGCTCGACGCGCGCCTCGACGATCTGGTGTCGATGGTGAGCGGCTGCGAGCGCATCGCGTCGACCCCGATCCCGTTCTCGTACGACGTGCTGCTGCACCGGACCATCTATGCGTACTGCGTGCTGCTGCCGTTCGGTCTCGTCGATTCGATCGGCGCGGCGACGCCGTTCGTCACCGTGTTCGTCGCCTATACGCTGATCGCGCTCGACGCGATCGCGCATGCGATCGCGGAGCCGTTCGGCGACGGGCCGAACCACCTCGCGCTCGATGCGATGACGCGCACGATCGAGCGCACGCTGCTCGAACTGAACCGCGAGCCGCTGCCGGCGGAGGTGACGCCCGGCCCGGCGTATCGGCTCACCTGACGGGCCGATACGGCCGACGCGCTGTAATAAACACTTGCAAGCGATACAGCCGGAAACGTCAACAGCCGGGGCCCGCACAGCGTTTTTTCGACAAGCGCGCACGTTTCGTGACGCGCAACGACAGGAGAAAACGTCATGCGAGCCCTTACCCGCCATCTCGCGATCGCCGCCACCCTGATGTCGGTGCTGACCGGCACCGCGTTCGCCGAAACGCCGTGGCAGCAGGCGCATCCGCGCCGCGAGGAGGTCAACCAGCGTCTCGCCAACCAGAATCGCCGGATCCGTCACGAAGTGAAGGAAGGCGAGATGTCGCACGCCCGGGCCGCGCGCCTGCACCGTGACGACCGCAGGATCCGCCGGGAAGAGCGGGACATGGCCACGCAGGATCGCGGCCACATTACGCAGAGCGAAAAGCACGTGCTGAACCAGCAGGAAAATGCGGTCAGCCACAAGATCGGCCAATAACGCCGGCAAACGTCGATTCGCCATCGCTTGAAACGCCCGCTGCCGCCGCGCGACAGCGGGCGCTTGTTGTTGTATCGAATCGTTTCAGCCGGCCGTTCGTGTCAAGTGCCGCGGGTATACTCCGACGTCAGCCGCCGCCCGTATCGACCGTCAAAAACGGCACGATTGCGGCGGTTTCGTCGCGAAGCTTCGCGTTTCGCGTACCCCGCGCCCCAGCCTCGACACGAGACACACGACGATTCCGATCATGAAACGATTCCTGCTGCTCATTCCCGCCGCCCTGCTCGCCGCCTGCGGTTCCGCGCCCTCGTCCGACTCGGCCGCGTCCGGCCCGGCGCCGATGATCTACGTGTCGTCGGCGCGTCCGGCCCACGCGATCGCCAACTGCCTCGACAGCCGCCTGTCCGGTACCGAGCAATCGCAGCACAACGGCGTGACCGACATCACCGTCGGCTCGCGCTCGTACTTCGTCACGCTCACGCCGTCGGGCCACGGTTCGGTCGTCAAGGTCGTGCGCGGCTCGGGCAGCGAGCCGGCCGAGGAAGCGATGCGCTTCGCGATCGCGCGCTGCGTGATCTGACCGCCGCCGCTGCCGGGCACCGCGCCCGGCACGCAAGCCGCTTCCCCCGGGCGCCGTTCCGCGCGCCCGTCGAATTTTTTCATCCGGGCGGCCGTCGATGAGAGAATCGCACCACGATTCCCTTTCCACGGAGCCCGCATGAAGCACCTGCTGTCCCGGCTGTTCGTCAGCGCCGCGCTCGTCGCGCTTGTTCCGGCGCTGCCGGCGCAGGCCGCGACGCCGCCCGGCATTTTCGTCGTCGCCACCCAGCTCGGCGAATTCACGACCCTCGATCCGAGCGAGATCTACGAGCTCGTGCCGTCCGAGTACGTCGCGAACACCTACGAACGGCTCGTGCGGGTCGACCTGAAGGACCCGACGCGCTTCGACGGGCAGATCGCGCAATCCTGGACGGTCGGCGCCGACGGGCTCACCTATACGTTCAAGCTGCGCCCCGGCCTCGCGTTCCACTCCGGCAACCCGGTCACCGCCGACGACGTCGCATGGTCGCTGCAGCGCACCGTCCTGCTCGACAAGGGCCCGGCCGGCGTGCTCGCCGATCTCGGCCTCACGAAAACGAACGTGATGCAGAAGGTGCGCGCGGTCGACCCGCAGACCTTCGTGCTCGAAACCGACCGCAAGTACGCGCCGAGCTTCGTGCTCAACGTGCTGAGCGCGTGCCCGGCGTCGGTGCTCGACAAGAAGCTGCTGATGTCGCACCAGCAGGGCAATGATTTCGGCAGCGGCTGGCTGAAGACCAACGACGCGGGCTCGGGCCCGTACCAGCTCGCCAAGTGGACGCCGAACGAAAGCATCGTGTTGCAGCGTTTCGACAAGTACCGCGCGCCGTACCCGATGAAACGCGTCGTGCTGCGCCACGTGCCCGAGGCATCCGCGCAGCGGCTGCTGCTGGAAAACGGCGACGTCGACGCCGCGCGCAACCTGAGCCCCGACAGCCTCGCCGCGCTGACCAAGGCCGGCAAGATCAAGGTCGCGTCGTGGCCGGTGTCCGCGCTGCTGTACCTGAGCCTGAACACGAAGAACCCGAATCTCGCGAAGCCCGAGGTCCAGCAGGCGATGAAGTGGCTGGTCGACTACGACGGCATCCAGCGCAACATCGTCAGCACGACCTACAAGGTCCACGAGACCTTCCTGCCGGAAGGCTTCCTCGGCACGCTGAATGCGAACCCGTACAAGCTGAACGTCGCGAAGGCGAAGGCGCTGCTCGCTAAGGCCGGCCTGGCGAACGGCTTCGACGTGACGATGGACATGCCGAACGATTATCCGTACCTCGAGATCGCGCAGGCGCTGCAGGCCAACTTCGCGCAGGGCGGCATCCGCGTGAAGCTGATCCCGGGCGATGCGAAGCAGGCGATCGGCAAGTACCGCGCGCGCCAGCACGACATCTTCATCGGCGAATGGTCGCCCGACTACATGGACCCGAACAGCAATGCGCGCGGCTTCGCCTGGAATCCGGACAATTCCGACCAGTCGAAGACGAAGATGCTCGCGTGGCGCAACAGCTGGGACATCCCGCAGCTGACGAAGGACACCGAGGCCGCGCTGGTCGAGCCGTCGCCCGCGAAGCGCGCGCAGCGTTACGAGGCGCTGCAGAAGGCCGTGCTCGCGAACTCGCCGTTCATCATCATGTTCGAGAAGGTCGTGCAGGTCGCGACGCGCCCCGGCACGACCGGGCCGGAGATCGGCCCGATCAACGACCTCGTGTCGTACCGGACGCTGGCGAAATAAGGCCGGCTGCCCGCGCGACCGGCAACGCCGGCGCGCGGGCGCATCCGTCATCCAATACGCTTCGCTCGGGGACTACACAATGCGCTCATTACAAGACCTGCGGCTGGAATTCCTCCAGTACAAGATCGAACCGATCGGCTGGCTCGGCGACAGCCCGTCGCGCTTCGACTTCTATACCCGCACGGCCGCCGGATGCGACAGCATCCTCGAGCTGGGCGTGTTCACCGGACTGACCACGACGGCCTTCATGCTCGCGCAGCCGAAGCGGCTCGTGTCGGTCGACATCACCGATCAGTATTTCCACATCCAGGACGAGCTGAAGCACGCGGCGCAGGAACTGGCGATCGACTTCGAATTCAGGATTGCCGATGACCTTGCAATGGACCCGCTCGCGTGCGACCTGCTGTTCATCGACACCACGCACACGTACGAGCAGACGCTCGCCGAACTGAACCGGTTTGGCCCACTCGCGCGCAAGAAGATCGTGCTGCACGACATGAACACGTCGGGCGTCTACCAGGCCGTATTCCAGTGGCTGTGGGACAACAAGCAGTTTCACATCACGTATCACGACAGCCGCGGCTGCGGCGCGGTCGTGTGCGAGCGTCACGTCGGCTATTGAGCCGCGCACGCGCAACGGGAGGCACCATGCATGCGAACGGACACGCGGTCTGCGTGGCGATCAACGACAACAACCGCGCGTGGTACGAGATGCTCGTGCCGTTCCTGCTGTCGCTGCGGCAGACAGGCTACGACGGGCAGGTGGCCGTCATCGGCTACGGACTGTCCGAACGCAAGCGGCGCATCCTGGAAAGCCAGTCGGTCGACGTGATCGAAGCGTCGAGCGCGCATGCGCTGCCGGTCGGCCGCTTCATCGAGGCCGCCGACTATTGCGCGCGCAATCCGCACATCACGAAACTCGCGCTGTACGACGCGGACATCTGGTTCTGCGCGTCCTCGTTCGACCTGTTCTCCCGGATCGCCGACGACCGCCTGTACGCATGCCCCGACCCGCTGTTCTGCACGTTCGTCGTCACGCCGCTGATCGGCGAGCGGCGCGACGCGCACTGGCGTCTCGTCGTCGACGACGTGCAGGCGCGTCACGGCGGTGCGCTGCAGGCCGGACTGGTCGCCGGCACGGCCACCGCGTGGGCGCGTTTCGCGGCGCATCTGCGCGACTGCGTCGCCCGCATCGGCACCGACTTTCAGGAATGCTTCGGAATCGACACGACGTTCCTGCACCTGTGGGGCGCGCGCGGCGAAACCGCGCTGCTCGACCCGGTCCAGAACTTCGTCAGCAAGAACGGCATTCACGAATCGTTCGATCCGAGCAACGGCACCACGACGTTGCGCTATCAGGGCGAACCGATCCGCGCGCTGCACATGACCGGCGACATCCGTTTCTTCGATCGCTGGCGCTACTACGCGAACCATGTCGACGCCGCATTGCGCGACGGCATGCCGTTCGCGCTGTCGGACGGCACGCCGGCACTGTCCGACACGGCCGCCGCCCGCATCGCCGCGACCGAATACGTGCGTTCGGCCGGGCTGACCGTCAACTCCGCCGCGATCGAGGGCAGCGCGGGCGCGTACCTGCAGGCGCTCGACGAACCGGGCGGCACGATGCTCGTCGGCAGCGGGAACCACGAGATCGTGTTGACCGCGACCCGCGACATCGCGCGGCTGAACGTGTACATCACGCACCCGTCCGGCTCGCCGTCGCCGCTGCGATGCGAGGTGCTGATCGATGGGCAGGCGCAGCACAAGGGCCCTGATCTGATGACCCATTTCTGGTATCGGATCTCGGCCGGCACCGTCATCACGCTGCGCTCGACGAGCCTCGGCGGCCAGCAGTGCAACGCGATCTGGCGGCTGCGCGAGGCGCCGGACATGCAGCAGTAGGCAGTGGACGACGCGTAGGCGGTTCGCCGCCCGACGTCAGGCGCGCGGTGTTTCGGCGAGACGTTCGGCGGCGAACCGCAATCCGCCCAGAATGCGTTCGGCGATCCGCGCCGGAAACCCGGCCGGCAGCGTCGCGCCGACCGACTCGATCACGTGCGGCGTCGCGGCGACCAGCCGTTCGATGATCGGCGTCGCGATATCGCCGAGCAGACAATGCTCGGCCATCGCACTGAAGTGACTGCGTGTGATGTCGCGCATCGCGTAGTGCTTGCGCTTGCCGTGCACGGCCATCGCGAGTTTGGCCTTGTGCCACGACCACTGGTTCGCGCCGTCGCCCTCGACCGGCCAGATCGACATCACGTCGTAGAGCGGCGTCAACCGGAACCGACCGCCCGGCAGCAGGCGCAGGCTGAAGTTCTTCGCATGCCCGTCCGGTGCGGCAAGCATCCAGAACACGATCAGTGCGGCAAACAGCGTGTCGAGGTCAGCCTGCGCCGTTTCCGACCGGCGCAGGATGGCGGCCAGATCCGGCACGCCGGGGCCGCCCTGCGATTCGTATTTCAGATGCGGCGGCACGCCGAGCGCCTGGCAGAAATCCTCCTGCGGCAAGCGCAACAGCCATCCACCTTCACGATGCAGCGCACGATCGAAACGCGCGACCGACAGCACCTTGTGCTCGCCGAAACGCACGATTTCGGCATCGGCCGTCGGCAGGCCGTACGCGCGCAGGATCGCGAGACACAACCACTCGTTTTCGACGGAAGCGGTGAGATCCGCACGCTTGTTGCCGACCAGACCGAGCGGCAGCTTGAGGATATGCGTCGTCGGTGTCGCGCCATGCGGGCGCATCCATCGCCCTTCGTGAAACAGCAGCGCGGTCTTTTCCTGCGCGCCGGCGAGCGACAGGCGGAAGTCGTCGTCGTGTGCGCCACCTGCCACCCCGCTCGCCTGATCGAGCACGCGCGCGACCTCGTCGTCCGACAACGGCGTACCGTCGATGCGGTCATGGCCGGCCGGTACTTCGTCCTCGCCGAGCAGTTGCACCGCGCCGACGCAGTCGCGGCCGAGCGCGGCGAGCAGATCGAACGGCTCGATCGTCGCCGTGCCGAACCGGGATGCCAGCCGGCGACGAATGGCGTCGCTGTCCGGCAGCAGATTGTCGAAGTAGTGGTTCACACGCTCGCCGCGCAACGGCGTATCGCCGACGCCGAACGGCAGCGACAGCGACAATGGGCGGCCCGCGGCGGACTGCTTCCAGCCGGCGTCGTACCGCAACTCCATGTCGCCGCGCGCCGGGATCCGCCATGTCCCGACCCGCTGGCCGTTGGCCCAGATCGACAGCGCGCGGGTGTGCGAGTTGCGCCCCATCGCTTACCAGTCGATGTCGGCAGCGTCGCGCCCGTCCTTTGTGCGGACGCTGAGCTCGAGACCGTACAGCGCGGTCAGTTCGAGCAATTGGCTGAGCGACAGGCTGGCGGTGCGCGTGGTCTCGAGCGACGACAGGCGCGACTGGCCGACGCCGATGCGCGCCGCCGCCTCGGCTTGCGTCAGCCCCTTGGCCTGACGCGCGGACGACAGGATTTCGCCCAGTTGCGCGGGCGTATTGACGATGAAATCCACGGCTCGGGTCCAGTAGGCAATAAATGCAGTATATCTCTGACAGACATAAACGCAAATTATTGCTGACAGACATAAGCGTAAAATATCTCTGTCAGAAATAATCTGCGTGATTACGCATCGCGACATTGCCGTCGGGGACGCGTACCCGACCCTATCACCCTCCGCCAAACCATAGTTTTTATCCGCTGGCGCGAATGATTTTGGTTTTGTTAGATGGATGACACCGAATCATCCGATGACAAACATCTAACAGACCGATGACCTGCGCGTTCGCCCATACCGTCGAATCCCGCTTTGCCGAGCTGACGCCGACCGCGAAGCGCATCGCGAGCTACATGCTCGCGAATCTCGACCGTCTCGGGCTCGAAACCGCCGACCAGATCGCGCAGCAGGCCGGCACCAGCGGCATCTCGGTCGGGCGCTTCCTGCGCAGCATCGGCTACCGGAACCTCGACGATCTGAAACGCGAACTGCGCGGCGGCAGCGATCGCCCGTGGATGATCACCGATCGCCTCGACGAATATCGCCGCGCCGCCGGCACACACGTGAGCGACGGCGACGGCACCCGCAGCGACGGCACGCTGGCATCGTCGCTCGATCGCGAACTCGACGCGATCCGCCACGTCTACCGGCTCGCGGAAGAACCCGTGTTCGCGCAGGTCGCGGACCGGATCGCGCATGCCGACGCCGTGTTCATCCTCGGCATCCAGTCGACCCGCGGCATCAGCAATGCGTTCAGCAGCTATCTCGAATACCTGCGCCCTCGCGTGTTCTATTCCGACGGCCAGTCGGGCTCGTACGTCGATTCGCTGAACTCCGAATTCGAGCGGCCGTACTGCATCGTCACCGATACGCGTGCCTATTCGCGCAGCGCGCGCCGCTATTGCCAGGCGGCCGCCGAGCGCGGCCAGCCGTTCGCGCTGGTCACCGATCTCTATTGCCCATGGGCGCGTGAATGGCCGGCCGACCTGCTGCAGGTGAAGACCGACGTCGGCCAGTTCTGGGATTCGCTCGCGCCGCTCACCTGCCTGTTCAACCTGCTGATCACCGCCGTGGTCGACCGCCTCGGCCCCGCGATCGACCGGCGCGTCGCGCGCAACCGCGAACTGCAGCGCACGTTCGACCAATTCGAATCCTGAGCGCCCCGACCGCCGATGAACCCTCCCCGCCTCGTCGAAATCACGCCCGCCACGCATCGCGTCGAGATCGATCTCGTCTACGCGACCGAGCGCAACCTGACCGGCAAGGCGATCTACCGCCGCGCGCATTGCCTGCTGCTCGAGCCTGCCGAAGCCGCGCTGCGCCGCGCGGTCGACGTCGCCGCGCAGGCCGGCTTCACGCTGCGCGTCTACGATGCGTACCGGCCGCCGCAGGCGCAGCAGGTGCTGTGGGATTTCCTGCCCGACCCGAACTTCGTCGCCGATCTCGGCCGCGGCTCGAACCACAGCCGCGGCACCGCGCTCGACCTGACACTCGTCGACGCGAACGGCGAGGCGGTCGACATGGGCACCGGCTTCGACGAGATGGTGGCCGCGTCGGGCCACTTCCACGCGGGGCTGCCCGAAGCCGTGCAACGCAACCGGCTGCTGCTGCTCGGCGTGATGCACGCGGCCGGCTTCGCGCATATCGACAGCGAGTGGTGGCACTACGAGCTGCCCGGTTCGCATGCGTTGCCGCAGATCGACAACGCCGCGAGCGGCCCGTGGCGCCTGATGTAACGACACTGCACGTTCCCTTCACCGTTCACGTTCAACGACTTCAACGACACATGGAGAAACGCACATGAAGCCCCTGACCTCCCGGCTCGTCGCGGCGCTGGCCGCCGCGTCCGTGCTCGCCGCCGTTCCGCTTGCCGCCGCACGCGCGGAAACGCCGAAGGACATGTTCGTGATGGCCACGCTGCTCGACGAATTCACGACACTCGATCCCGGCGAGATCTACGAGCTGGTGCCGGAGGAATACGTCGCTAACACGTACGACCGGCTGGTGCGCGTCGACCTGCGCGATCCGTCGAAATTCAACGGCGACGTCGCGCAGTCGTGGACGGTGAGCCCCGACGGGCTGACCTATACGTTCAAGCTGCGCCCGGGCCTCAAGTTCCACTCGGGCAACCCGCTGACGGCCGACGACGTCGCCTGGTCGATCCAGCGCGCGGTGCTGCTCGACAAGGGCCCGGCCGCCGTGCTGACCGGCATCGGCCTCACGAAGGCGAACGTCGTCGCGAACGTGAAGAAACTCGACGACCAGACGGTGTCGATCACGACCGACCACAAATACGCGCCGACCTTCGTGCTGAACGTGCTCGGCTCGTGGCCCGCGTCGGTGCTCGACAGGAAGCTGCTGCTGTCGCACCAGCAGGGCGACGACTTCGGCAACGCATGGCTGAAGACCAACGAGGCCGGCTCCGGCGCGTACAAGCTGGTCAAGTGGGCGGCCGGCGACAGCATCGTGCTGCAGCGCTTCGACGGCTACCGGCTGCCGCTCGCGATGAAGCGCATCGTGCTGCGCCACGTGCCCGAAGCGGCGAGCCAGCGCCTGCTGCTGGAAAACGGCGACGTCGACGCGGCGCGCGACCTGAGCCCCGACGATCTCGCGTCGGTCGTGAAATCCGGCAAGGCGAAGGTGATGGCCTCGCCGCAGGCGACGCTGCTCTATCTCGGCCTGAACACGAAGAACCCGACGCTCGCGAAGCCCGACGTGCAGGAAGCGCTGAAGTGGCTGATCGATTATTCCGGCATCCAGACCAACGTCGTGAAGACGACTTACAAGGTGCACCAGACCTTCCTGCCCGAAGGCTTCCTCGGCACGCTGAAGGCGAACCCGTACAAGCTCGACGTCGCGAAGGCGAAGGCGCTGCTTGCGAAGGCCGGCGTGCCGAACGGCTTCTCGGTGACGATGGACGTGCGCAACGACTATCCGTATACGGAGATCGCGCAGGCCGTGCAGGCGAACTTCGCGCAGGCGGGCGTCAAGGTGCAGCTGATTCCCGGCGACAACAAGCAGACGCTCGCGAAATACCGTGCGCGCCAGCACGACATCTATATCGGCGAATGGTCGGCCGACTACATCGACCCGCACAGCAACGCGCAGGGTTTCGCATGGAACCCCGACAACTCCGACAAGTCGAGCTATAAAATGCTGGCCTGGCGCAACAGCTGGGACATTCCGCAACTGACGAAGGAGACCGACGCCGCGCTCGCCGAGCCGACCGCCGCGCAACGCGCGCAACGGTATCAGGCGATGCAGAAGGACCTGCTCGCGCGCTCGCCGTTCGTGATCATGTTCGAGAAAATCGCGCAGGTCGCGACGCGGCCCGGCGTGAGCGGGCTCGAAGTCGGACCGATCAACGATCTCGTGTCGTACCGTAACCTGAAGAAGCAATAAGATTCGCCGCATGTCGACTCCCGTCTCCTCCCTCGAAGCACTGCGCACGCTGCCCGCGCGCCGCCCGGCCGTACGCTGGGCGCTGCGCGTGCTGCGCTGGGCGCTCACGCTCGCCGTCACGTTCGCGGGGCTGCTCGCGCTGACGTTCGTGATCGGCCGCAAGGTGCCGATCGATCCCGTGCTCGCGATCCTCGGCGATCGCGCGTCGGCCGAGGCGTACGCGGCCGAGCGCCTCGCGCTGGGCCTCGACAAGCCGCTCGTCACGCAGTTCATGATCTACGCGCGCGACGTGCTGCACGGCGATCTCGGCATGTCGCTGCTGACGTCGAACCCGGTGCTCGACGACATCAGGCGCGTGTTCCCCGCCACGCTCGAACTCGCGACGATCGCGACGCTGATCGGCATCGCGATCGGCGTGCCGCTCGGCGTCGCGGCCGCGGTGAAGCACAACCGGCCGATCGACCACGTCGCGCGCTTCGTCGGCCTGATCGGCAATTCGGTGCCGGTGTTCTGGCTCGGGCTGATGGGGCTGCTGCTGTTCTATGCGCGGCTGCACTGGGTCGGCGGCCCCGGCCGGCTCGATCCCGTGTACGACGGGATGGTCGACCCGCGCACGGGCAGCCTGCTGATCGACGCGGCGCTCGCGGGCGAGTGGGACGTGTTCCGCAACGCGGTGTCGCACATCGCGCTGCCGGCCGCGATCCTCGGCTACTACTCGGTCGCGTACCTGAGCCGGATGACGCGCTCGTTCATGCTCGACCAGCTGAGCCAGGAATACATCGTCACCGCGCGCGCGAAAGGCTTGTCCGAGCGCCGCGTGATCTGGCGGCACGCGTTCGGGAACATCGCGGTGCCGCTCCTGACCGTGATCGCGCTCACGTACAGCAACCTGCTCGAAGGCTCGGTGCTGACCGAGATCGTGTTCGCGTGGCCGGGGCTCGGCTCGTACCTGACGGGTGCGCTGCTGAACGCCGACATGAACGCGGTGCTCGGCGCGACGCTCGTGATCGGCGCGATGTTCATCACCGTCAACCTGCTGACCGACGCGCTGTACCGCGTGTTCGATCCGCGTGCGCGCTGAGGGCTGCCGCGACATGACTGCTGCCGCCCTGCTTCCTTTCCCGTCCATGCCGAAGGTGTCCCGATCATGAATGCCGAGCGTCTCACGCTGCGCGCGTGGCTGCTTTCCGATGCGCCCGCGTCGCGCGCGCAGGCCGCGTTCGGCCTTGCGTATCGCCGCTGGCGCCGCTTCGCCGCCAATCCGCTCAACCTGTTCGGGCTCGCGATCCTGGTCGCGCTGATCGTCGTCGCGATCGTCGGCCCGCTGATCATGCCGCACGATCCGCTGCGCCAGGTGCTGTCCGACCGCCTGCTGCCGCCCGGCTCGCCGTCGCACTGGCTCGGCACCGACCAGCTCGGCCGCGACATCCTCTCGCGGCTGATCGACGGCTCGCGCCTCACGCTCGGCATCGCGCTGCTCGTGGTCGTGATCGTCGTGCCGATCGGCCTCGCGATCGGCACGACGGCCGGCTATTGCGGCGGTTTCGTCGACAGCGTGCTGATGCGCATTACCGACATCGCCCTCGCGTTCCCGAAGATCGTGCTCGCGCTCGCGTTCGCGGCCGCGCTCGGGCCCGGCGTGATCAACGCGGTCGTCGCGATCTCGATCACCGCGTGGCCCGCCTATGCGCGGCTCGCGCGCGCGGAGACGATCCGCATCGCGCAGGCCGACTACATCCACGCGGCGCGCCTGCAGGGCGCATCGGGCCCGCGGATCCTGCTGCGCTACATCGTGCCGCTGTGCATGTCGTCGGTGATCGTGCGCGCGACGCTCGACATGGCCGGCATCATCCTGACCGTCGCGGGCCTCGGCTTCCTCGGCCTCGGCGCGCAGCCGCCGAGCCCCGAATGGGGCTTCATGGTCGCGTCCGGCCGCAACGTGCTGCTCGACGCGTGGTGGGTCGCGACGCTGCCCGGCGCGGCGATCCTGCTCGTCAGCCTCGCGTTCAACCTGCTCGGCGACGGGCTGCGCGACGTCTTCGATCCGCGTCATGGAGCGTGACATGTCACTGAATTCCGTCAACGCCGCCGCGCCGCTCTGCGAGATCGACGGCCTGAAGATCGGGTTTCGCGGACACGACGGCGTCGTGTCCGACGCGGTGCGCGACCTGTCGCTGACGCTCGCGCCCGGCGAACGGCTCGGCATCGTCGGCGAATCGGGCTCCGGCAAATCGCTGACGGGCCGCGCGCTGCTCGGCCTGCTGCCGGAAGCCGCGCGCTGGTCGGCCCGCACGATGCGCTTCGCGGGCCACGATCTGCTCGCGATATCGGCGAGCGAACGCCGGCGCCTGTGCGGCAGCCAGATGGGGATGATCCTGCAGGATCCGAAGTATTCGCTGAACCCGGTGATGACCGTCGCGAAGCAGATGGGCGAAGCATTCCGGCTGCATGAGCCGGGGCTGCGCGGCCGCGCGCTGCGCGAACGGATCGTCGATGCGCTCGCGGCCGTGCAGATCCGCGATCCGGCGCGCGTCGCCGATGCGTATCCGCACGAGCTGTCGGGCGGCATGGGCCAGCGCGTGATGATCGCGATGATGGTGTCGACCGGCCCGCGCCTGTTGATCGCCGACGAACCGACCTCCGCGCTCGACGTCGCGGTATCGATGCAGGTGCTCGCGGTGCTCGACGCGATGATCGCGCGGCACGGCACCGGCCTGATGTTCATCAGCCACGACCTGCCGCTCGTGATGTCGTTCTGCGATCGCGTCGCGGTGATGTATGCGGGCCGCGTCGTCGAAACCTGCGCCGCGCGCGACCTGCGCAATGCCACGCATCCCTACACACGCGGGCTGCTCGCGGCGAACCCGCCGCTCGCGAACCCGCCCGACGAACTGCCGGTGCTGCGGCGCGATCCGGCGTGGCTCGATACGGTTTCGCCTGCAAGCGCTGCGACGGCACAACAGGAGTCCGCACCATGATCGACGTCGATCACGCCTCGATCCGTTTTCCGACCCGCACGGGCCATGTCGACGCCGTGCGCGATGCGAGCTTCGCGGTGCGCGACGGCGAAGTGTTCGGGCTCGTCGGCGAATCGGGCTCCGGCAAGTCGACACTGCTGCGTGCGCTGACCGGCCTCGTGCCGCTCGCGGGCGGCAGCCTGTCGATCGACGGCCGGCCCGTCGGCGGCACGCCCGACCGCGCATTCCGCCGCCACGTGCAGATGGTGTTCCAGGATCCGTACGCGTCGCTGCATCCGCGCTTCACGGTCGACCAGACGCTGCGCGAGCCGCTGTCGATCCACGGGATCGACGACGCCGACGCGCGCATCGCCCGCGCGCTGTCCGAAGTCGGGCTCGGCCCGGCGTTCCGCTTCCGCTATCCGCACCAGCTGTCGGGCGGCCAGCGCCAGCGTGTCGCGATCGCGCGTGCGCTGATCGTCGAGCCGCGCGTGCTGCTGCTCGACGAGCCGACCTCCGCGCTCGACGTGTCGGTGCAGGCGGAGATCCTGAACCTGCTGCGCCGCCTGCATCGCGAACGCAACCTGACGATGATCCTCGTCAGCCACAACCTCGCGGTGATCGGCTTCCTGTGCCAGCGCGTCGCGGTGATGCAGCATGGCGAGATCGTCGAACAGCTGCGGATCGAGGACGTGCGCGCCGGGCAGGTGGCACGCGACTACACGCGCACGCTGCTGCGCGCGACAGAAGGGTACCGCCGGCTCGATCCGGTCGCCTGACATGTGCGCGACGCGCGGGCGTGCGATACTCGGCACCCCGTGCGTCGGTGCGCCAGTGCGCCGACGCGCCGCCGAATGGAACCCTCGCGCGCCGCGCGGGTCCATGTCCTTTCGTCAACAGCTCAACAGCTATAGGGAGGCGTTCATGCTGCAATTCATCGAAACCCTGGTGGTCGGGCTCATCGTCGGCCTCCTCGCCCGTGCGCTCAAGCCCGGCGACGACAAGATGGGTATCCTGATGACCATCGTGCTCGGCATCGTCGGCTCGCTCGTCGCGGGCTACATCGGCCGCGCTGCCGGCTGGTATGCGCCGGGCCAGGGCGCGGGCTGGATCGCGTCGATCATCGGCGCGATCGTGCTGCTCGTGATCGTCGGCGCGGTGCGCAAGCGCGCGGGCTGACCGCCGCATCGCCCGCGTCGGTGCACAACGGCCGCTCGTTCACACGAGCGGCCGTTTTTCTTTTTGCACACCTCAATTCGCGCCCGCCTCGAATCGTTGAATCCTCAACGATTTACCGGCAAATGCCGCATCCATTGACGCCCCTTCCGCAAGCGTACGCCACCGGCAATACCCTGACTTGCGGCCGCACAAATTTGAGATAAATTGATTGAAGGAATACGGCGTCATTTGCTTATTGCCGTTATTTCCGTCTTTTCATTCAAGAGGTCCGATGGATTTGCCGTTTACGCATACAGCACCGCAGCGTTGACGGACTGCCATTCGAGCGGCCCCGCTGCGACGCGCTTCCTCTCTGGAGCCTGTCATGAAGCATCGCCTGTTTGCCGCCTCGTTTGCCCTGGCTGCCGCGCTTCTGGCCTCGTCCTCGTCATTTGCCGCCGGCGCGTCCGGCATCATCCACTTCACCGGCATGATCGTCGAGCCGCCGTGCTCGTTCGCGCTCGACACCGCCGATATCGCGCATGCCCACGTGCGCACCGACTGCCCGCGTCCGGCGACCGGACAGGTCGCGTTCGTCGACGCGGCCAGCCTGCGCACGATCAAGACCACGACCTTTACGCAGGCGTCGCGCGCAATCGTTTTACCGGACCGCCCGGGCAACGCGCATGCGCCGATGATCGCCGTCGTCACCTATCAGTAAGCAACACGCGCCGCCGGCGTCGCGTGGCGCGTCAGTCGCGATGGCTGGCGATCCAGTCGCTGAACGCGCGAATCTTCTGCTGGCTGCCGATGCTCTCGGGATAGACGAAGAAATAGCGGGCGCCGGTCTCGAGCACGATGTCGAACGGCCGTTCGAGCCGGCGCGCGCTGACGTCGTCGTCGACGAGCGTCACGTCGCCGATCGCGACGCCGAAGCCCTGCATCGCCGCGTTCGTCGCGAGATCGAGCGTGTCGAAGGTCGGCCCGCGCTCCGCGTCGACGGCACGCTCACCCGCGTAATCGAGCCACGCGCGCCAGTCGCGATGGTCGCGCGTCGGATGCAGCAGCGTATGGCGCGCGAGATCGCCAACCGCATCGAGCGGCGTCGCGTACCGCAGCTCGGGTGCGCACACCGGCGTCAGCCGCTCGTCGAACAGCGGCAGCGCGAACACGCCCGCGCCCGGCGACGTGCCATAGACGACCGCCGCATCGAACGGCTCGGCCGAGAAATCGACGACGTGCTGCCACGCGGTCGTGATCTGCACGTGGAGATCGGGATGCTCGCCCTGGAAGCGCATGATGCGCGGCAGCATCCAGCGCATCACGCAGGTCGGCACCTTCAGCGCGAGATCGGTGCGCTGCCGCGTGAGCTTCATCGAGATGTCCTCGATCCGCGCGAAGCTCTCGTTGACGACCGGCAGCAATTGCTCGCCCTCCGCCGTCAGCGTGAGGCCCTTCGCGTGCCGCTTGAACAACGGAAAGCCGTAGTGCGCTTCGAGTGTCAGGATCTGCCGGCTCACCGCGCCCTGCGTGAGGCACAGCTGCTCGGCCGCGCGCGTGAAGCTGCGGTGGCGAGCCACGGTCGAGAAGATCTGCAGCGCGTGCAGGGGCGGAAGTCGGCGCATGACGAAGCGGGTAAGGCGGGTAAACGGACCGCGGATCGCGGATCGACCGCGCCGGACGACGGCGCGGCAGGACCGCGCGTCGACATCGGCGCGCGCTGATCGACACGATAAGCCAAACGCGGGCTTTACGCGAGGTGCGCCGGGCGCTCAGGTCGTAGGAACTAGCGCGCCCGCCGCGATGCGTGACGCCGACGCGACGACGTCCGCGCGTGCCGCCGCGCTCAGGCGGTGGGAACGAGCGCACCCGCCGCGATACGCGCCGCCGACGCGACGACGTCCGCGCGTGCCGCCGCGTCGGCACGCGGCTGCGTGAACGACACGGCCAGCACGATCGGCGCGCGCGATGGCGGCCACAGCACCGCGACGTCGGTCGTCGTGCCGTAGCCGCCGGTGCCGGTTTTGCCGGCACTGCGCCAGCCGGGCGGCACGCCGGCCGCGATTCCGGTCGCGCCGCCGGTCATCCATTCGGTGAGCTGCGCACGCTGCGGCTCGCGCAGCGTGTCGCCGAGCAGCAGCCGCTGCAGCATGTCGACCATCGCGACCGGCGTCGACGTATCGCGCTCGTCGCCGGGCGCGGCCTGGTTCAGTTCGGGTTCCCAGCGGTCGAGCCGGAACGCGGTGTCGCCGCTTTCATGCGCGAACGACGTGACGGCCTGCGGACCGCCGAGCACGCCCATCAACAGGTTCCCCGCGCCCTTGTCGCCCGACTGCAGCAGCGCGGTGCAGAGCTGCGCGATCGTCATCCCCGTATCCACATGGCTTTCCGTCACCGGCGACCCGGCCACGACCTCGTAGCGGCGATACAGGATGCGGCGCGGCAGCAGCGATGCGTCGAGCGAACCGCGCGCGAGTATCGCGGCGGCGGCGACGACCGCATAGGTGCCGCACAGCGGGAAGCGCTCGCGCGCGTGATGCGCGATGCGCGTGCCGTTCGACGTATCGAGTGCGGCGACGCCGAGCCGGCCGTTCGACGCTTTTTCGAGCGCGGCGAGTTCGGCCTGGGCGACGTGGGCGCGCCCCTGGTCGGCGACGGGTGCCGACGAGCAGGCGGCGACGAACGGCGCGGCGACGGCGGCGAGCAACAGCGAGCGGCGTGTCGGAGAGTGTTCCATGGATGAAGGCTGTTCGGTCGGAAACGGTGGCACGGAGCAACGCACGCGCGCAGCGGCGATGCGCGCGTGTTCACGCCGACGGCCGGCTCGCGACGGCATTCGCCGCGCATCCCCGAAGACGTCCGTCGGCCCCGCATGCGGCGGGACTCACATGAACAGACCCTAGCGTAGCAGCGCGCGCCGCTCGCGTCAGCCTTGCGACGAAGGCAGGTACGGCATCGGATTGACGGGCTTGCCGTCACGCCGCACCTCGAACAGCAGCGCGACACGCGAGTTGTCGAGGTCGCCCATCTCGGCGATCTCGTCGCCCTGGCGCACGATGTCGCCGGTCTTCACGAGCAGCTTGCGGTTGTGCGCATAGGCCGTGAGGAAATCGGCGTTGTGCTGGACGATGATCAAGGTGCCGTAATCGTTCAGGCCGGTGCCCGCGTACATCACGCGGCCGTCGGCGGCCGCACGAACCGGGTCGCCCGGCCGGCCGGCGATCTGGATGCCGCGGTTCTGCCCCGGCTTGAATGCGTCGACGATCTTGCCCTGCGCGGGCCATCTGAGCGCCACCGCGCCCGCATGGCGCCGGGTCTCCTTCACGACCTGCCGGTCGCTCGCCGTCGATGCGCTCGCCTGCGCGGCGCCCGCCGCATTGCTCGCGGCGGCCGGTGCGGCCGCCTGCGCGCTGGCCGACGCGCCCGGCGCCTGCAGCGGCTGCTGCCGGACGATGCGCAGCACCTGCCCCATGCGCAGCCTGCCGCGCCCGTCGAGCTTGTTCCAGGTCCGCAGGTCGGCGACGCTGCAGTCGTTGGCGGACGCGATGCCCGACAGCGTGTCGCCGCGTTTCACCACGTACTTCTGCGCGACGAGAATGGGCGCCGGCGGCGCCGCCGGCGCGGCGGCGGGCTGGCCCGACGTCGAGCCCGCCAGCGTATCGCTCGGCGGGACGGACGGCGTACTGGCGCAACCGGCCATGACGAGCACCGCGGCCAGGCCGGACAGCCACGCCGACTTGCGGCAAATCTCGCGCTGTTTCATGGACGATCGACTCCGGTTTGACAATCTTTCAAGCATCTCAAAAACGGAACGGGCGACGTGTAACCGGATGCAAACAATGATGACAAACGATCACGAACCGGGTGCCGGCAAACACTTGTTACCGGGAATACGGTCGGATTCGGAAAAACTTGACGGTATTGGACGGGCGATTCGGAAGAAATTTCGCGATGCGCCGATTATTTCGAACGGCTTTCATTGCGCGCGTGAGCGCGCCGGCGAGCCAATGCGGCCCGCACCGCCCGCCCGCTCAACGCAGCCAGTCGACCAGCTCCGCGCAGGCCCACGCGATGCCGATGCAGAGGAACAGCACGTGCAGCGCGATCTTGAACGACACGCCCCACGACGAATCGACCCGCATGACAGTCTCCCCCGGTTGATATGCGGCCATGATCCGGCATCGATCCCGCCCCGAAAATGCGGAACCGGCGAACGGGGCCTCAGGCCCAGCCTGAGACCGGTGCGGCGGTTCCTGCTAACTTATCGGCCATACCCATCCTTACGCGCCCCCACCGATCATGCGCTTCGACCTGACCGACCTGCGGCTCTTCCTGAACATCTGCGAGGCCGGCACGATCACGGGCGGCGCCGAGCGCACCCACATCACGCTGCAGGCCGCCAGCGAGCGGATCCGCGGGATGGAGGACGAGCTCGGCGTGCCGCTGCTGCACCGGACCAAGTCGGGCGCGCAGGTAACCGACGCCGGCCGCGCGCTCGAGCACCACGCGCGCACGGTGCTGCAGCAGATCGACCACATGCGCGGCGAGCTGCAGCAATACGGCCAGGGGCTGCGCGGGCATATCCGGCTGCTGTGCAACACGGCGTCGCTGAGCGAATACCTGCCCGACGCGCTCGCCGCGTATCTGCCGCTTCACCCGAAACTGTCGATCAGCGTCGAGGAGCGCTCGAGCCAGGAAATCGTGCATGCGATCCGCAACAGGACGGCCGAGGTCGGCATCGTCGCCGATTCGGTCGGACTCGGCGGGCTCGAACAGAAGCCGTTCAGAGAGGACTGGCTGATCGCGGTCGTGCCGGCCGGTCATCTGCTCGCCGCGCGCGACAAGGTCGCGTTCGACGAGATCGCCGACGCGGACTTCATCGGGCTGACCGACGGCAGCGCGCTGCAGGTCCATCTGGCGGACCAGGCGCGTGCGCTCGGCAAGCGTATCCGCTACCGTGTGCAACTGAAGAGTTTCGATGCGATCTGCCGCGTGATCGCAAGCGGCGTGGGGATCGGCATCGTGTCGCGCCATGCGGCCGAACGCGCGATGCAGACGATGGACGTGCGGCTCGTCGAGCTGTCCGATGCGTGGAGCCACCGCAAGCTGACGCTCTGCGCGCGCTCGTTCGATGCGTTGCCGAAATACACGCAGGCGTTCGTGTCGTATCTGTCGGGCGACATGCCGCCACGCTGAACGTCGCGCGCGCCGCAACAGCGTGGCGATACCCGAGGAGACATCGCAGCCATGACCGGACCCGAACTCGCGATGCACTATCGCGCCTACATCGACTGCCTGAACCGGCAGGACTGGCCGGCGCTCGGCCGGTACGTCGCCGACAACGTGATCCACAACGACCGGCCGCTCGGCCTGGCCGGCTATCGGGCGATGCTGGAGCAGGATTTCCGCGACATTCCGGATCTCCATTTCGAGGTCCGGCTGCTCGTGTGCGAACCGCCGCGCATCGCATGCCGGCTGCGCTTCGCCTGTGCGCCGAAAGGGACCTTCATGGGGCTCGCCGTCGACGGCACGCGCGTCACGTTCGCCGAAAACGTCTTCTACGAATTTCACGACGGAAGGATCCGGCAGGTCTGGTCGGTGATCGACAAGGCCGCGATCGAGGCGCAGCTGTGACGCTGCCGGCCGTCACTGCTTACCGCAGCCCCGACACGGCCATATAGGCGCCGAGCGCGATCATCCCGACGAAGAAGCAGCGCTTGAACGCCTTCTCGCTCATCACGCGTCGCGCGTACTGCCCGCCGATCATCCCCGCGAGCGCCGGCACGAGTGCCAGCGCCGATACGCCGAGATCGACCGTCTGCAGCGCGCCCGTCACGCGCAACTGCAGGCCGAGCGTGATCGTCGACGCGGTAAACGACAACCCGAGCGCCTGGATCAGGTCGTCCTTCGACAGGCGCAGCGCCTGCAGGTACGGCACGGCCGGCACGACGAACACGCCGGTCGCGGCCGTCACGACGCCCGTCAGGTAGCCAACCGCGGCCGACAGCCACTTTTCGTGACGGCCCGGCGCGGGCAGCCGCGCGGCGGCGAGCCCCCAGCCGCCGTATGCGACCAGCACGATGCCGAGTGCCGCACGGGTCCACGCGCTGCCGGCCGCGAGCGCGGGCAGCCCGCCCGTCAGCGTGCCGAGCGTCAGCCCGGCGAGCAGCGGCCACAAACGCCGCAGCAATGGCCCGAACGACGGGCCGAGCCACAACTGCCACACGTTGGTGATGAACGACGGCACGAGCAGCAGGCTCGCGGCGGCTGACGGCGACATCGCGAGCGTCAGCAGCCCCATCGCGATCGTCGGCAGCCCGAGGCCGATCATGCCCTTGACCGCGCCGGCGAGCAGAAAGACCAGCACGATGATCGTGAGCGTATGCGTTTGCATGGCGGGGGTTCGGTCCGGTTGAATACGGCGCCGATGGTGAACCACCGTCACGCCGTCGGCCATCTGGCTTTGCCTGAGGCTGGCTCGGGCCCGCCCGGCGGGGCCTGTCACCCCGCTACCCCGCCACCCATCGCCTCATCGCCTCATCGCCTCATCGCCTCATCGCCTCATCGCCTCATCGCCTCATCGCCCCGTTGCCCCGTCGCCCCGTCGCACCGCCATGCGCGCCGTTCAGGCACCGTGCGCCGGCCCCCGTCCCTGCTCGCTGTCGAGGTGCGCCATCTGCGCGGCCGGATAACGCTCGCCGGCAGCCGCCCCGGCGGGAACCGCCGCTTCGATGCGGGCGAGATCATCGACCGTTAGTTGCAATTTAGATGCCTGAAGCGCGTCCTGGAGTTGCGTGCGCTTGCGTGCGCCGATCAGCGGCACGATGTCGTCGCCGCGCGACAGCGCCCATGCGATCGCGATCTGCGCCGGGTTGCTGCCCTTCTCGTCGGCGATCGCGCGCAGCGCGTCGACCAGCGCGAGGTTGTGCGCGAGGTTCTCGCCCTGGAACCGCGGGCTGGCCGCGCGGAAATCGCACTCGCCCTGCCGCGCCGCGCTCCAGCCGCCGCCGAGCAGCCCGCGCGACAGCACGCCGTAGGCCGTCACGCCGATCCCGAGTTCGCGGCACACCGGCAGGATGTCCGTCTCGATCCCGCGCGACAGCAGCGAGTATTCGATCTGCAGGTCGGCGATCGGCGCGACGGCCGCCGCGCGGCGGATCGTGTCGGCCCCGACCTCCGACAGGCCGATGTGGCGCACGTAGCCGGCCTTCACGAGATCGGCGATCGCCCCGACCGTCTCTTCGATCGGCACCGCCGGATCGACGCGCGCCGGCCGGTAGATGTCGATGTGGTCGGTGCCGAGCCGCTTCAGCGAATACGCGACGAAATTACGGATCGCCTGCGGCCGCGCGTCGTAGCCGACGAACGCGCCGGCCGGATCGCGCAGCGCGCCGAACTTCACGCTGATCAGCACCTGGTCGCGCGTGCGGCCGCGCAGCGCGTCTCGGATCAGCATCTCGTTGTCACCCATCCCGTAGAAGTCGCCGGTATCGAGCAGCGTGATCCCGTTGTCGAGCGCCGCGTGCAGCGTCGCGATGCTTTCGTCGCGATCCGCGGGCCCGTAGAGATCCGACATCCCCATGCAGCCGAGCCCGATCGCCGATACCTGCGGGCCCGTGCGGCCCAGTTGACGCTTGTCCATGTCCGTTTCCTCGCGGTGGTGAGTGAATGAACGGGATTCTGGGCGTAATGCGGCGCGCGATAAACGCGAAACGCCCAACCAAATCATTCGACGCTGATTAACAATGGAGCCTCCCGATCCGTCACGTTTCCGCCCCGCATGGACCATCTGCATGCAATGCGCATCTTTGCGCGCGTCGCCCACCTCGGCAGCTTCACGAAAGCCGCCGAGCAGTTGCAATTGCCGCGCCCGACCGTCAGCAATGCCGTCCAGTACCTGGAGAAGCACCTGAAGGTGCGCCTGTTGCAGCGGACGACGCGGCGCGTCGCGCTGACCGCGGAAGGCGCGACCTACTACGAGCGCTGCACGCGGCTGCTGGCCGACCTGGACGACGCCGAGACGCTGTTCGACGAAGCCGGTGCGTCGCCGCGCGGCCTGATCCGCGTCGACCTCCCCGAGCGCTTTGCACTGGACAAGGTGATTCCGGCGCTGCCGGATTTCCACGCACGCTATCCCGACCTGCGCGTCGTGCTGAGCACGACCGACCGCTTCGTCGATCTCGTCGCCGACGGGATCGACTGCGCGGTGCGGGTCGGCGTGCTGTCCGACACGTCGCTGGTCGCGCGGCGCGTCGGCGAGATGGCGCAGATCAACTGCGCGTCGCCCGCGTATCTTGCGCGATACGGCATGCCGCGCTCGCCGGACGATCTGCCCGACCACGTCGCGGTCGGCTATTTCTCGAGCCGCACGGGCCGCGAGCTGGACTGGGAATATGCGGACATGGATTCCGGCGCGCTGCAGACCGTGAAGATGCGCAGCGTGGTCGCGGTGAACAGCTCGCACGCGTATCTCGCGTGCTGCCTCGCGGGCCTCGGGCTGATCCAGGCGCCGCGCGACGGGCTCGCGCCGCTGCTGGAAGACGGCTCGCTGGTCGAGGTGCTGCCGGAATGGCATGCGGCGCCGCTGCCGGTGTCGGTCGTGTTTCCGAACGGCCGGCATCTGGCGCCGCGCGTGCGGATCTTCGTCGACTGGCTCGCGCACACGCTCGACGACGCGCACCGGGCGCAATGACGACGGCCGGCGCCAGGGCAACCCACCCCGGGCGCCGACCGGTCAAGCGCATCAGAACTTGTGGCGGATCGCGGCGCGCACCGCGAACTGGTTCGCCGACGACGACGGACCGTCCGTCCCGACCACGTAGCCGCCGTCGGCCGCGGTGCCCGTCTTGTCGCCGGCGACCTTCTGCCATGCGCCCTGCAGGTAGACGTCGGTGCGCTTGGACAGGCTGTAGTCGGCCATCAGCCCGACGGTGTGATATTTCGGCTTGAACGAACCGGCCGCGGCGTCGAACTTGCCGTCGGTATACACGTACTGCGCGCCGAGATAGAAATCGGGCGTGAGCTGGTACTTGCCGTTGATCTCGAAGTTCTGGAACCTGGTCGCCGTGAGCCCGAGGCCGTCGAATGTCGACGCCGGCAGGTAGACGGTCGACACCGGGTTCTTCACGTCGGTCTTCGTATAGACGAAGCCGACCGTCGCCGGACCGAACGTATAGTTGATGCCGCCGCCGAAGATCCGCAGGCGGTCGGCGACGAAGTTCGCGTCGTCGGCCGCGATCGCGCCCGCATTGCCGACGCCCGGGCTGTTCGCCTGCAGATACGCGGCCGCGACCTGCAGCCCGGCCAGCGAATACTGCGCGCCGATGCTGTACTGGCGGTTGGTCGAGAAGCCCGTGCTGTTGCTGAAGCTGTAGGTGCCGCCGAACGACAGCCCGTTCCAGTCGGGACTCGCGTACTTGACCGTGTTGTTGACGCGGAAGGAGTTGTCCGTGTTGTCGTTGTCGAACGGGTGCGAGAACAGCGTGCCGCCCCAGTTGCCGTTCGCGGTGAGCGGCGCGAGATAGTCGACGACCGCATCGTACTGGCGGCCGAAGGTCAGCGTGCCGAAGCGCGACGCGCTCAGCCCGACGAACGCCTGGCGGCCGAACATCCGGCCGCCCTGGTTGAACCGGCCGTTGTTCACGTCGAAGCCGTTTTCCAGCGTGAAGATCGCCTTCAGCCCGCCGCCGAGGTCCTCGCTGCCCTTCAGGCCCCAGCGGCTGCCCTGCGCATAGCCGCTCGCGAGCTGGTAATTCGTTTTTCCGACCCCGTTCACGCTCACGTTGTTCGTGTAGTTGAAGCCCTCGTCGATCAGGCCGTACAGCGTCACGCTGTCCTGCGCGAAGGCCGGCGCGGCGAAAGCAGCCAGCGCGGCGGCAAAAATGACGTGCTTCTTCATGACGGATCTCCGGAGCCGGGTGCCGGGCAGGCCATTCGCCCGGCGATTGTTTGGTCTGTTTTATAGAGGTGGCCCGCAGGGCGGACTGCGCGGTGTGCGGCCGCGAGGACAAAATGGTGTCACGTCGCAAACCGCCCGTCCATCGGGGCGTGGGCGCGGCCAGCAAAGCGTTGCGCTCGTCCAACTGCCCTGTTTTTCCGATGCCATGAGCACGCTTATCGGCAGCGGCCGGCCGGCCCGCTATCCGCGTAAACCCGGACGGCACCGTATCGGTGGCACAATGCGCATCCGTTCGTCATTTCTTCACGAATTCATGCTTCACCCCGATTCATGCGCGGCAGGTGCCGGCCGCGCACGCGGCGCGCGCCGGGAGGCGGCCCGATGACCGCCGCCGCCCGGGCCGGCCGCTACGCCGAACTCGATTTCTTCCGCGGCCTCGTGCTGCTGGTGATCGTCGTCGATCACATCGGCGGCAGCATCCTGTCGCGCGTGACGCTGCATGCGTACGCGCTGTGCGATGCGGCCGAGGTGTTCGTGTTCCTCGGCGGTTTCGCGACCGCCATCGCGTACAACTCGCTCGCCGAGCGCCACGACGAGGCCGCCGCGCGCCAGCGTTTCATCCGCCGTGCGTTCGAGATCTACCGCGCATTCCTCGTGACGGCCGGCCTGATGCTGCTGATCACCGCCGTGCTGAACGCGTTCTCGATCGACGGCCCGAACATGCCGACCAACGATCTCGACGGCCTGCTCCACAAGCCGCTCGCCGCGCTGCGCGACATCCTGCTGTTCCGCCGCCAGCCGTATCTCGCGTCGGTGCTGCCGATGTATGCGTTCTTCGCGCTGCTCGTCCCGCTCGCGCTGCCGCTCGCGCGCACCCAGCCGTGGCTGATGCTCGCGTTCAGCGGCTCGCTCTGGTACGCGGCGCCGCACGTCGCGCGCTTCTTGCCGACCGTCGAAGGCGCGCCGTGGGACTTCAACCCGTTCGCGTGGCAGTTCCTGTTCGTGCTCGGCGTGATCGCGCGCTGCCAGCCCGTCTACCAGACGCTCGCGCCGAAACCCCAGGGCTGGCTGCTGACGGCCGTGTCGCTCGCGATCGTCGCGGCCGGCGCGTACTACCGGCTGCGCGTCGAGCCGTTCCCGACCGATCCGTCGATCAAGCAGAACCTCGGCGCGCTGCGGCTCGCGAACTTCCTCGCGATCGCGTGGCTCGCGGCCAAGCTCGTGCACCTCGGGTGGATGAAGAAGGTCGCGCACGCGATGCCGTGGATCGGCACGATCGGCCGCCAGGGGCTGCTGTGCTTCGTCGCCGGCACCGGCATCTCGCTCGCGGTCGACTCGCTGCTCTACCAGGCGACCGAAGGCTATCTCGACGTGCCGCTCGGCCTGGCCGCCGACGTCGTCGCGATGGGCCTGCTGTATCTCGTCGCGAAGCTTTATGCGCCGCTGGTGTCGCGGCTGTCGTTCCCGTTCCGTACGCGGCGATGACGTGCCGCGCCGTCACGCGCCGCTGCTACGATAGCGGGCGCCTCTCCTGAAACGCTTCGCCATGCGCCGACTCGCCCTTCCGTTCGCCGTCGCCCTGATCGCCGGCTCCATCGCCACTGCCCACGCCACGCCGGGCGGGCCCGCGGCCGCGCCGGCGACGTCCGCGCCCACGATCGTCCCGCCCGCAACGGTGGCGCCGGCCGCCCAGGAACCGCCGGTGAATCCGGGCAGCAGCGTCGTGCTGCGCGCGTTCCGGTCGGCGTCGCTCAAGCGCGACTGGTCGTACACGGTCTACCTGCCGCCCGGCTATAACCCGGAAGGCGCGCGCTACCCGGTGCTGTACCTGCTGCACGGCAATGCCGGCAATGCAAACGACTGGATCACGCAGGGCCGGCTGCAGGCCACGGCCGACACGCTGATCGAACGCCGCGAGATCCCGCCCGTCGTGATCGTGATGCCGCAAGGCGGCACCGACTGGTACGTCGACCGCAAGGAGAAGATGCAGAGCGCGTTCCTGAACGACCTGCTGCCGGAAGTCGAAGCGCACTTCGCGGTGTCGAACCAGCGCGCGGGCCGCGCGATCGGCGGCGTGTCGATGGGCGGCTTCGGCGCGCTGCGTTTCTCGCTGCTCGAACCGGGCCTGTTCTGCGGCGCGATGCTGTTGAGCCCGGCGATCTACGCGAACGAGCCGCCGCTCAATTCCGCCGCGCGCTATGTCGGCGTGTTCGGCGACCGGCAGTTCGACCCGCGCGTGTGGCACGAGCTGAACTACCCGGCCCTGATGCGCGGCTATTTCGCGCGCAACTGGCGCGTGCCGATGTTCATCGCGGCCGGCGACGACGACCTGACGATCCAGGCCGAATCGAGCGTGCTGTACACGCAGCTGCGCCGCGCGCAGAACCCGGCCGAACTGCGCATCGTCGATGGCGGGCACACGTGGGACGTGTGGCGCGGGGTGCTCGGGTCGGGGTTGAAGTACGCGCTGGAATGCGTGAAGTAATGCGTGACGTAATGGAGCCGGCCGACGCGTCAGGCAACCGCACAACGATCACCTGACGCCGCTTCCTACTCTGCGCCGGCGTCACCGGCGCAAGGCGCGCGCCGCGCTGTCGCGCTGCCTCGCGGCCGATTCAATTCCACGCGTGACGCGCCGGCCGAACGCCGTTCAGGTAGTAGTTGCCGACGAGGTGATACTTCCACCGCACCGGATCATGCAGCGTGTGCGTGCGCGCATTGCGCCAGTGCCGGTCGAGATTGTGTTCGGCGAGCGTCGACTGCGTGCCCGCCAGCTCGAACAGCTTCTCGCCCGCTAGCAGCGCGATCTCGGTCGTCAACACCTTCGCCTCGCCGACCGCGACCGATGCACGCGCGACATCGTCGTCGGTCACCGTGCCGCGCGCGCCGATCTCGTCGAGCGTGCGCGCCGCACGTTCGAGCAGCGCTTCCGCCGCATGCAGCTGGATGTGCAGACGGCCGATCTCGCGGACGATCAACGGATCGTCGGCCGCCCGCTCGACGCCGCTGTCGACCCACGGCCGCGTGCGCGTGCGCACGAACGCCTCCGTATCGGCGATCGCGGCCTTCGCGATGCCGGCATCGATCGCCGCCTGAATGATCTGCGACAGCGGGCCGTTGAGCGTCGGCTCGTCCGACACGCGCTGCGCGTGCAACACATGCGAAGCCGGCACGCGCACGCTGTCCAGCACCACCGTGCCGCTCGCGGTCGTGCGCTGCCCGAAGCCCGACCAGTCATCGATCACGGTCAGCCCCGGCGTCGGCTGCGGAATGTAGGCGAGCCATGCCTGCTGCGTATCGTCGAGGCCGAGCACCGGCACGTAATGCGCGAACAGTGCGCCGGTCGAATAGAACTTCGTGCCGTCGACGACATAGTCGTCGCCGTCGCGCCGCACGCGCGTCTTCAGGTCGAGCACGTGCTTCGTGCCCTTCTCCGAGAAGCCGTTGCCGAAGCGCTTGCCGCTCAGGATCTCCGCGAAGAAATGGCGCTTCTGCGCATCGGTGCCGGCCAGCGCGATCACGTCGACCAGCCCGAAGTGGTTCTGCGGCAACTGCCCGAGCGACGCATCGGCCGCCGCGACGATCTTGATCACCTCGGTGAGCGTCACGTTCGAGACGCCCGCGCCGCCGTAGGCCTTCGGCACCGTGATCGCCCACAGCCCCGACTGCGAGAACCATTCGATCTCGTCGCGCGGCAGCCGGCGCTCGCGGTCCCGCTCGGCCGCCCCTTCGGCCAGCCGTTGCGCGAGTGCCTGCGCAACCGCGATCGCCTGCGCGTCGTCGGCGATCACGCGGGCCACCTGCGGTCTTGCGTCGGCCGGCCGGTCCTGAATCGTCGCGCTCGTATCTGACATCGGGCTCTCCTGTCGAATCACGAAAGCACTCAATCTAGCAGCGCGCCGCAGGCCGGCAAACCGAGCGATTCTCGTAACGATATTCCTTCGGATAACAAACGACATCGCACGGCACCGCATCCGCTTCCGCGCTTCGGCGTCGCGATCGACGCCCTGGCGTCGACGTTTCACGGTGCCGTTCGCATAATGCGCAGCGACGATAACGATCTGCGAATCCGTTATTGGAACGTGCGCGTCGTGCTTCCTATACTGGGCTCCCGGTGCAAACGGCCCCGCCCTACGAGGAACCCCGCATGACTTCGTCGCACGCAGATACCGAATTGTCCACCGGCACCGACTACGACGCGCTCGCGAGCCGGTTCCGGCCGATCTTCGACCGGATTGCCGCCGGCACCGCCGAGCGCGAACGCCGCCGCGAACTGCCGTACGAAGCGATCGGCTGGCTCAAGGCCGCCGGCTTCGGCGCGATACGGCTGCCGGTGCGTGACGGCGGCGCCGGCGCGTCGCTGCCGCAGCTGTTCCGGCTGCTGACCGAACTCGCCGCCGCCGACTCCAATCTGCCGCAAGCGTTGCGCGGCCACTTCGCGTTCGTCGAGGACTGGCTGAACGCGCCGCCCGGGCCGCAGCGCACGACGTGGTTCGATCGTTTCGCGACCGGCCAGCTCGTCGGCAATGCGTGGTCGGAGGCCGGCGACGTTCCGCTCGGCCAGACGATCACCAAGGTATCGGAGCAGAACGGCCGGCTCGTGTTGAACGGCCGGAAGTTCTACAGCACCGGCAGCCTGTTCGCGGACTGGATCGACGTGTTCGCGCAGCGCGAAGAGGATGGCAGCGACGTGATCGTCGCAATCGCCACCGGGCAGCCCGGCGTGATACTCGAAGACGACTGGGACGGCTTCGGCCAGAAAACGACCGGCAGCGGCACGACGCGCTTCGAGAATGCGGCGGTCGACGCCGACCACGTGATCGATTTCGCACGCCGCTTCAAATACCAGACCGCGTTCTACCAGCTGTTCCACGTCGCCACGCTGGCTGGCATCGGCCATGCGATCGTGCGCGACGCGGGCGAGCTCGTGCGCGGCCGCACGCGCGTGTACAGCCACGGCAACGCCGCGCGCGCCGGCGACGATGCGCAGCTCCAGCAGGTGATCGGCGAAATCGCGTCGTGGGCCTATGCGGCCGATGCGCTCACGCTGCGCGCCGCGCAACCGCTGCAGCAGGCGTACGTCGCACGCTTCGGCGGCGACGACGAAGCCGAACATGCCGCCAACGTCGCCGCCGAAATCGAATCCGCGCAGAGCCAGCTCGTCGTGTCGGAACTCGTGCTGCGCGCGGCGACGCGCCTGTTCGACGCGCTCGGCGCATCCGCGACGCGCAGCACGACCGCGCTCGACCGTCACTGGCGCAACGCGCGCACGGTGTCATCGCACAATCCGCTCGTCTACAAGGCGCGGATCGTCGGCGACTGGGTCATCAACGGACGCACGCCACCGTTCGTCTGGCGCGTCGGCAACGGTGCAGGTGCGCAAGCCGGCACGGAAACGGGAGCGGCGCGATGAGCAAGACCATCCGCTTCAACGCGTTCGAAATGAATTGCGTCGGCCATCAGTCACCCGGCCTGTGGGCGCATCCGCGCGATCGTTCGTGGCAGTACAAGGATCTCGACTACTGGACCGATCTCGCCCGCGTGCTCGAACGCGGGATCTTCGACGCGATCTTCATCGCGGACGTGATCGGCTACTACGACGTCTACCAGGGCAGCAACTACCACGCGCTGCACCAGGCCGCGCAGATCCCCGTCAACGATCCGCTGCAGCTCGCCGCGCCGATCGCAATGGCGACCGAGCATCTCGGTATCGGCATCACCGCGTCGACGACGTTCGAGCATCCGTACACGTTCGCGCGCCGGCTGTCGACCGCCGACCATCACACGAAGGGCCGGCTCGCGTGGAATATCGTCACGTCGTATCTGGAAAGCGGCGCGAAGAACGTCGGCGACAACGGACTGCGCACCCATGACGACCGCTATGCGGTCGCGGCCGAATACGTCGAGGTGCTGTACAAGCTGTTCGAAGGCAGCTGGGAAGACGGCGCGGTCGTGCGCGATCGCGACGGCCGCGTGTTCACGCATCCGGAGAAGGTGCACGAGATCGGTCACAAGGGGCGCTTCTTCGACGTGCCCGGCTATCATCTGTGCGAGCCGTCGCCGCAGCGCACGCCGGTGCTGTTCCAGGCCGGCGCGTCCGGCCCCGGCAAGGCGTTCGCCGCGCAGCACGCCGAATGCGTGTTCGTCGCCGCGCCGACCCGCCCGCAACTCGCGCGCTATGTCGCCGACGTGCGCGCGCAGGCCGCCGCCGCGGGCCGCGACCCGCACGACGTGCTGATCTACAACCTCGTCACGGTGATCGTCGACGAGACCGACGAGAAGGCGCAGGCCAAGTTCGACGAGTACCGCCGCTATGTGTCGTACGACGGCTCGCTCGTGTTCATGTCCGGCTGGACCGGCATCGATTTCGGCCAGTACGCGCCGACCGATCCCGTCCGGCGCGTCGAGACGAACGCGATCGTGTCGGCCGTCGAGCATCTGGCCGGCGGCGATACCGCGTGGACGATCGAGGAACTGGCCGCGTGGGGCGGCATCGGCGGGATGGGGCCCGTGTTCGTCGGCTCCGCGCAGACCGTCGCGGACATCCTGCAGGAATGGGTCGCCGCGACCGACGTCGACGGCTTCAACCTCGCGTATGCCGTTGCGCACGAAACCTTCGAGGACATCGTGCGCTACCTCGTGCCGGAGTTGCAGCGGCGCGGCGTCTATCCGACCGAATATGCGCCGGGCACGCTGCGCGAGAAGCTGTTCGGTGCGTCGGCGCGGCTGCCGGACGCCCATCCGGCCGCGAGGTTTCGCGACATCGAACAGGTCAAGCGCGACGCGCAACAGGTGGCCGACTACGCGTGACGGCCAGCCGGGCTGGCCAGCCTGCACGAGGGCGGCCAGCCGCCCCGACGAACGACCGCGCAACTGCCGCGCCGATCACCGGTCGCGCTGCCGCCGATCGCACCGCGCCCTGCCGCTCACAGCCACGTCCCGCCCTGCCGCTCGTTCGGTTCATCGGCGAGCGCGTCGAAATCGTGAATCCAGTCCAGGTGATGCAGCACGCTGTCGCGCTCGCCGAGACGCGCATTGCGCGCCTGCGCGGCCGGCCCGTCGGGCAGATGCAGCACGTCGGCCGCGGAGATCGACGCGTACTGCACCTTGCGCGTGCGGCCGCGCCGCAGCCGCTCGTACGCTTCCTGCGCCTCGCGCCAGTTGCCGCGCCCGGCCTTCGCCAGCTGCGCGGCCAGCACCATCGCGTCCTCGATCGACTGGTTCGCGCCCTGCCCGTGATGCGGCACCAGCGCATGCGCGGCGTCGCCGATCAGCGTCACGCGCCCGCGGCTCCAGCGGCCGAGCGGCGGCCGGTGGAACAGCCCCCAGCGCTGGCTGATCGGCACCGCGGTGATCATCTGCACCACCGCCGGATGCCAGTCCTTGAACAGGCGCAACTGCTCGCCCTCTTGCGCCGGCATGACCCAGTCGCGCGACGGCCACGGCGACGGATGACGCTCGACCAGCAGGAAGTTCTGGTCGCCGTTGTCGCCGATCGGATAGTGCAGCAGATGGCCGTGCGGCCCGACCCAGAACTGAATGGTCTCGGGATCGGGCAACAGGTCCATCCGCTCGGCCGGCACCACGCCGCGAAAGCCCGAGCACCCCGAATACAGCACGTCGTCGTAGCCGAGCATCCAGCGCCGCGTGATCGAACGCGCGCCGTCCGCGCCGATCACGAGATCGGCGTCGACGCGTGCGCCATTGGCGAAGCTCAGCGTGACGCGATCCGGATGCTGCGCGAGATCGACGAGCCGATGGCCGAGATGAATCTGCCCGACACCGACCGCCTTCGACAGGATCGCCTGCAGGTCCGCGCGATGCACGCCCCAGTACGCGCCGCCGAACTGCCGGCGATAGTCGGGTTCACCGCGATGATGGCCGATCACCGTGCCGCTGCGCCCGTCGCGATAGACGAGGCCGGGAATCTCCGCGCACACCGCGTCGAAAGCCGGCCGTAATCCCATCCGTTCGTAGAAGCGCGTCGCGTTGGCCGACAGCGCGACGGCTGCCCCCACCTCGCGCAGCACGTCGGTCTGCTCGTACAGTTGCGCGTCGATGCCCAGCTCGCGCAATGCAAGCGCCAGCGTCAAGCCGCCGATGCCGGCCCCGACGATCGCGATCCTCAGATTCGTCTGCATGATGAACGTGTCTCCGATATTCAGATGGTGAGTGGTCGAGGCCGCGGTGCGCGCGCCCCGCGCGGCGCGCCTGTCGAATGCGAGCGCCGTATCGGTATTTTCAGCAGCGCCCCCTTATCCCACAATAAAATGCAGGGAATCTGCTTCATCACCAAATGGAATGATCGGAGACAACCCGGAACCATGGAACTGAGCGAGATCGACCTCAATCTGTTGCTGCTGTTTCAGCGACTGATGCAGGAGCGGCGAGTGTCGACCGTCGCCGAGCAGATGAACATGAGCCAGCCGGGCGTCAGCAACGCGCTCGCGAAGCTGCGCCGCCGGCTCGGCGATCCGCTGTTCGTGCGCGGGCCGGGCGGCGTGGTGCCGACACCGTTCGCGCTGCGCCTGGCCGAACCGGTTGCGCACGCGCTGTCGACGCTGCATGCCGCGCTCAACCCCGAGACCGGTTTCGATCCGCTGCGCGCATCGCGCACGATGACGATCGGGATGACCGATATCGGCGAAGTCGTGTTCCTGCCCGCGCTGCTCGAACACCTGTCGCGCACGGCACCGGGCATCGCGCTCAATACGGTGCGCAACACGAGCGTCAATCTCGCCGACGAGATGGCCGACGGCCGCGTCGATCTCGCGATCGGCCTGCTGCCGCAGTTGCAGGGCGGGTTCTATCAGCGCCGACTGTTCGATCAGCGATACGTGTGCCTGTTCCGGCGCGGGCATCCTCTCGAGGACGCGCCGCTGACCGTCGACGCATGGCGAGCGGCCGAGCATCTCGTCGTGGTGTCGGCCGGCACCGGTCACGGCCAGGTGGACGAATGGCTGAAGCGCCGCCGCGTGAAGCGCCGCGTGCGGCTGACGGTGCCGCATTTCATGAGCGTCGGCTATATCCTGCAGCGCACCGACCTGATCGCGACCGTGCCGGAACACCTGGCGCTGCAGCTCGCCGCGCCGTTTTCGCTCGGCTGGCGCGCGTTGCCGGTCACGCTGCCGGGCGCGCCGATCCACATGCTGTGGCATGCGCGCGTGAATCAGGATGAGGGCAACCGGTGGCTCAGGGACGTCGTGGTCAGCCTGTTCGCGGAAGCCGGAACGCGTGGACGCAAGGCCGCGCCGACGCGCAAGGCATAGCCGCTCGCGTCGCGAAATCCGGCGTGCGCGGTAGGATGTCGCTTCGACCGGCGCGGCGAGTCCATCGCGCGCCCGCCGCCGCTTTCCTCATCCAACCCGCAGGAAATCAAGCCATGTCTGCCTCGAAGAAGTTCGCCGCCGTCACGGGCGCCGGATCCGGCATCGGTCGTGCCGCGGCAATCGCGCTCGCGAACGCCGGATTTGCCGTCGCGCTGCTCGGACGCAAGGAAGCCTCGCTGCGTGAAACGAAAGAGGCGATCGTCGCCGACGGTGGCGACGCACACGCGTTTCCGGCCGACGTCACCGACGAAGCGTCGGTCGAACACGCATTCGCGCAGATCGCGCAGCGGTTCGGGCGGCTGGACGTCCTCTTCAACAATGCCGGGCGCAATGCGCCGGCCGTGCCGCTCGACGAGCACGAGTTCGACGTGTGGAACGACGTCGTCGCGACGAACCTGACGGGCGTCTTTCTGTGCGCGCGGGCCGCGTGGCGCCTGATGAAGGCGCAAACGCCCCAGGGTGGCCGGATCATCAACAACGGCTCGATCTCCGCCTATACGCCGCGCCCGAACACGATCGCGTACACGGCCACCAAGCATGCGGTGGCCGGCATCACCAAGTCGCTCGCGCTCGACGGCCGTGCATACAACATCGCGTGCAGTCAGATCGACATCGGCAACGCGGCCACGTCGCTGACGGATCGCATGACGGAAGGCGTGCTGCAGGCCGACGGCCGCATGGCGCCCGAGGCGCGGATGGACGTCACGCATGTCGCGAATGCGGTCGTTCAGATGGCGACTCTTCCGCTGGACACGAATATCCTGAACATGACGATCATGGCGACGACGATGCCGTTCGTCGGACGGGGATAAAGCCCGGCGCCGCGCCGTTTCTGCCGCGCCGGGCCGCGATGCCGGGCACGTCGCCCGGCTGCCCGGCGCCGCTCGTCCTTGACAAGTTGCGTGTCGCAACTAATATTACTTGCGACACGCAACTTTCCCGGGCTCGCCATGGACCTCATCGATATTCCGTCGAAGACGCGCGAAGCGACGATCCTCGAGCTTCGGGACTTCTCGCGCAAACTGGTTCGCGAACTGGGTTTCATGCGGGCGACATTGGCCGACAGCGATCTGGCGCCGTCTGCCGTTCACGCCGTTCTCGAGATAGGCATGGCGCCCGGCATCAGCGCGAAGGATCTGGGCAGCATTCTGCGTCTGGATAAATCGAACACGAGCAGGCAGCTTTCGCGGCTCGAAATGGCCGGCTTCGTGACGCGCCGCATCTCGCCCGACGATGCGCGTGCGACGCAGCTGTACCTGACTGCCGACGGGCAGAAACTGCGCAAGAAGATCGACCAGTTTGCGACACGTCAGGTGTCGAATGCGTTACGCCGGATGGTTCCGGCGGACCAGCAAACCCTCGTCCGCGCCCTCGCGCTTTATAGCGATGCGCTCGCGCAAGACAATGCCACCGACGCGCGCACGCCTAAAGCGGACACCACGCAGATCGTCGACGGCTACCAGCCCGGCTGTATCGGCGACATAGCAAGCCTTCACGCGCGGTTCTATTCGGAACACTGGGGGTTCGGCGCTTTCTTCGAGAAAAAGGTGGCGACCGAACTCGCGGAATTTGCCGGCACCCTGCCGGCCGAAGGCAAGGCTCTGTGGCTCCATGCCGAACACGGCCGCGCGCTCGCCTCGGTCGCGATAGACGGGAATAAAGCCACGGGAATCGCACATTTGCGGTGGTTCATCGTCGACGATGGATTGCGTGGCTTCGGGATCGGACGGGAACTGATGACGCGCGCCATGCATTTCGTCGATGAGCAGCAGTTCGACGAGACCTACCTGTGGACGTTCAAGGGGCTGGATTCGGCACGCCACCTATATGAATCGTTCGGTTTTGCGCTGACCAGCGAATCGGAGGGCGCGCAATGGGGAACCAACGTCGTCGAGCAGCGCTTCAGCCGGCGGCGGCCAGGTCGATAAGTCGCCGCACGTTTCATCGATCGTGATAGATCGCGAGCCAGACCGACCGTTCTTCAAGATGCGTCCACGCGACACGATGCCGGCAATGCGGTTCGATCAGCACGTAATCGCCGGGGCGCATGTCGTGCAGCGTCGCGTCCGCTTCGAACTCGAGCACCGCGGCGCCTGACAGCAGCACGACCCATTCGGCACGCGAATCGTCGTACCAGAATCCATCGGGACTCGTGTGCCCCATCGACACGATCCGCTCGACGTTCAGGCGCGATCCCGCGACGAGCACGTCGACGCGCTCGTCGTCGCCGCGCGCACCTTCGAGGCTGAACAGGTTGCCGGTCTGGCGTTGCATGGTTCGACTCCGGGTCGGCCTTCGGCTGAAGGCGAATGACGCCAATGTAGCGCGAAGGCCGGCATCGCGGCGAACTTGTTTGCGGGTTCCGGCAAGCGCTGCATTCACGCGGCCGCCTCGGCGTCGATATCGCGCGCCGTCGGTTCATGACGCACGATCAGCAGGAACACGATCGGCGTGGCCGCGCTGACCGCGACGACCCAGAACATGTCCGTGCCGAGACGGGCCTGCAGGATCGGCAGCACGAACAGCGCGAGCGCCTGGCCGATCCCGCACAGCGAGCGCCCGAAGCCGACACCGGTGCCGCGGATCGCCGCCGGATACGACAGCGTCGGATAGATCATCATCTGCGCACCCGGCCCGAAACCTTCGGCGAACAGCCATGTGCCGAGCATCAGCAGCACGAGGCCGATCGCGAGCGCGCCGTGCGGATGCCCCGCCAGCGCGAGCGCGACGAGTGCGACGAACTGCAGCGCGAAGCCCGCGATCGCGACGTGACGCGACGGATATCGATACGCGAGACGCATGCCCAGCAAGCCGCCCGTCAACGCGAACAGCACGTTCAGCGCAAGCGACGCCGCGATCGTCTCGAACACGCCCGCGCCGAGAAACTGCGACAGGATCGACGGCAGGAAGAACGCGATCGCCGTGTATTCGAACGGAATGCACAGGTTCATCACGCTGGCGACGATCGTTCGGCCGAGATACGGACGCTGGAACAGCACGCGAATCCGCACGGGCGGCGGGCTAGGCTCGCGCGGCGCGTCGTCCGCTTCATGGGCGTGAATGCCGTACGACTCGCGCAGGATGCGCGCGGCATTGGCCAGGTCGCCCTGGTTCGCGGCCCACAACGGCGATTCGTTCATGAAGCGATTCCGGACCAGGATGATGACGAGCGCCGGCACCGCGCCGAAGATCAGCGACGCGCGCCACAGCCAGCCCGCATGCTCGGCCGGCAGCAGGAAATACATGCCGAAGATCAGCAGGAAGCACACCGACGACGCCACGTACCACATCGGGCACCATGCAGCGAGCCGCGACGCCTTGTTGCCGCGGCCGTTGAACTTCGAGAATTCCGCGAGAAACGCCATCGCGACGGGCAGGTCGATGCCGACCCCGAGCCCCATCACGAAGCGCGCGGCAATCAGCACCCAGACGTTCGGTGCGAGCCCGGCCGCGATCGCCGCGACGACGAAGAACAGCATGTCGGCCATGAATACCTGATAACGGCCGATCCTGTCGGTCAGCCATCCGCCGATCAGGCTGCCGAAGATCGTGCCGATCATGATCGCCGAGCCGACCAGCCCCGTCAGCGCGGGCGTCAGGCCGAATTCGCGCGCGACGTCGTCGATGCCGTACGACAGTGTCGTCAGGTCGTACGCGTCGAGAAACACGCCGCCGAGCGCGAGCAGCACGATCATCCGCGCGTGGCTGACGGAACTGTCCGTCGTATTGATCAGGCGCGCGACATCGCTCGCGGAGCGGATGGGCGCGGAAACCGGCGTGACTGCGTTCAGATCGATCGAACTCATCGCATTCCCTTGTTCGCCGCATGGCCGGCGATGTCCACATGGAGACAGGAACCCGACACGTGCATGCACGCTCGCCATCACATGAAAAGTGGATGCTGGAGCGTCGACACACAGGCATTCGGGTTCCGGAAGCGACGATTCTGTTCCCGCGATCCGGCATTCCCAACCGATATAAACCGATAAATTATTCGGTGTACGTCATAAAGTTTCGCGGCCGCGTACGCCTGGCAGGCACGCGCAGGTGCAATCGCGACCGCGGCGGGCTCGAGGCAATTCGAGCGCGGCCACGCGCCTGCACGTCGCGCCACGCGTCATGCCGGCGGCTGAAACGCGACGACCTTGTTCCGGCCGGTCGCCTTCGCGTAGTACAACGCTTCGTCGGCAGCCTTGATCACGGCCTCGGCCTCGGCATCGTGCTCGGGCGTCCAGCTCGCCAGGCCGATACTGGCCGTGACGTGCCCGTGTTCGCTGCCGGCGTGTTCGAGCGGCAGCTCGTCGATCGCCGCGCGAATCCGCTCGGCAATCTGGGCGGCACCCGTCTCGGCGGTATCGGGGAGCAGCACGACGAATTCCTCTCCGCCATAGCGGGCTGCGGTGTCGGCCGGCCGGCGAATGTTGTCGCCGATGCAGCGCGCAACCGCAGCCAGCGCATCGTCTCCCGCCTGGTGGCCGTAGGTATCGTTGTAGGCCTTGAAGCGGTCGACATCGACGAACAGCAACGAGAACACCGATCGCGCGCGCCGCGCGCGGCGCCATTCGCGGTCCAGCACTTCCGCGAAGCTGCGGCGATTGTTCAGGCCGGTGAGACCGTCGGTGCGGGCGAGCAGCACGAGTTCCGACTCGGCGCGCATCCGGCGCCGGAGTTGCGTGCCGAGCATGAAGGACACCCCGATGAACGCGGCGCCGAACGTCGCCACCAGCGCGCCGATCGTCACGGCGCGGTGCCGCCAGGCCGCATAGATATCCTGCTCCGCTTCCGCGACCATGATGATCAGCGGGAGCTTGGGTAGATGTTTGAAGTAATAGAGACGGCGCACGCCGTCGATCGACGACGTTTCAGAGAACGAGCCCTCCGGCGCGGTCTGGAATCGCCGGAAGGTCGCGGCTTTGCTGATGTTGCGCCCGATGGTATGCACGTCGTACGGCTGGCGCATCACCATCACGCCGTCGTTGCCGATCAGCGAGATCGAGCCGTGCTGTCCAAGCGACAGGCCGGCGAACAGTTGGTGGAAATACTCGAGGTTGACCGCAATGAGCACGACGCCGGCAAACGAGCCGTCCGGGTTCGAGATCCGCCGCGAGAGCCCGATGCTGGGCGAGCCTCTTCGCAGGCGCGATATGAACGGATCGCTGACGTAGAGCCCTGCGTCCGGATTGTCGCGGTGGATGGTGAAATACTTGCGATCGGCGAAATTGCCGTGACGCGGCTCGTCGCCGGCGGAATCGAGGACGATGTTGCCGCTGGCGTCGAGCACCAGCATCGAGCCGAGAAACTCTGCCGTCATGGCGTGATCGAACAGCACGGCGCGCCGCAAGCTCGCGGGCGCGGTCATCACGTCGTGACGTTGAAGCCCCGCGATGACAGCCTGCAGCGACAGGTCGTAGAGTTCGAAATTGCGTTCGATGTCGCGCTCGGCGATCAGGCCGAGATTGCGGGAGGTTTCGCTCGCCCGCGCGAGCGCGTCGTTACGGCTCTGGAACAGCTGCAACACGCACAGACCCATGAGCGCGCACGCAATCACGATACCGATCACGACGATGGTATAGGGCGCCGTCGACCTGAATTGCATGTGTCTCCTCGATGATCACGCTCGTGCGCGGCGCACGACGCGATTACCTCATACTAAATAACGCGCGGGGACATATCAAGCGGGGTTGCCCCGGTCACCGCGCGGCATGGCGCACGATGCCGGGATGCTGCACAACCGTCCCTCACACATCCGGATCCGGAATTCGCGCCGACTGAATCACGACCAGCGTATCCCCCGCCTCGATCCGGCACGGCGGATCCTCGTAGAACGAATGGATCTTCCCGCAGCGATCGAGCCCGACGACGATCGCGCCCGGCACGACGTTCGTCATGCAGCCGATTTCGTGCGGCAATGCCTCGCGCTCCAGCAGCGTCGCGCGCCCGCGCGTCGACAGCATGTCGTTCACGAACGGCACGATGTAGCGGCTATGCACCGCATCCGCGAGCAGCAGCGCGCCGATCTTCGTCGACGACACGATCACGTCCGCGCCCGCCTGCCGCAGCTGCCGCTGATACAGGTTCTCCTGGATCCGCACGACGATCTTCGTCTCGGGCGCGATGCTGCGCACCGACAGCGTCAGCAGGATCGCGGTCGGGTCGTCGGTCACCGAGATGATCACGGCCTTCGCCGAGCGCACTTGCGCCTGCTGCAGCAGATCCTCGTGCGCGGGATCGCCGAGCAGCCCCGTCACGCCGAGCGACGTCGCTGCCTCGAGCGCCTGCTGCTGCGCGTCGATCACGATGACCGTCGACGGATCGACACCGCTTTCGAGCAGCTCGCGCACGGCGATCGACCCCGACAGGCCGTAGCCGCACACGACGATGTGATCGGACAGTTGCTTCTGCAGGCGTTTCATGCGGAATTCCTCGATGACGCGCTGGATCACGAACTGATACGCCGTGCCCAGGAAGATGAACCAGATGCCGATGCGGATCGGCACGATGAAGAATGCATCGATCAGACGCGCGCGCGCGGTGACCGGCACGATGTCGCCGTAGCCGACCGTCGCGACCGTGACCATCGTGAAGTACACGAGATCGGCGACATTCATCGGCGTGCTCTTGGTCGAATCGCGCAGGCCGTCGCGATCGAGATACAGCACGAGAAACGCGAGCATGCACAGCACCACGACCGCGCCGAGACGGAACAGCAGCGTGCGCCGCGGCGACGTCGCGGGACGCGTGAACAGCGTGCGCGCACGCGGCGCCTGCCACGGATCGCGGGCACGACGCAGGCGTGAGCGCAACGAGCGGCGCTTGTCGGAGGGCGTTGCCAACGGGGAATCTCCTGAAGATTGCGGGCTCGATTCTACGACGGGAACACGCGGGCCCGTCCGCTACAGCATGCTGCGCGGCCGCACCATCGTCCCGTCGGCGAAACGCCCGGCGCGGAACGCCGCCAGGTCGAGCGACGGCGCGCCCGTATCGACCCATTCGGCCAGCAGCCGCCCGACGATCGGCCCCATCGCGAAGCCGTGCCCGCAGAAGCCGGTCGCGATCGCGAGCCCGGACGGCGTGCCGGGCGCGTCGATCACCGGAATCCCGTCGGGCAGCACGTCGATCAGGCCGGCCCAGGCCTCGACGATCTGCGCGTCCTTCAGCGCGGGGAAGATCGCCTTCAGCTTCGCGAGCGCGCGCGGCGCATGCGCGCGATTCGGCTGCGGCTGCGGATCGCGCGGCTCGATCGGCCCGCCTCCGCCGCCGATGCGCGCGCAGGCATCGCGCCACGCGGCGCCATTCAAATGCAGCCGGAACTTCTCGCGCTGCGACCAGAATTCCGGCCAGAACAGGCTCAGGCCGCGCAGATGGCCGAGCGTCAGGTCGACGTCGACCTGCATGTCGTCGGCGAGATTGATCGCGCCGTTGCTGCGTTGCCGGATGCCGAGGCCGTGCCCCCAGATCGTCGACGCGGACACGTCGGGCAACACGTTGGTGCGCATGCAGGTGCCGCGCACGGCCTGCTGCGGCAGCCGGATGCCGACGCCGTCGAGCAGCCGGAAGCTGGTCGCGCCGGCCGCGCAGATCACGCGCCGCGTGCGGATCGTGCCGCGCTCGGTCACGACGCCGACGACCGCGCCGCCGGCCGTCTCGATCGCCGTCACGCCGCAGCCTTCGAAGAAACGCGCGCCGGCTTGCGTCGCGCGCGCCGCGAACGCGGCGGCCACGCGGCGCGGTTCGGCCTGCCCGTCGGTCGCCGTATACAGCCCGCCGAGCGTGCGCGCCTGCGTCGACAGCCCGGTCACGCGTTCGTCGATTTCCGCGCGCGTCAGCGTGCGCGTGTCGAGCCCGTGTTCGCGCGCAACGGCGAGCCACGCCTGGAACGACGCCCAGTCGTCGTCGTTGTCGGCGATATAGAGGCAACCGCCCTGCCGCCATTCGAGGTCGAAGCCGAGCGCCTGCTCGAGCCCTTCCCAGATCCGCATGCCGGCCATCATCAGCGGCACTTCGGCGGACTCGCGGCCCTGCTGCCGCACGAAGCCCCATGCGCGCGTCGATTGCTGGCCGGCAATGCGCGACTTGTCGAGCACGACGGCCTTCAGGCCGCGCAGGCCGAGGTAGTAGGCGGCCGCGCAGCCCATGATGCCGGCGCCGGCGATCACGATGTCGGCTTCGGCCGGAAACGCCGTGTCGGCGTGCGTCAATGCGTCGTGCAGCGGATAGGTGGTCGTCATTGTTCTCTGTTGGCGTCGATACGCCGGCACACTCATCGGCGTTCGCGATGGCATGCGCCGGACAGGCGCCCGGATTGAGGATCGGGAGGGCGAACGTGGGGGAAAGTCGATGAACGATCCGGTGCGCGGCCGCGGCCCCGCCATCGGTGACGGTTGCCCGTCGACCGTCCCTGTTTTTTCGCCTTGACGGCGCTATGTTACCGCGCGATAAACTGTATATCCATACAGTATTTCTTCAGCAGTAACATGATCCTCCCCCCATTCGATCCCCCGAAGCTGAACGACCTCACCGAATGGTGGACGAAGTGCACCTACGCCGACGTCCAGCGCCTGATCCTCGAGGTGCAGCACCTTCGTCTGACGCTGTGGGAACTGAAAGCGCACGTCGCGGATGCATCGCGCGGGATCCGCGTGCTCGATCCGGCCATGCTCGCGCACGGTTCCGCACTGAGACGGCTGACCTACCTGCTCGAAAAGGAAATCGAGCGCGCGAATCCGATCGGCCGCTCGCGCGACGTGTATGCACCGTTTTCCGATGAATGGCGCGCGCGTGAAGTGCTGCGATGTGCATTGCGCGCGCAGCCCGAACCCGCGGAAACCGGCACGCTTCCCTGCACGATTCCGGAATTCCAGCGCATCACCTGGGCCGAGCTTCGCGATCGCTGGCGCCATCTGAGCGACAGGCAATCGAGCCGGCAGAACATCGAGCAACGCATGGTGCTCGAGATCGCGCGTCAGCGATCCGTGATCCTCGCGCGCGCGCGAAAACTCGTCGATGCCGCGATCGCCGAAGCGGCCGCGGAAGGCAAGCAGTTGTTCGCGCTCGATCAACTCAAGCGGCTGCTGTCCGTCGAGCGGGAAGACGGAGAGCCGTTCACGTATATGCCGGCGTAAGGCGATTCGAATTCGGTGGTCGTTTTTCGAGGGTTCTTCGATGTCGTTCGTTTTCCTGATCATGACGACATGACGATACTTTCCCGTGCAATGCGTCGGGCAGGCCATGCTTCATTGATCAATGCCGAAGGCGCGATGACCGCGAGGTCATCGCGCCACATGGACGTTATCGAAGATCGAAAGGCGCGGTTCGCGCCGGGACGATCCCGGTGCAACCGGTATCGGGGTGATCAGTGTGGATAGCTCAACCGACGCGTTTGCGCGCGCACCGTGCGGTTGTACGGCTGAAGCCGCGCGAGCTGTTCGATCGACATCGTGACGACTTCGAGCACATGCCGTGCGATCTCGTCGTCCGTCATGCCGGCGTCGACGTACTGTTCGATGCTCATCGTTCGGGGCGGATGGCTGCCCGCGTCGGCGTCGACGATGTAAATCCTGGCAGTACGGTGCTCCGACGACAACATGAGCTGGACAGTTTTACCGAGAACGACGATCTGCATGCACAAAGTGGCCATTCGCTGCCTCCAATTGCGTTGCCTTCAATCGAGCATCGAACGATACCTCACAACCCGGGCGATGAATCTACTCGCTTCCCCGGATATTCGAAACCATCAGGAATCAATCGCGGGCCGGCTGTCCATCGCCTTCCGCGAACCTTTCTGCCGGGCGCGACGATCCGGGCGCGTCGCCATGCGGCAACGGCGCCACGCGGCAAAGGCGAGAAGGTGCGCGCGACCCCGCCGCGCCTCCGGGCGTTACTCGTGATTTTCGCTTTGAATGGGGGGCGCCCGTTCGGCGCCCTAATGGCTCACAGTGCATGCACCGGCCGGTCGAGCCGGCGCCCGTCGTGCCCGGGCAAACGACGCGCTACGCGTAGCGGCTCAACCAGGCTTCGGAGAATGCTTTCGCGTAGGCGACGGCGTCCGCTTCGGTATCGAATTCGCCCAGCTTGCGGAAAGCGGCCTCGCGGCTGAAACCCAGCTTCGTGACCTCGACCTGGGCGGCATATTTGCCGTCCTCCGTCACGCGCGGTTCGCAGTTCATTTCGTACCCGCGCATCACAAATTTCTTCTGCATCGCTTCAACACTATTTTGAGACGGGCGAATCGTAGCATGGGGTTCCGCCGCGTTCATGCGCGTGCCCGACCAGAGCATCCCCATCGGTTTCATTAGAGTAAGCCGTCGAACCATCCGCGTGTAAGATCCGGGGCCAGCTGGCACGACTCGGACGCCATGTAAAAATTTGTCGCCGACGCAGCGGCACGATGCCGCGCTTCGGGTCGCCGACACGCCCTGCTCTGGTGCATTTCGTCGGCAGTGCGGTGCGATTACGTGCCGCTCGGCGAGGAATCGTGTCCCGGCGTCTCGCGATCCGCGTCCGAAGGTTGCGAACGGGCCAGTGGTGCCTGACGCACGCCTGTGGATCTAGCGTAACGTCGTGACACACCTTTCACAGAAAGGCACCGATTGCGACATGGAATGACACTCGTTTTGCGGTAAAGTTATCTTTTCCGCGCGTGGCCGGTCGGCTCGCCCCTGGACGTCGTAAAGACTGTCCGCCGAGACTGCCGCAAGGCGTCGTTCTGAACGTCACGATCCGTTCCCGTAGCATGACCACTGAAGCAATCACCACGGATTCCCTCGCGGTTGCCGAGCGCGTGCGCGAGCTGATGACCCGCAACGGCATCGGCAAGCGCCAGCAAACCACCGAGCTGTGCCGCATCCTCGACCTGAGCTTTTCGCAGGGTCACCGCAAGCTGCGCGGCAGCAGCCCCTGGACGCTCGCGCAAATCAAGAAAGTCGCCGAAGCCTACGGCGAGCCCGCCGCTCAACTGTTCGGCGCGCAGACGCTCGACCCCGGCATGGTCGGCGCCTATTCGCAGGAGGCCGTCCTGTACGCCGGCGTCGCCGAAATTCCGTGCACCGCCTGGATCGGCGCGCCGCTCGAAGCCGGCGCGCGCCCCGAGTTCGTCGCGTACGAACAGAACGGCCGCTGGCGCGTGCTGCGCCATACGGGCGTGCTGTATCAGAACGCGTACGACGTGCACAAGATCGAGATCTATCCGCGCCGCGCGGAGAGCGACAAGCTCGTCGTCGCGGTGATCGATCCCGATCGCGTCAGCGCGACCGAGTTGTGCCGCTATCTCGAGCGGCAGGGATTCTCGACGGCCGCGTTCGACGGCCTCGCACCGTTCGTCGACGCGCTGCAGGGCCAGGCGTTCGACGCGGTCGTCACCGAATGGCTGTTCGACGACAGCACGGCCGCCACCGCGATCAAGGCGGTGCGCACGTCCGACAATCCGGGCGCGCCGATCTTCGTGCTGACGGGCGACCTGCTCACCGGCCGCGCGAGCGAAGCGGACATCAGCGAAGTGATCCGCGCATTCGACGTCGTCTGCTACGAAAAACCCGCGCGCATGGCGATCCTCAGCGCCGACCTCGCGAAGCGGCTCGCACGCGGGTAATTCCCGCACGCCGTCTACCTCTTTCGCATGGCCGGCGCCCCGGCGGCGCGGCGGTCGTGAACAGGTTCCTCAGTACAATAGCCGGACCCCGTTCACGACCGGCATCCGCCGCCCGACTTCATGGCCCGCCTCATTCCCGACGACTGGAAAAGCCTCGCCGCCACCGGCGCGGCCGAACGCGAGCGCGAGACGCTTGCCGCCCTCGAACACGCGCTGCCGGACAACTACACCGTCTATCACGGCGTGCACTGGACGCGTGCCGACCAGGGTTTCTCGGTGTTCGGCGAAGCGGCGTTCGTCGTCGTGAGCCCGGCCGGCCGCGTGCTGCTGATCGAGCAGAAGGCCGGCTTCCTGCGCGAAACGCCGAAGGGGCTCGTGAAGGTCTACCTGCAGAAGGAGCGCAACGTCCCGATCCAGCTCGCGCGCACGCAGGAGACGCTGCACCGGCGGCTGACCGCTGGGCTCGGCGCGGGCGTCTATGGCGTCGAGGCGCTGCTGTACTGCCCCGACTACGCGATCCGCGAGACGGCGATCGCCGGCGTCGCGGCCGACCGCATCGTCGATGCGTCGCGCAAGGCGCAGCTCGCGCAGGTGATCCTGCAGATCCTGCCCGAGCACGACGAGCCGCTGCCGAACGCAGCGAAGCTGCATCACTTCCTCGCGGACGAACTGGCGCTCACGCCCGACACGAGCGCGCTCGTCGGGCAAGCCGGCACGCTCGTCACGCGGCTGTCGGGCGGGCTTGCCGAGTGGGCGCGCCAGCTCGAGTTCACGCCGTTCCGCTTGCGCGTGACGGGCACCGCGGGTTCGGGCAAGACGCAGCTCGCGGTGCAGGCGATGCGCGACGCGGTCGCGGCCGGCAAGCGCGTGCTCTACGTGTGTTTCAACCGGCCGCTCGCCGACTACATCGCGCGCATCGCGCCGCCCGGCGCGAAGATCGCGAACTACCATCAGCTGTGCGACTGGGTCGCCCGCGACGGCGGCTATACGCCCGACTTCGACACGCCCGGCGCGTTCGAGCGGCTCGAGGCGCGCTTCGCGCAAGCGCCGATTCCGGAACGCTGGCGCTTCGATGTGCTGATCGTCGACGAAGGACAGGACTTCCACGCGCCGTGGGCGGCGGCACTGGAGCGCCTGCTGGCGCCGGACGCCGCGTGGTGGTGGCTGGAAGACCCGCTGCAGAACCTCTATCTGCGCGAGCCCGTCGCGCTGCCCGGCTGGGTCACGCTGAAGGCGCTGACGAACTACCGCAGCCCGCGCGACCTGCTCGAATTCGTGCGCGACGTCGTCGGCCGCGTCGAGCCGCTCGCGGCCGAACTGCGCTCGGGCAGCCCGTTCGACGGTTCCGATCCGTCGGTGTCGTCATACGGGGAAGACGGCGCGTCGGGCGACGCACTCGCCGAAGCGTGCATCGACGCGACCAAGCGCGCGATCACGCACGCGCTGTCGCTCGGCTTCCGCAAGCAGGACATCGCGGTGCTGTCGTATCGCGGCCGCGAAAGCTCGGTGCTCGCGCGGCTCGACCAGCTCGGCCCGCACCGGGTCAAGCGCTTCACCGGCAAGTACGACCTGTTCGGCAACCCTGAATATCGCGAAGGCGACGTGCTGCTCGATTCGATCTACCGCTTCAAGGGCCAGTCCGCGCCGTGCGTGATCCTCACCGAGATCGACTTCGACACGCTCGATGCGCGTGCGGCCCGCAAGCTGTTCGTCGGCGCGACGCGCGCGACGATGAAGCTGCTGCTCGTCGCGTCGGCTCGCTCGGCGGCGCAGCTTGCGGGTGGATGACGCGGCGGAACGACTCTCTCGGCACGAGGATGCTCTCCGTCGTGATGTTCATTGACAATCGGGCACATTTCGTTCTGCCCGGCGCGCTTATCCAGCCGTCTTTCGCCCGGTTCCGGCAGCACCTGGCGATTTATCCGTTTGCAGCCTGTCAGTACGATGCCAGGCCATTCGTTGCAAACGGAATATTCCATGACCGATGTAAAAAAGGTGCCGTACTACAAGCCGCAAAAAGGCTGGTTCGGACCAGAACTGAAGGAATACAAGGGCCATCGGGGATGCATTCCTCTCGATACGCAGAGAAGCGTGTCCATCGACAGGCCTGCACCGGGGCAAAAGCCACCGCCTCCCGAGACAATTTCTCAAGCCTCGAAACTGCCGAAACAAAGTGCCGCGCCTCAATCTCGGCCTCAGCCGAAAGCCGCTCAGACGATCACGCAGGAACCGCCGAAGCAACGGGAATCGGAAGTTTGCGACAACCCACCGGCCTTCGACCTCCAGGACGTGCCGATTGCGATGGACAATCTGGGCTGGAAAGTCTCAGCCAAGCTTGCGCGAATCTGGTTCGCTGGTTCTGCGCATACGTACAACGACGAGCCAACGTCACCCCAGCCATTGAACGACGACAGCATCACACTCGATTGGACGTTGAAATTTGGCAGCATCCGGAGGAAATTCGAATACCTCCTCGCGAACGGCATTTATAGCAGGCGATCCGTAGAAACAGCAACCAACATCGCCAAGCCTTTCGTTAAAAAACTATTTCTCGAAAGAAATTCAACATTCAATTTCAACACCTCACGATTCATCCGCGATTTGCCAAAATTTCACAACGATTGGCAATTTCAGCTGCTACCAATAATAAATTGGGATACCCTGGAAAATCTCTCCCCAACGGATCTCACGGGAGCACTGGCCAATTTCAACATCTACATCGCCATAGGAAATGTTGAGATTTCAAGTGAAAGATACTTCAAATACGAGAAATCAGGAAACCTCTACTGCATCAATGCCACCGGAAAAATCACGCACATCTATGCCTACGTGAAAGACAACTATTCATTCAACGGAAAGCAGTATTTGGGGCATTGGAACAAGTTCGGAGTGGTCATTGCGCCGGGCTCAATGCTCGCCGACTCCAGTTCGCCAAAGCGGGAAACCGACCTCGATATTTGGGCGAAAAGCATCAACAAACCCGTAGACACGCGAAAAGGCTTGCTTGGAAAATTCAAAAAATCCGACGTTTACTTTCCAGTCTACAACGCGGACTATAATCGCTGGAGAGAAAAGCATCAACGAGGCAAGGACTTCATGATATATTCAAAACCCGTCTATCTAAAGCTGAATAAGCCGATCGATCTCAATCTTGGTGAGATATGCAGACTAGAACCATCAGATACATTGGCTTAGTTGTTATCTTTTATATCGCCACCGGCCTGGCCATTCACCTCAACCGCCCTGCCTATGGACGATGCGACTTTTACGATCACCCGGAAACATTAGACGGCGGCATAAGACACATGAATGGAGTCTACTATCGATTCATGATGTGCGGCACTGGCGGAAATGATCAGAACGGGACGAATGACAAAATAGAACTGAAGGTTTTCAACGACAAGGGCGAGCTCGTGGCGAAGAGATACTTCTCCGTCAACTGGTATCACGGGAAAAGCTTTCACCAACCCTTAAGCTATGAGGGCAATGTGGTCCGCTACATCGACTTGACCGATGAGTCAAACCACAACAAATATCTGAAAATTCCGCCCACCAAGTGGGATTGGCTTCGCGCCAGATTGCCTTTGTTTTGAGCGTGTCGAAGCGAACGTATTCCAAGATGAGCTCGTGGAAGGATGTAAATTGATCGGCTCTGAAAGCCCTGCGGACGACGCCAGTGTTCTCGACCGGATCATTCGGGACAACCTGGACTGAGCCTCATCGCGAAGCGCGTCGCGGGCGCCACGCCTGAACAGCCACGATGCCGCCCCGGTGTGTTGCCCGCCCCGCTAACGATCACGCCACCCGAAACGCCCCCACCGCCCGCCGCAGCCCATCGGCCTGCTCCTCGAGCGACGCCGCAGCCGCCGCCGCCTGCTCGACCAGCGCCGCGTTCTGCTGCGACACCTGATCCATCTGCGACACCGCGCGGTTCACCTGCTCGATCCCGTCGCGCTGCTCGTTCGACGCGGCCGCGATCTCGGTCATGATGCCCGTCACGCGGCCGATCGCCTGCTGGATGTCCTGCATCGTCGCGCCGGCCACGCCGACCAGCCGCGACCCCGTCGCGACGCGCTCGACCGACTCGCCGATCAGCGTGCGGATCTCCTTCGCGGCCGACGCCGAGCGCTGCGCGAGCGTGCGCACCTCGCCCGCGACCACCGCGAAGCCGCGGCCCTGCTCGCCCGCGCGCGCGGCTTCGACCGCCGCATTCAGCGCGAGGATGTTGGTCTGGAACGCGATGCCCTCGATCGTGCCGATGATGTCGGCCACCTTCTGCGAACTCTGGTCGATCTCGTTCATCGTGCCGATCACCTCGCCGACGACCGTCGCGCCGCGCGTCGCGATCTCGCTCGCGTTGTCCGCGCACGCCTGCGCCTCGACCGCGTGATCGGCGTTCTGCTTCACGGTCGCCGTCAGCTGTTCCATGCTCGCGGCCGTCTCCTGCAGCGCGGACGCCTGCTCCTCGGTACGCTGCGACAGGTCGGTGTTGCCGGCCGCGATCTGGTGCGTCGCGGTCGAGATCGCTTCGGAACCCTGGCTGACCTGGCGCACCGTATCGGCAAGGCTGCGCTGCATGCCCGTCACACCCTTGACCAGCTCGGCCATCTCGTCACGCGACGACCAGCGCACTTCCGACGTCAGGTCGCCGTCCGACAGGCGGCGGAAATGCGACAGCAGGCGGTTCACCGGTTGCGTGATCGCGAAATGCAGGCCGACCGCGCAGCCGAGACACGCGGCGAGACCGAACGCGATGCCGGCGATCGCGCCCGCGCGCATCCAGCCGTAATAGGTCTGCGCGGTGTCGTAGACGTCCTTGCCGCGCGCGGCCTGGTACGCGTCGAGCGCGTCGGTCGCCTGCGTGAGCGCGACCGACAGCGGCGGCGCGACCGTCATCAGCAGGCGGTCGGCGTCGTCGCGGCGTCCCGCGCGGATCGCATCGATCATCGGCTTCAACGCCTGTCCGATCAGCGCCTGGCGCGCGGCGTCGAGCCGGGTCGCGAGCGGGCCTTCGTCGCCGTCGTGCGGCATCGTCGCGTAGGTGCGCCACGCGGCGTCGGCCTTCGCGAGATAGCCCTCGGCCTTGTTGACGAGCTCGGGCACGTCCGGCGCCTCCGGATGCAGCATCGCGCGGTCGAGCGTGGTGCGCACGATCGTCAGGTTCAGGCTCGCGGCGGACAGCGCGGTCTTCGCGGCCAGCTCGCGCGTATAGGCTTCGTCGAGCGCGCGGTTCGAGCGCTGCATGCCGGTCAGGCCGATCAGGCCCGACACGACGAGCAGCACGGCGACGAGCCCGAGCGTGGAAAAAATCCGCGTACGGATCGAGAAACGGGAAAACAGGGCGTTCAGGTTCATGACGGGACGGGAGCGATAAAGGGTGCCGCGGCAATCGGTCCGCGGCACTCTGGATTACGGTTTGCCTGCAAAAAACTTGAGTCCGGTCCGCCGTCGGGCTGATCGCGATCAATTTTTCCCGGCCGGCAATCTCCTGTTACCGATGCAACAAATCGAGGCCCGGCAGAAATTGACCAGGCAATAAATTATCTCTATATTTCGCTCAATTCCCTGCCATGGCAGATATCTCGATGAGAACCGATACCCTCCTTGCCCCGCCGGCCGCCGACGCGGCCCGCCGCGACGCGCCGACCGGGCTGATCGTCGCCGCGCTGTTGCTCGTCATGCTGCTGTCCGCGCTCGACCAGACGATCGTGTCGACCGCGCTGCCGACCATCGTCGGCGAGCTCGGCGGCCTCGACCAGCTGTCATGGGTCGTCACCGCGTACCTGCTGTCGTCGACGGTCGTGCTGCCGCTGTACGGCAAGCTCGGCGACCTGTACGGCCGCAAGATCGTGCTGCAGGCCGCGATCGTGCTGTTTCTCGCCGGCTCCGCGCTGTGCGGCATCGCGCAGGACATGACGCAACTGATCGTGCTGCGCGCGCTGCAGGGGCTCGGCGGCGGCGGGCTGATGGTCGTCACGATGGCCGCGATCGGCGACCTCGTGCCGCCCGACCGCCGCGCGCGCTATCAGGGGATGTTCGGCGGCGTGTACGGCCTCGCGACGATCGTCGGGCCGCTGCTCGGCGGCTTCCTGGTCGAACACCTGTCGTGGCGCTGGATCTTCACGATCAACCTGCCGCTCGGTTGCGTCGCGCTCGCGGTGATCGGCATCGCGTTCCGGCCGCATACCGCGCACGTGAAGCACCGGATCGACTACATGGGCGCGGCGTTCCTCGCAACGGCCCTCACCTGCGTGATCCTGTTCACGAGCGAAGGCGGTTCGCTGCTGCCGTGGTCGTCGCCGCAACTATGGATGACGCTGGTGCTCGGCGTGGTCGCGGTCGGCGGCTTCATCTACGAGGAGCGGCTCGCGGCCGAGCCGATCATGCCGCTCGAACTGTTCCGCCAGCGCACCTTCGTGCTGATGAGCCTGATCGGCTTCGTCGTCGGCATCGCGCTGTTCGGGTCGGTCACGTTCATTCCGCTCTATCTGCAGGTCGTGAAAGGCTCGACGCCGTCGCAGGCCGGGATGCAGCTGCTGCCGATGATGGGCGGGATGCTCGCGATGTCGGTGGTCAGCGGTCGGCTGATCTCGCGGCTCGGCACGTATCGGCCGTTTCCGATCGCGGGCACGCTGATCGGCGGTGTCGCGATGGCGCTGCTGTCGACGCTGTCGCTCGACACACCGCTGCACACGATGTACGCATACATGGCGCTGCTCGGGATCGGGCTCGGCATGGTGATGCCGGTGCTGACGCTCGCGGTGCAGAACACGGTCGAATTCCGGCACATGGGGGTCGCGACGTCGGGCGCGACGCTGTTCCGCTCGATCGGCGGTTCGCTCGGCGTCGCCGCGTTCGGCGCACTGTTCTCGCACGGGCTGCAGTCGCGGATCGTGCAGGCGCTGCCGGCCGGCACCGAGCTGCCGCCCGCGCTCGGCCCGGCGGCCGTGCACCAGTTGCCGGATGCGGTGCGCGATGCTTACCTGCATGCGTTCGCCGGGTCGCTGCATGTGGTGTATCTCGCGGCGGCCGGCGTGATCGCGATCGCGTTCGTGCTCGCCTGGTTCGTCGAGAGCGCGCCGCTGCGCAAGCACAACTGATTCGCAGGCCGGCGGCAGCGATCGCCGGCCGATCGAAGCCACGAGGCGACCGTTCTCCCGATTTGCGATCGCCGTGCCGCCCCGCCCGCCGTCACGGCACCAGCACCACCCCGCCCGTCGTCTGCCGCGACTCCAGCAAGCGATGCGCGTCGGCCGCCTGTTCGAGCGGCAGCCGCGCGCCGATCTCCACGTGCATCCCGCCCGCGAGCCGCTCGAGCGTCGCGCGCGCCGCTTCCCGATACCCCGCCACGTCACGCGCGATGAAACCCAGCACGCTCGGCCGCGCCAGCGCGATCGAGCGGGCCGGCCCGAGTTCGTCGAGATCGATCGTCTGCCGCGCGCCGATCGCGGCGACCTGCCCGATGCTCGCGACCATCCCGAACGGCCGGACCGCGCCGAGCGTACGCGTCAGCACGTCGCCGCCGATCCCGTCGATCGCATAGTCGACACCCGCGCCGCCGCCGAACGCGCGGGCCGCCGCGACGAAATCCGCCTCGCGATAATCGACCACCGCTTCCGCCCCGTGTGCGCGCACCAGCGCCGCCTTCGCGGCCGAGCCGACCGTGCCGATCACCCGTGCGCCGAGCGCGCGCGCCCACTGCGTCGCCAGCAAGCCGACGCCGCCGGCCGCCGCATGCACGAGCACGGTCTCGCCGGCGCCGACCTGCCGCACGCGGTGCAGCAGCATGTAAACAGTAATGCCTTTCAGCAGCCCGGCCGCGGCCGCGTCGTCGCTCACGCCGTCGGGCACGGGCACCACGCGCTCGGCAGGCAGCGTGCGCAGGCTCGCATAGCTGCCGGTCGGCAGTCCCGCATAGGCAACGCGCTGGCCCGGGACGAGCGCCGTCACGCCGGGCCCGACCGCCTCGACCACGCCGGCCGCCTCCACGCCGAGCGCGTCCGGCAATGCCGGCAACGGGTGCGCGCCGGTCCTGAAATAAATGTCGACGAAATTCACGCCGACGGCGGTCTGGCGAATCCGCACCTCGCCGGCGCCGGGCGGCGCGACGGGCGCATCGACGCGGCGCAGCACGCCGGCGTCGCCGTAGCGGTCGATCCCGATCCGGGTGGCGGTGGCAGTTTGGGTCATGACGTTCCTCGCAATCGAATGAAGTGACACGATCATCCCATCGTGCATAATCGAACGGAATTCCCGTTATGCGCCCATCTACCGTGCAAAATTCGACCGAACCAACGGCAGTGTCCGCGCCGCCGATGAGCTGGGACGACCTCCGCTATTTCCTCGCGGTGATGCGCGGCGGCAGCCTGTCGGCCGCGGCGCGGGCGCTGCAGGTCCAGCATTCGACGGTTGCCCGGCGCATCGACGCGCTGGAGTCCGCGCTCGGCATCCGGCTGTTCGACCGGCTGCCGCGCGGCTGGCCGCCGACCGACGAAGGGCTGCATCTCGCCGAACATGCGGCGCGCGTCGAAACCGACGTACATGCGTTCGCGCGCGCCGCGCAGGGGGCGGCGGCGCTCGAGGGGGTGGTGCGCGTGTCCGCGTCGCCGGTGTTCGCGAGCCACTTCCTCGCGCCGCGGCTCGCCCGCGCGCAGCGCGCGTGGCCCGCGCTGCGGATCGACCTGATGGGCGAAATGCACGCGGCCAACCTGTATGCGCGCGAAGCCGACCTCGCCGTGCGCTTGTCACGACCGAACGAGCCGGGGCTGGCCGCGCGCCGGCTCGGCACGATGCGCTTCGCGCTGTGCGCGTCGCCCGACTGGGCCGCCACGCCGCCCGACACCTGGGCATTCCTCGGTTACGACGACGCGCTCGCGCAAATGCCGCAGCAGCAATGGCTCGAGCGCTTCGCGGCCGGGCGCCGCTTCGCGTTCGTCGCCAACGACCTGGCCGCGCTGCATCGTGCGTGCGTGGCCGGTGCGGGAATCGCGCTGCTGCCGCGCTTTCTCGTCGACGATCCAGCACTCGACGCCCTGCCGGCAGCGTCCCGGTCGCCCGGCGAATCCGAAACCGGCGGTCCCCGCGCCGCGGCCGGTGCCCGCGCCAACGCCCACCAACCCGCCCGTGCCGCCGCGGCAACCGACGCAGCCGCCCCCGCGGCGCTCGTCGAACTCACTGCCGCACCACGCTGCGACATCGAGCGCGAAATCTGGCTCGTCGTTCATCCTGACGTGCGCCGGTCGCCGCGCGTGCAACGCGTCGCGGATGCAATCGCCGACGCGGTGCATGCGGCCGAGGGGCGGCTCTGACGCCCCGGCCCCGTCAGAACTTCTGCTGCAACCCGGCCATGATTCCCAACTGGTCACGCCCCGCGTCGACCGTCCCGCCGGCGGCGACGGCCTTGGCCGCCGTCGGGCCGTTCAGCATGTAGCCGACCGACGTATAGACGCGCGTGCGCTTCGACAGCAGGTAACTGGCACGCCCGACCAGCAGGGTCGCGCTCGCGCCGGTATTGCGCGCCGACCCGCGTTGCAGGTAGCGCGTGCCTTGCGCGTCGAACGATACCGCCGGCGTCCGCGCGTAGGTCACGCCGGCGAACAGGATATCGGTCTGCACATGGGCCGAGGCCGCGACGTTGTTTCGTATCCACCCCGCGCCGAGCTTCGCTCGCCCCACCAACGCGTAGCCGTCGACGACGGTGTGCGTGCTCGTATGGGCGCTGCTGCCGAGCGGCGCCGCCGCGCCCGGTCCGCCGCGCTTGACATCGCCGGACGCGGCGAAACCGAAACGCGGCGTGTCGTATGCGACCAGCGCCGTATATTGCCGGCACGCGAGCGGATTGCCGGGCACCTGCCCCGCGCAGCCGGTGGCGGAGGGGCCGGCCGGCCCGGCGGCGTCGCGCCCGAAGCTGTAGGTGCCGCCGATCGTGAATCGGCCGAACTTGCCCAGGTAGCCGATCGCATTGTCGCTTCGAGCATTCGGCAGATACGCGTCGAAGTTGCTCGGGGAATGGATCGACGGCCCGATCACGTCGGCGTTGGCGAGCGCATGGGCCGTCATGTTCATCTGCCTGCCGAGCGTGAGCGTTCCATAGGCGCCGCCCAGCCCGACGTTCGCCTGCCGGCCGAACAATCGCCCGCCGCCACCGAGCCGGCCCGTGCCGGGCTGGAAGCCGCTTTCCAGCACGAAGAACACCCGGTATCCGCCGCCGATCTCCTCGACGCCCTTCACGCCCCACCGCGACGGCATTGCGCCCGTCAGGTGCGGCATGTCCACCGTCGATCCGCCCTTCGCCGCTCGGTTGTAATAGGAAACGCCAGTATCGACAATGCCGTACAACGTCGTGCCGCCTTGCGCATGCGCGATGCCGGATGCCGCCATCAGCGCCCATGCAAGCGCTCGCCGCTTCGCAACCGTCCGCCTCTCAGCGGAACCGGTCCGCATGACCGGGGCTTTCCATGCGCCACACGACGCAGCGCCCCGTCGTGCCGCATTTGCGCCGGCGCACTGCTCAGGATTGCTTGACATATGCCTGCTGCCGTTCGCCGGGGCTGCCCGCCTGATCTCGATGCGAAGCCGAGCGTCGATGATCGATCAGGCCGACCGCGAGCGCCGCCGCCAGCGCGGGCAGCCCGATCGCCATGAAGTTGCGCTCCAGCGGCAGATCGATGCCGACCAGCACGCCGATGACGATCGGCGCCAGGATCGCCCCGCCGCGGCCGATGCCCAGCGTCCAGCCGATGCCGGTCGAGCGGATCGCGACCGGGTAGAACTGCCCCGCATACGCGCAGTTGACGATCTGCGTGCCGATGGTCGACGCGCCGGCCAGCCCGACCAGCACGAACAGCAGCGCAGTCGGCATCCTGTAGCCGAGCAGCGTGATCGAGATCGCCGCGAGCAGATACATCGAAACGAGCACCGTCTTGATCGGAAAGCGATCGGCCAGCCAGCCGCCGCCGATCGCGCCGACCATCGCGCCGGCGTTCAGCACCAGCACGAACGTCAACGCGGAACCGAGGCTGTAGCCCGCCCCGGCCATCAGCCGGGTCAGCCACGAACTGAGCGCGTACACCATGAACAGGCACATGAAGCAGGCAATCCAGAACATGACCGTGCTGAACCCGCGACCGTCGTCGAACAGCCGGCGCACCGGCGCGTTGCCCGCCTGTTCCTCCCGCGGCAAGACATGGCAGTCGTCCGGTCGGGGCCGGTAAGCGGGATCGAGCCGGCACGCGATGCGCGCGAGCTCGCCCGTCCTGCCGCGCCTGATCAGGAACGACATCGATTCCGGCATCCATTTCATGAGCAGCGGGACAAGCAGCACCGGCGCGCCCGCGGCGACGAACACCGACCGCCATCCGTACGCCTCGATCATCCCCTTGCCCATCACGGCCGCCAGCATGCCGCCCACCGAATAGCCACTGAACATCAGCGTCACCAGCGTGCTGCGCATGCGGCGCGGCGCGTACTCGGTCATGTGGGCGATCACGTTCGGCATCACGCCGCCGATGCCGATCCCCGCCAGAAAGCGGGCGGCGCCGAACAACGCGGGCGTCGGCGCCAGCCCGGCCGCCGCGGTAAAGACGCTGAACAGCGTCAGGCAGGCCGCGATGGCCCGCCGGCGCCCGATCCGCTCGGCGACGGTCCCGAACACGATGTTGCCGAACATCATGCCGAACAGCGCCGAACTCACCATGAAGCCGGCATGCGCGGGGCTGACGCCCATGTTCTTCATGATCGCCGGCAGCGCGATGCCGGCCACCGCGAGATCGTAGCCGTCGAACACGATGATCAGCGCGCACCAGAACAGCACGACACCGTGCAGCGGGCCCAGCCGCGCATCGTCCGAGAGCGCCTGCAGATTGATTTGACGCATGGAGTTCCTTCCTTTTCCAGTGGGGAGGCTTCGAATCAGTACGATCGGCCGGCCCGCATATTTAGTAGTTATCCGAATTTATTTACGAGATGCACCGGCTTCCGGTCGAACGTCGACGCAGTGTAGGAAGCCACAATGATTCCCACTATCCGGAATTTGCAGGCCGCGCACGAATTCAATCCGTTTTTTTCTCACGCCGGGCGCTATCCGGATTTTTCCTGAGCGGGGACAGGACTGTCCGATTCTTGCAACCCCGTGCGATACCTTAGACAAGCCTGACGAAGATCAATATCATCCATTCAGGAGATTTCGCGCACGCAAGAAAAACCGATGCGGCACGACGCGCATCCGCGGCCCAGCCGGATGCACTGCACGGAAATGCCGCACAGGAGACGCCCCATGCCCCTCACGCCGAATGCGGACGTGCTGTCCGCGCTGTACCGGAATTGCCTGTTCCGATCCGGATCGCGCACGGATGCGCACGAGCAGGTTTCGGCGGAACTGGCCGAGCATGTGCTGCGCTGGAAGCACGGCGTGCCCGACGCTGCGCTTTTCAAGGGGCGACTGAATCGTCTGAGCGTCTACGCGCTGCAGTACGGCGCCGAAGTCGAGGTCGTGCCGCGCCCGTTCGACGGCTTTTCGCTCGTCCACACGTCGCTCGCCGGCGGCGCCGAAATCGACTGCGACGGACATGTGATGGACGTGCTCGAAGGACGGACCGCCGTGCTCGCGCCCAGGACGCGCGTGCGCCTGCGCTGGCGGCCCGGCACCCGGCAACTGATCGTCAAGGTCCCCGATGCGCTGCTGCGGGCGGTTTCCGGCCACCCGCCCGACGACGGACCGCCCGCCCTCGCGCCGGGATTTCTGTTGCCGCCTGCACTGGCCTCGCAATGGGACCTGATCGCACAGTCGCTGCTCAACGTCCTCGCGCTGGCCGGCGACGGCGGCATTCGGGCCGAGTGGCGCGACCACTTCGAACGCAGCCTCGCGTTATTCCTGCTCGTACATTGCCCGCCGCCGTCGGCAACCGGGAATGCCCTCGCGTCACCGGAAGCGTGCAACCCACCGGTGACATCCGGATCCCCGGGCGGCATCCGGCAAATGGACGCGCTCCTCGAATTCATCCATGCGCGACTCTGCGCGCCCATTTCGCTCGAGGATCTCGCCAGGGCGGCCGGCGTCAGCTTCCGGACGCTGAACGTGCTGTGCCGCCGCTACCACGGCGCAACCCCGATGGAACTGCTGCGCAACATCCGGCTCGACGCCGCCCGAGTGCAACTGCTGACCGACCCGATGGCCAGCATTACCGATACGGCGCTGACGTTCGGTTTCGGCCACCTCGGCCGCTTTTCGGGCTATTACTTCGCCCGCTTCAACGAGTTGCCGCGCGATACGCAGAGGAAGCGGCTGCCGAACTGAATGCGACGACGCGCGACGTCCGGCCGTCGCCCGGCCGTCGCTTTACGCGCCGGGCAATCGCCCGCATAGTAAGGGTTTGCCCATGCCTCCGCCCGTTGCCATGTCCGCCACACCCGCCGCCTGCGTCGTCCGCGACGCGACCGATGCCGATCTCGACGCCATTCACGCGATCTACGCGCACCACGTGCGCCACAGCGTCGCGTCGTTCGAGGAGGCGCCGCCCGACGTCGACGAACTGCGCGCGCGCCGCGACGCAGTGCTGCGTCACGGGCTGCCCTATCTCGTCGCGGAATGCGACGGCCACATCGCCGGCTACGCGTACGCAACGCCGTATCGCACGCGCAGCGCGTACCGCCACACGATCGAGGATTCGATCTACATCGACGACACGCAGCGCGGCCGCGGCATCGGCCGCGCGCTGCTCGCGGCACTGATCGCGCGCTGCGAAACCGGCCCGTGGCGGCAGATGATCGCGGTGATCGCCGACGGCGGCACCGGCGGGTCGACGTCGCTGCACCGCGCGTTCGGTTTCGAGCCGGCCGGCGTGCTGAAGGCGGTCGGTTTCAAGCACGGCCGCTGGATCGACACCGCGCTGATGCAGCGCGCGCTCGGCGACGGCGCACGCACGCTCCCCGCCGCGCCCGAGCCTGTCGCGTCGCGCTAGAATGGCCGCATGTCAAAACAGACTCCAACCATGCCAGACGAGGCCGCGCCGGATTCCCGCAACGAGTACACGGTCGATGAACTCGCTCGCGTGTCCGACACGACCGTGCGCAACGTCCGCGCGTACCAGGATCGCGGGCTGCTCGCGCCGCCCGAGAAGCGCGGGCGCGTGGGCATCTACGACGACACGCACGTCGCGCGCCTGAAGCTGATCAACCACCTGCTCGCGCGCGGCTACACGCTGTCGAACATCCAGGACCTGATCATGGCGATCGACGAGGGTCACGACCTGCGCTCGATCCTCGGCCTGGAAAACGCGATCGGCGGCCGCTGGTCGCACGAACTGCCGAAAACCTATTCGCTCGCGCAACTCGCGCAGATGTTCGGCCCGCAGACGGCGTCGCAACTGTCGCGCGTGACCGAACTCGGCCTGCTCGAACGGCGCGGCCTGTCGTTCGTCGCGAAAAGCCCCGCGCTGCTCGAGGCGGCAGCCGCGATGACGAAGGAAGGCATCCCGCCGCGCGAGCTGCTCGACGTGATCAGCCTCGCGCGGCCGCACTTCGACGCGATCGCGCGGCTGCTCGTCGATCTCGTCGTGAAGCGGCTCGACCGCTATGACGAAGGCACGCTGCCGCCCGTCACCGACGTGCCCGCGCTCGTCGATGCGATCTGGCGCCTGCGCCCGCTCGCGGCCGTGTTCGTCGAGGGCGAGACGAACCGCGCGCTCGAGAACGCCGCCAGTGCGTATCTGGGCGGCCGCGTCGCGACGATCCTCGACAGGAAACTCAGTGACGAAGCGGCACGCCAGGCCGGCACGTCGGATAGGTCCGATGCGTCCGGCCCGCAAGGCGACGGCGACAAAGCATAGGACCGCCGCCGTCATATTCATATCGGCATTGCTTGGTTTGCGGGCCCGACCGCCCATGCGACGATTCTTCCAACCGAGCGGCACACGCCGCTCCCCGAAGACGTTTCGCATGGAGTCCGTTCGATGATTCGTTTCACCCGCTGGATCACCCGCACCGCCGCGACGGCGCTCGTCGCCGTCGCCGCCACATCGGCGTTCGCGCAAGGCAGCGCCGACAAGGTCGTGCGCATCGGCTACCAGAAGGCCGGCCTGCTGTCGGTCGTCAAGACGCAGGGCTCGCTCGAGACGCGGCTCAAGCCGCTCGGCTACACCGTCCAGTGGTTCGAATTCCCGGCCGGCCCGCAACTGCTCGAGGCGCTGAACGCGAACAGCATCGACTTCGGCTACACGGGCGCGCCGCCGCCTGTGTTCGCGCAGGCGGCCGGCGTGCGCTTCGTGTACGTCGCCGCGGAACCGCCGTCGCCGCACAACGAGGCCGTGTTCGTGAAGGCCGATTCGCCGGTCCGCTCGCTCGCCGACCTGCGCGGCAAGAAGGTCGCGCTGCAGAAGGGTTCGAGCGCGAACTACCTGTTGCTCGAAGCGCTGAAAAAGGCCGGCGTACGCTACGACGAAATTCACCCGGTGTACCTGCCGCCCGCCGACGCGCGCGCCGCGTTCGAGAGCGGCAACGTCGACGCGTGGGCCGTGTGGGATCCGTATTACGCGGCCGCGCAGAATTCGCTGAAGATCCGCACGCTGTCCGACTACACGGGCCTCACGCCCGCGAACAACTTCTACGAGGCAACGCGTGGCTTCGCGGAGCAACATGCCGACGTGGTCGGCACGATCCTGAAGCAATTGCGCGAGACGGGCCTGTGGGTCAACGGGCATCCGGCCGAGACGGCCGCGCTGATCGCGCCGAAGGTCGGCCTGCCGCAGCCGCTCGTGGAAACGTGGATCAAGCGTGTGCCGTTCGGCGCGGTGCCGGTCGATGAGAAGATCGTCGCGGTTCAGCAGGGCGTGGCCGATGCGTTCCATGCGGCGAAGCTGATTCCGCAGAAGCTGAACGTCGCCGATAACGCGTGGACCGACAAGGGCGTGGCAAGCGCGCTCGCGGCGAAGTAACGCACGGTTCGCACTCGTTTCGAACAGGCCGACGGGTACCCTGCCCGTCGGCCTGTTTTGGTTCTGCTCGGACAATTACGTCGACGTCCCCGCGTGCGTGCCGCTACCGATTGCTTTCCGGATCAGTTCGGTATTTCATTTTCCACTGACCCATTCCTTCGGAGGGGTGCATGGAACATTTTCTTCCCGACGCGCCGCAGCGTTTCGTCATCAGCCATTACGCGGAGGACGACTTCAAGACTGGCGGCCTGCGCGGCTACTCCACTTACCGGGACTTGGGCGTTGCGGCGGCAACCAGCGGCCTTGTCAGAGCGCACGTAGTCCGCATGATTGCGCCGTTCCGTCCGGAATTGAGCGTGCGACACCACCACGACGTGCAGTTTCAGCTGGTTTACTGCCTGAAGGGCTGGTTTCAGACCGACTTTGAAGGCATTGGACCGCAGCGGCTGGTGGCCGGGTCGTGCTGGATTCAGCCACCGGGCATCCGCCATACCGTAATAGGCTGGTCGGATGATTGCGAGCTGCTCGAAATCCTGATCCCGGCAGAGCCCGAAACGGTCAACGATCCCTGAGCGGCAAGCGGTGTTGCCGGGCCGCATGGGGCTTTATGCGTCGGGTTGAACGTCCTCTTTTCGGCTTGACGTTGGGGCGTTGAAGGTCGGCAATGGGCCGGGAAGCTATGGCCGTGTCCGCCAGCCCCACCCGACTTCAAAGCCCCGCCACCTTCTTCTGCCGCCACAGACACAGCAAATCGCACGCAACATGCGCAGCGGCGATCGCGGTGATGTCCGCGTGATCGTAAGCAGGCGCAACCTCGACGACATCCGCGCCGACCAGATTCACCGCCCCGAGCGCACGCACGATCGCGAGCGCCTGTGCGGACGACAACCCGCCCGCGACCGGCGTCCCCGTGCCGGGCGCGAACGCCGGATCGAGACAGTCGATATCGAACGTCAGGTACGCGGGCCGCGCGCCGACGATGTCGACAATCCGCTCCACCGCCGCGCGCGGACCATGCTCATGCACCCACGCGGCATCGAGCCGCTCGATCCCGAGGAAATCGTCGTTCCACGTACGGATGCCGACCTGCACCGACGTCGCCGGATCGATCAGCCCTTCCTTCACCGCCTTGTAGAACATCGTGCCGTGATTGAGGCTGTCCGGCTCGTCGTCGGCCCACGTATCGCAGTGCGCATCGAAGTGGATCAGCGACAGCGGCTTGCCGTAGCGCTCCGCGTGCGCGACCAGCAGCGGATACGTGATGTAGTGATCGCCGCCGAGCGTCAGCATCTTCGCGCCCGAGCGCAGGATCGTGCGCGCATGTTCGACGATCGCCGGCTTGATCGACAACGGGTTGTGCGCATCGAACCAGCAATCGCCGTAATCGACGGTCGCGAGATCCTCGAACGGATCGAAGCCCCACGGATACGGCTTGAGCTCCGCGAGCTGCACGCTCGCCGCGCGGATCGCGGCCGGCCCGAGCCGCGCGCCCGAGCGATAGGTCGTCGCGAGGTCGAGCGGCACGCCGGAAATCGCGACGTCGACGCCGTCGAGCGCGCGCGAATAGTTGCGACGCATGAACGACAGCACGCCCGCATAGGTGTTTTCGATCGAGGAGCCGTATGGCGTCGTGCGACGGATCGCGCCGTCGCCGTGGAGCAGTTCGGTCATGTCGAACCTGTTGGTCAGGAGGACCGGCCCCTGCCACTGCATCGGGTGCGCTGGCGGGACTCGGCACGGATTCAATGAAAACGCGGCGGCATGCCCTCGCCGGGCGCGGCCGTCGCGCCGGCCTGCGAACCCTGTAGCGCGGCCGGGCGGGACAACGTCGATACGCGGCGATGATAGCAAGCCGAAACCGCCGTGTTGCCCCGGTTCGACCGGGGCAAACGCATCGAAACGATCAGCGCGGCGGCAGGCGCACCGGCGCCGCATCGCCCGATCCCATGCCGCCGGACCGCCGCACCGCCGCCCCCCGTCGCCATGCCGCGCCTAGAAGGATTCGCCGGTTCTCGCCCGCCCTTTCTTCCGGATAATGGCCGCAGCCGCGCCCCCGCCGGCGCGCCGTCCACCGCAGACGACGACACCCCCGGAGACACCCGCCTTGATCGCCACGCTTCCCGCCCCCTATCGCCGGCTCTGGCCGCTCGCCATCGCCGCCGCGCTGCTGTACGGGCTGTCGCTCGCCGCCGCGCCCTATCCCGGCCAGGCCGCCGCGAAAGCCGCGATGGGCATCCTGCTGCTCGCGGCCGGCAGCGCCTGCGCGGCACCGCGCGAACGCGCGTGGCTGTGCGCGGCGCTCGTCACGGCCGTGCTCGGCGACGTGCTGCTCGCGCTGCCCGAGTGGCCGCTGTCGTTCGTCCTCGGCCTCGGTGCGTTCCTGCTCACGCACCTGTGCTACTGCGCGATCTTCGTGCGCTGGCGCGCGCGGCCGCACGGCTGGCGCTTCCTCGCACTGATCGGGCTGTGGATCGCCGCGCCGGCGTTCTATGCAGCGTTCCTTCCGCATCTGGGCGAACTACTCGTACCCGTCGCCGTCTACATGCTCGTGCTGTGCGCGATGGCGAGCTTCGCGCTCGCGGCCCGCACGCGCGGCCCGCTGGTCGCCGTCGGCAGCCTGATCTTCGTCGGCTCCGACACGCTGATCGGCGTCGGACGCTTCCTCGGCGGCTTTCCCGGCATCGACTACCTGATCTGGGGCCTCTACGCGCTCGCGCAGATCACGATCGTCGCCGGGGTTTTCCATGAGACGGCCGCCCGCCCGATCCGTCCCTGATAGCGTTTCAAACAGGTCGCCGCGTGTCGGCGGCCTTCGTCTCCCGCCTCTCCAGCCCTGCCGGCGGCCGTTTCCGCACATTCCGCAATGCGGAAAGCAGACCGTTCCAAACCCCGCTCAGCCTTTTCCCGCGCGGCTTCCGGCCCTTAGAGCGCCGCTTCTAGCCTCTTGCGGTTTCCGGGTTCACCCACTATCGTTACATCAACCAATGTAACATTAAAAAATGAGCCAAATCGGAGACACCCGGATGAATGCTCGCACGTTGCCTTTCGGCCCGCCCGGCCACGACGGCCCGGACGAAACCACCGACATCGCCATCATCGGCACCGGCTTCGCCGGTCTCGGGATGGCCATTCGCCTGCGGCAGACCGGCGTGACCGACTTCGTCGTGCTCGAGAAGGCCGCGTCGGTCGGCGGCACGTGGCGCGACAATCATTACCCCGGGTGTGCCTGCGACGTGCAATCGCACGTCTATTCGTTCTCGTTCGCGCCGAACCCGCGCTGGACGCGCATGTTCGCGCCCCAGCCGGAGATCCGCGCGTACCTGGAAGACTGCGTGCAGCGCTTCGGCGTCGGCCCGCACCTGCGCCTGAACCATGAGCTGCAGCGCGCCGAATACGACGAGGCCGCACGACGCTGGCGCCTCACGTTCGCGAACGGCAAGCGGCTGTCGGCGCGCGTGCTGGTGTCGGGGATGGGCGGGCTGTCGCGCGCCGCGCTGCCGGCGATTCCCGGCGTCGAGACCTTCAAGGGCCGCGCGTTCCATTCGCAGCAGTGGGATCACGACTACCCTCTCGAAGGCAAGCGCGTGGCGGTGATCGGCACCGGCGCGAGCGCGATCCAGTTCGTGCCGCAGATCGCGCCGCGCGCGAAGACACTCGCGCTGTTCCAGCGCACGCCGCCGTGGATCATGCCGAAGCCCGACCGCAAACTGAGCGGCTTCGAGAAGTGGCTGTTCCGCACGCTGCCGTTCACGCAGAAGGCGGTGCGCAGCGGCATCTACTGGATGCTCGAATCGCGCGTGCTCGGCTTCGCGATCCATCCGTCGCTGATGAAGAACGTGCAGAAGCTCGCGCTGCGCCATATCCGCAAGCAGGTTCCCGATCCGGAACTGCGCCGTGCGGTCACGCCCGACTACACGCTCGGCTGCAAGCGCGTGCTGATCTCGAACGACTACTACCCGGCGCTGTCGCGCAAGAACGTCGACGTGATCACGACCGGCATCGAGCGCATCGAAGCCGACGCGGTCGTGACGACCGACGGCAAGCGTCATGAAGTCGACTGCCTGATCTACGGCACGGGCTTCCAGGTCGCCGATCCGTTTCCGCGCGGCGCGATCATCGGCCGCGGCGGCCTCGACATCGTCGATGCGTGGCGCGACGGCGCGCACGCGTATCTCGGCACGACGCTGCCGGGCTACCCGAACTTCTTCATGATCGTCGGCCCGAACACCGGCCTCGGCCACAACTCGATGGTGTTCATGATCGAGTCGCAGATCGAATACATCCTCGGCGCGCTGAACGCGATGCAGCGCGAACGCGCGGATGCGATCGAGGTGCGCCCGCTCGTCGAGGCGCAGTTCAACACCGACCTGCAGGGCCGGCTCCAAAAGGCGATCTGGTCGACGGGCGGCTGCAAGAGCTGGTACCTCGACCCGCGCACCGGCAAGAACACGACGCTGTGGCCAGGCTTCACCTGGCGCTTCCGCCAGGCGACCGCGCACTTCTCGATCGCCGATTACCACGCGTATCGCGCGCCGCACCACGACACGAGCGGGCGGCCCGTCGCCGCGCCCGCCGCGTCCGCCGCTTCCGCTTCCACGTCCGCCGAAGCGGCCTGAGCCAGACAAGGAGCCAACGACATGAGAGATTTCGCCAACAAGGTCGCCGCGATCACGGGCGCCGGCTCGGGCATGGGCCGCTCGCTCGCGGTCCAGCTCGCACAGGCCGGCTGCCACGTGTCGCTCGCCGACAAGAACGGCGTCGGCCTCGCCGAAACCGAGCGGATCGTCCGCGCGATCGCGCCGAACGTGCGCGTGTCGACGCGCGTGCTCGACGTCGGCGACCGCGACGCGATGTTCGCGTGGGCGGACGATACCGCGCAGGAACACGGCAAGGTCAACCTGATCTTCAACAACGCGGGCGTCGCGCTGTCGAGCACGATCGAAGGGATGGAATACGGCGATCTCGAGTGGATCGTGAACATCAACTTCTGGGGCGTCGTGCATGGCACGAAGGCGTTCCTGCCGCACCTGAAGGCGAGCGGCGACGGTCACGTGATCAACACGTCCAGCATCTTCGGGATCTTCGCGCAGCCGGGCATGAGCGGCTACAACGCGACCAAGTTCGCGGTGCGCGGCTTCACCGAATCGCTGCGCCAGGAACTGGACATGATGAAGTGCGGCGTGTCGGCCACCTGCGTGCATCCGGGCGGCATCCGCACCAACATCGCGCAGTCGAGCCGCGTCGCGAAGAACATGGTCGGCTTCATCGTCGAGAGCGAGCAGCAAGGCAAGGACAGCTTCGAGAAGTTCTTCATCACGACCGCCGACGACGCCGCGCGCACGATCCTCGCCGGCGTGCGCCGCAACAAGCGGCGTGTGCTGATCGGCCGCGACGCGAAGGCCGCGGACTGGATGGCGCGCATCCTGCCGGCCGCGTACCAGGCGCTCGTCGTGCTCACGACGCGCCGCGAGGCCGCGAAGGCCCGCCGCGCGGCCGCCCGCTACGGCACGCCGGCCGCCGCGCCGCTTCACGCCACCTACAACAACGCAGGCAATCAGGGAGGAGAACAATCATGACGACCCCGAACATGATGCCGGTGCGGCGCGACATCCGTTTCGCGCTGCCGCCCGAACGCGCGAAGGACTGGCACGTCCAGGGCGTGCCGGTCACGCACTTCATGAACGCGCTGTCGCTGCTGTTCCCGGCCGGCGAGCGCTTTTTCATGGATTCGGTGCGCCACTACCGCGACCGCATCGAGGATCCGGAGCTGAAGAAGCAGGTGCTCGGCTTCATCGGCCAGGAAGCGATGCACACGCGCGAGCACATCGAGTACAACGACCTGCTGCAGTCGTCCGGCCTGCCCGCGCACAAGCTCGACAAGCGGCTCTGGACGATCCTCGGCTTCTTCAAGAAGACGCTGCCGCACTCGATGCAGCTCGCGATCACGATCGCGCTCGAGCACTACACGGCGATCCTCGCGAACCAGCTGCTGTCGGGCCACGAGCACCGGATCGACGGGTCGGTCGAAGGCTATCAGCAGATGTGGATGTGGCACGCGATGGAGGAAACCGAGCACAAGGCGGTGTCGTACGACGTATGGAACGCCGTGATGAAGCCGGGCCTCGGCAGCTACCTGCTGCGCACCAGCACGATGCTGCTCACGACCCTGATGTTCTGGACGATCGTGTTCGACTTCCACGTGCGGCTGATGCGCGCGCACCGTCGCGAACACGGCAGGTTCGGCGGCATGTGGCGGCTCGTGAAGTATCTGTACAGCCCGCGGACCGGCGTGTTCCCGAGCATCACGCGCGAATGGCTCGACTACTTCCGTCCGGGCTTCCATCCGTGGGACCACGACAACCATCAGTACCTGCAAGGGCTCGACACGCTGCTCGCGAACATCGACGCGACCAACGCGCGCCATGCGGCCCAGGCCGCCCCGCGCCGCGTGCCGCTGCATCCGGTTCCGCAGGCATGACGTCATGGCGCGCACGCACGAGATGCTGACCGTCCGCTCCGGCGACGTGAAACTCGCCGTCCACGTCAGCGGCCCGCGCCGCGCGCCGCCGCTGATCCTCGTGCACGGCTATCCCGATTCGTCGGCCGTGTGGGCGCCGGTCCGCGCGCGGCTCGCGAAGCGCTACCGCGTGATCGCGTACGACGTGCGCGGCGCCGGCGCATCCGATGCGCCGCGCCGCCGCGCGGACTACACGCTGGCGCGGCTCGCCGACGACCTGAAGGCCGTCGCCGACGCGACCTGCGGCGCGCGGCCGTTCCATCTGGTCGGTCACGACTGGGGGTCGATCCAGTGCTGGGAGGCCGTGACCGACCCTGCGTTGCGCGGCCGGATCGCGTCGTACACGTCGATCTCCGGCCCGTGCCTCGACCACGTGTTCCGCGCGAAGATGCGGCTCAGGCAGAGCCTGAAATCGTGGTACATCGCGTTCTTCCACCTGCCGGTCGTGCCGTCGCTGGTGTGGCGCCTCGGCGGCGCCGCACTGTGGCCGCGCTGGCTGCAGTTGACCGAACGCGTGCGGCCCGAGCGCGATCCCGCGCAATTGAAGAACGCGCTGAACGGGTTGCAGCTCTACCGCGCGAATTTCCTCGCGCGGGCGAGAAAGCCGCGCGAGCGGTATGCGCAGGCGCCGGTGCAGATCCTCGTGCCGGTGCACGACCGCTACGTGACGCCCGAAATGTCGGTCGATCTCGAGCGCTGGCTCGGCGAGCACGTGCGCGAGGAAATCGACGGCGGGCACTGGGTCGTGGTGCACAATCCCGACCTGATCGCGGCGCGGATCGACCGGTTTGCCTCGACGCATGAACGACCGGCGGTCGCGGCAGCACCCGCGGCACCGCGAGCGGCGGTTCAGCGCAACGGCGGCAGGCGCTTGAACAGCGTTTCGTAGTCGATCACGAGCCCGTCGGCGTCGACGTCCATCTCGGCCGTGAAATTCCGGAAGATGCCTTCGTAGCGGTAGCGCCGGCCCGGCTCGATGCACGCGTATGCCTGCTTGACCGGCGTCACCTTCAGGTCCGGCGTCGAGATGTATGCGACGTCGATCGCTCGCCGCTCGCCGTGTGCGAGCCCGAGGCGGCCGATCGGCAGCGCGTTCGTGAACGGCGTCGCCGCGATGTCGATGTCGACGCAGCCATCCAGCTCCGGCAGCGCGCTGCCTGAACCGTCGCGCCAGTGCCCGGCCCCGTCGCCATGCAGTTCCAGCGTGCCGCCGCCCATCACCTTGAGCACCGCATACCTGACCCGCCATTGCGGATCGCACTCGACCCGGTACGCAAGCCCGTACGCGCGGCCGTACCGCTGGCCGACCACGGCACTTTCGACGACGATGCCGGCGTCCCCCCGGTCGAACGTCAGGTGTTCGATTCCGTCGCCCTCGAGCGACGCCCAGCGCAGTTCACGCATTCGTTCCTCCCCGAAAACGCCGACGCGTCAGCATACGCACGAAAAATCCGGCTGCGGCCAAAATTTCGCTTCCCGGCCCCGCAATCCCGCGAAAGCGCCATTGCCCCGGGCAGACAAGACGCCGAAACTCGCGCCCCGCCCCAACTCAGGGCATGCGCCACAAATCCTGACTATCCAGAATTCCCTATTCCGGTGCACGGCATTGTGTCCTATGCTCGCGGCTCGTCCTGTTCCACCGCCGCCATGCCTACCGCCCGCCCCGCCTCGCCGTCGATCGACCTGCGCATCCTGCTGCGCGGCATCGGGCAGATCGTGCTGCAGGCGCATGCCGTCACCGGCGCGCTGCTGCTCGCCGCGCTGGCACTGACCGACCTGCGGCTCGCGTCCGCGGCGCTGGTCGGCTCGGCCGCCGCCAGCATGACGGCGGTGCTGACGGGTGCCGAGCGCCGCGACGTCGAACAGGGGCTGCACGGCTTCAACGGTGCGCTCGCCGCGCTGATCGCCGTGCTGTTCGCGCCTGCCTCGCTCGCCGCCGTCGCGCTGGTACCGCTGGCAGCGATCGGCGCGGCGCTCGTGCAACGCGCGATGCGTGTGCCGCTCGCCCGCTGGCGCCAGTGCCCGTATTCGAGCCCGTGCCTCGCCGTCACCGCGCTGTGGCTGCCGTTTGTCGCGCCGCAGCATGCGGGCGACGCGACAGCCGGTGCGCCGCTGACGCTGCCTTCCATCGCCGACGCGCTGCTGTCGGGCGTCGCGCAAACCACCTTTGCGCAAGGCCCGTGGGCCGGCGCGCTGATCGTCGCCGGCCTCGCCGTCGCGTCGCGCCGCGCGGCTGCGTTCGCGCTCGGCGGCACGATCGTGTCGACCGTGCTGCTGATCGCGGCCGGCGCGAACGGCGCGTCGTTCGCCGACGGCCTGCTCGGCTTCAACGGCGCGCTCGCCGCACTCGCGCTGATGCCGCGCGGGCCGCGCGCGGCGTTCGCGGCCGCCGCGCTCGCCGCGCTGATCCAGTGGCTCGCGACGCGCGCGGGCCTCCCCGCGTTCACGGCCCCGTTCGCGATCGCCGCGTGGATCACGGTGATCGTCGCGCGCCGCTTCACCCTCGGAGAACCCGATGTCGTCGTTCGCACACCGTCCTGACACCGTGAAGCCCGGCGGCCCGATCTCGGACGCCGAGCGCCGGTTGCGCGTCGATCTCGCCGCCGCCTATCGCCTCGTCGCGCTGAACGGCTGGGACGACCTGATCTACACGCATCTTTCCGCGACCGTGCCCGGCGAACCCGGGCACTTCCTGATCAACCCGTTCGGCCTCGCGTTCGACGAGGTTCGCGCATCGAATCTCGTGAAGATCGACCTGGCCGGCAACCGGATCGGCGAGAGCGAATACGCAGTCAACGTGACCGGTTTTGCACTGCACGCGGCCGTGCACGCCGCGCGGCCGGACGCCGTCTGCGTGATGCACCTGCACAATACGGCCGGCATCGCCGTGTCGATCCAGCGCGACGGGCTGCTGCCCGCGTCGCAGCACGCGCTGCGGTTTCACGGCGACCTCGCGTACCACGACTACGAGGCGCTCGCGTTCTCGCCGGCCGAAGGCACGCGGCTGACCGCCAGCCTCGGCGCGAAATCCGCGATGCTGCTGCGCAACCATGGCACGCTGACGGTCGGCCGGACCGTCGCCGAGGCATATGTGCTGATGGATACGCTGATCAAGGCCTGCGACATCCAGGTGCGCGCGCAGGCAGGCGGCGGGCCGCTCGTGCTGCCCGAGCCGGCCGTCGCCGAGCGCACCGCCGCGCAGTTGCGCGACGGCGGCGCGATCGAGGGCGAACTGGAATGGCCGGCGCTGCTGCGCCGCCTCGACCGGATCGATCAGTCGTATCGCGACTGACGCCGCTCGCGTCCCGACTTCCCTACCCCCAACCATCGGAGCATCCAGTCATGCCGACTTTCAATATCCAGTTGTTCGAAGGCCGCACGGTCGAGCAGAAGCGCGCATTCGTCGAAGCGATCACGCGCGTCACGTGCGAGACGCTCGGCTGCGACCCGGGCTCGGTCGACATCATCCTCGCCGACGTGAAGAAGGGGAACTGGGCGACGGGCGGCAAGCTGTGGAGCGACGAACGCTGACGCGCCCCGGGATTGGTGTGCGTCCGGCCCTTGGACGCATGCCACTTGGCGCCAGTTTGTCATCTCTGCGTCAACAGTTGTAACGCGTTGGCGGGATGCCAAAAAGGCAAAAAAGTGATCTCTGACAAGCAAATCGCAAGTGCCCTTAGCGACATGATCTTGCAAATGGGAGCCGATCTGGATCGCTCCCTGCTGACCGTCAAGGCGTCGTGTCCGGATTCGGAATTCGTCGCCTACCGCGAATTCGTGTCGCAACTGCTGACCACGATGCTGCTCGATTTCATGAATCCGCTCTACGCGCGGCACCCCGACCTGAAGCCGCCGGACCTCGCCTGACCCGCCCGTGCGACGCCGGCCACCGGCGTCGCACGCGGCCTTCGTTCCCTGCGCCGCGTTGTGCGCCCGCACATCGCGTTGTCACGCAATCGGCGCATATAATGCGGCACAGACGCAGCAGCCAATGGCCACCCGACCAGGAGACCGCCATGGAAGCGAAGAACGAAGAAGTCGTCGCACACCTGCTCTCCGATGTCGTCGAATTCGCGCGCGGACGCCTGCCCGAAGCCACGTTCCGGATCGTCGAACCGTTCCTGCGTCATTACTACGATTTCGTCGACGCCGATGATCTGCAGAATCGCGGCATCGCCGACCTCTACGGCGCCGCGATGGCGCACTGGCAGACCGCCCAGAAATTCGTGCCCGGCAGCGAGCGGCTGCGCGTGTACAACCCGATCCTCGAACAGCACGGCTGGCACTCCGACCACACGGTGATCGAGATCGTCAACGACGACATGCCGTTCCTCGTCGACTCGGTGACGATGGCCGTCAACCGCCTCGGGCTCGCGCTGCACTCGGCGCTGCACCCGGTGTTCCGCATCTGGCGCGGCGGCGACGGCGCGATCGAGCGCGTCGACGCCGGCGGCGCGACGGCCGGCGACGGCCAGTCGCAGCTCGCGTCGTTCATCCACTTCGAAGTCGACCGCTGCGGCGACGCCGCGCTGCTCAACACGCTGCGCAACGACATCGCGCGCGTACTCGGCGACGTGCGCGCATCGGTGGAGGACTGGCCGAAGATCGTCGACATCGCGCGCGCGACGATCAAGGACATGAAGGCCCGCGAATCCACCGCGGAAGACATCGAGGCGCGCGCGTTCCTCGAATGGATGGTCGCCGACCACTTCACCTTCCTCGGCCAGCGCGACTACGCGCTCGTGTCGGACGGCACGGGTTTCGGCCTGCGCGGCGTCGAAGGCTCCGGCTGCGGCCTGCTGCGCGAATCGCTGCGCGCGCCCGGTGCGCCGGACGTGACGCCGCTGCCGCCGGCCGCCGCCGAGATCATCACCGGCCCCTGGCCGATCTTCCTGACGAAAGCGAACTCGCGCGCGACCGTGCACCGGCCCGGCTATCTCGACTACGTCGGCGTGAAACTCGTCGGCGCCGACGGCAAGGTGACCGGCGAACGGCGCTTCATCGGACTCTACACGTCGACGTCCTATTTCGGTTCGTACACCGAGATACCGATCGTGCGCCGCAAATGCGCGAACATCGTGCGGCGCGCGGGCTTCCTGCCGAAGGGGCATCTCGGCAAGTCGCTGGTGACGGTGCTCGAAACCTATCCGCGCGACGAACTGTTCCAGGCCGACGAAGACCAGCTCTACGACATCGCGTTGGGCATCCTGCGCCTGCAGGAACACCAGCGCACGCGCCTGTTCGTACGGCGCGACCGCTTCGACCGCTTCGTGTCGTGCCTCGCGTTCGTGCCGCGCGACAAGTACAACACCGACCTGCGCCGCCGCATCGCGAAGCTGCTCGTCGATGCGTACAACGGCGTGAACGTCGAGTTCACGCCGCTGCTGTCGGAATCGGCGATCGCGCGGATTCATTTCGTCGTCCATGCGGAACCGGGCACGATGCCCGACGTCGACACGCGCGAACTCGAAACGCGGCTCGTGCAGGTGGCACGCCGCTGGCAGGACGATCTCGCCGACGCGCTGCTCGACGCGTTCGGCGAAGAACAAGGCAACCGCCTGCTGCAGCACTATGCGGACTCGTTCCCGGCCGGCTATCGCGACGACTATCCGGCGCGCACGGCCGTGCGCGACATCGAGCTGATCGAGCGCGTGAAGGCGTCGGGCCAGCTGGCGATGAACCTGTACCGCCCGATCGAGGCCGACGCGCGCGCGTTCCGCTTCAAGGTGTATCGCGCGGGCGACCCGATCGCGCTGTCGCGCAGCCTGCCGATGCTCGAGCATCTCGGCGTGCGCGTCGACGAGGAGCGGCCGTACCGGATCCAGACGCAGGATGCCGCGCCCGCCTGGGTGCACGACTTCGGCCTCGAACTCGCCGACGATACCGAGTTCGACATCGAGCGTGTGAAAGGCCTGTTCGAGGATGCGTTCGACCGGATCTGGAGCGGCCGGATCGAGAACGACGACTTCAACCGCCTCGTGCTGCGCGCGCACCTGAGCGCGCGCGAAGTCACGATCCTGCGCGCGTATGCGAAATACCTGCGACAGGTCGGCTCGACGTTCAGCGACGCCTATATCGAGCGCGCGCTGACCGGCAACCCGGCGATCGCAAGGCAGCTCGTCGAGCTGTTCCTGGTGCGCTTCGACCCGGCCACGGGCGGCACGCGCGACGTGCAGGCCGAACGCCTGCTGAAGGCGATCGAGACGGCGCTCGACCAGGTGCCGAACCTCGACGAGGACCGGATCCTGCGCCAGTTTCTCGGCGTGATCAACGCGACCGAGCGCACCAACTATTTCCTGCACGACGCGAACGGCGAATCGAAGCCGTACCTGTCGTTCAAGTTCAATCCGGCGAAGGTGCCCGGCCTGCCCGAGCCGAAGCCGATGTTCGAGATCTGGGTGTACTCGCCGCGCGTCGAGGGCGTGCACCTGCGCGGCGGGCGCGTCGCGCGCGGCGGGCTGCGCTGGTCCGACCGTCGCGAGGATTTCCGCACCGAGGTGCTCGGGCTGATGAAGGCGCAGATGGTGAAGAACGTCGTGATCGTGCCGGTCGGCTCGAAAGGCGGCTTCGTCGTGAAGAACCCGCCGCCGCCGAGCGATCGCGAAGCGTGGATGCGCGAAGGCATCGCGTGCTACCAGACCTTCCTGCGCGGCCTGCTCGACCTGACCGACAATCTCGCCGGCAACGCGATCGTGCCGCCGCCCGACGTGGTGCGCCACGACCCCGACGATCCGTATCTCGTCGTCGCGGCCGACAAGGGCACGGCCACCTTCTCCGACTACGCGAACGCGATCTCGCACGAATACGGTTTCTGGCTCGACGACGCGTTCGCGTCCGGCGGCTCGGTCGGCTACGACCACAAGAAGATGGCGATCACCGCGCGCGGCGCGTGGGAATCGGTGAAGCGGCACTTCCGCGAGATGGGCATCGATACGCAGACGACCGACTTCACCGTGGTCGGCGTCGGCGACATGTCGGGCGACGTGTTCGGCAACGGGATGCTGCTGTCGCCGCATATCCGGCTCGTCGCGGCGTTCGATCATCGCCACGTGTTCCTCGACCCGAACCCCGACCCGGCGACGAGCTTCGCGGAGCGCCAGCGGATGTTCGCGCTCGAACGCTCGAGCTGGGCCGACTACGACACGTCGGTGATCTCGGCGGGCGGCGGCGTCTACCCGCGCACCGCGAAGACGATCCCGCTGTCGCCGGCCGTGCAGGCCGCGCTCGGCATCGACGCGCAGGCGCTGCCGCCGACCGAGCTGATCCGCGCGATCCTGCAGGCGCCGGTCGACCTGCTGTACAACGGCGGCATCGGCACCTACGTGAAGGCCGCGCGCGAAACCCACCAGCAGGTCGGCGATCGCGCGAACGACGCGGTACGCGTGAACGGCGCGGACCTGCGCTGCAAGGTCGTCGGCGAAGGCGGCAACCTCGGCTGCACGCAGTTCGGCCGCATCGAGTTCGCGCAGCGCGGCGGGCGCATCAACACCGACGCGATCGACAACTCGGCCGGCGTCGATTGTTCGGATCACGAAGTCAACATCAAGATCCTGCTCGGGCTCGTCGTCGGCGACGGCGAGATGACCGAGAAGCAGCGCAACGCGCTGCTCGCGGAAATGACCGACGAAGTCGGGCTGCTCGTGCTGCGCGACAACTACTACCAGACGCAGGCGCTGTCGATCGCGGGCCGCTACGGCGTCGAGCTGCTCGACGCCGAGGCGCGCCTGATGCGCTGGCTCGAACGCGCGGGCCGCCTGAACCGCGTGATCGAATTCCTGCCGACCGACGACGAGATCGCCGAACGGCAGGCCGCGAAACAGGGCCTCACGTCGCCGGAGCGCGCGGTGCTGCTCGCGTACAGCAAGATGTGGCTGTACGACGCGCTGCTCGAATCCGACGTGCCCGAGGATCCGCTCGTCGCCGCGATGCTCGTCGACTATTTCCCGAAGCCGCTGCAACAGCGCTTCAGCGAACCGATGCAGCGCCACCCGCTGCGCCGCGAGATTCTCGCGACGCACCTGACCAACGCGCTCGTCAACCGGGTCGGCTGCGCGTTCGTGCACCGGCTGATGGAGGAAACCGACGCGAAGCCGGGCGACATCGTGCGCGCCTGCATCATGGCGCGCGACGTGTTCGATCTCGATGCGGTGTGGCGCGACATCGACGCGCTCGACAACCGCGTCGCCGACGACGTGCAGGCGCGCATGTTCGTCGACGTCGCGCGGCTGCTGGAACGCGCGGCGCTGTGGTTCCTGCGGCAGTTGCAGTCGGGCACGGTGGCCGACGGCGGCGTCGCCGGCCTGATCGCGCGGTGCCGCGACGCGGTGCAGCGCATCGCGCCGCAATTGCCGTCGTTGCTGCCAACCGCCGATCTGGAGGCGCTGTCCGAGCGGCAGCGCGCGCTGGTCGAAGCCGGCGTCGAGAGCGCGCTCGCGGTACGCGTCGCGAGCGGCGACATCTCGGCCGCGCTGCTCGACATCGCCGAAGTGGCCGCGACCTGCGATCGCAGCCTCGAGCTGGTCGCGGGCGTCTACTTCTCGCTCGGCACGCTGTTGAACTACGGGTGGATCGGCGAACGCGCGGCCTCGCTGCCGACCCCGACGCACTGGGACATGCTGGCGCGCGCGGCCGCGCTCGCGGAAGTCGCGCGGCTCAAGCGCACGCTCGCCACCAGCGCGCTCGCGGAATCGGCCGACTCGACGGCGCCCGAGACGATCGTCCACGCGTGGCGCGAACGCCGCGAAGCCGCGCTGCAACGCTACGAGCACCTGCTCGCCGACCTGCGCGCCTCGGGCGGCGCGAGCCTCGCGGTGCTGCTCGTGATCGTGCGCGAGATGGCCGTGCTCGAACGCGCGTGATGGAAGGTCGCGACGTCACACCGTCGCGACCAGCAGCTCTTCCGCGTTGTCCGGCGGGCGCAGGCCGTCGCTGCGATCGGCGAAGTAGCGGCGCGTGAGTTCCGCGGCCGACACATGCTCGGCCCGCGCGAAGCCGGCCCCGGTCGCGAGCGCGCGGATCTCCGCCGGCATGAAGAAGCTGATGAACGGCGTGCCGCTCGCGCGCGCGCCCTTCGCGGCCATTTCGAGCCCCGGGCGCACGTCCGGATCGGCATGCTCGAGCGGCAGCAGGAACGTCATCGCGAACGTCGAGCCCGGCGCGAGCGACGCGACTTCGCGCAGCGCCGCCGCGTTCGCGTCGCGCGTCAGGTACATGCTGACGCCGGTGGACACGACGACCGCCGGCTTGCCTGCATCGAAGCCCGCGCGCACGAGCGCGTCGCGCCACGACTGCTTCGCTTCGAAATCGACCGGCACGAACCGCAGCCAGTCCGGCACGCCGAAGCCGAGCTCGGTCAGCCGGCGGCGCTTCCACGCCTGCGGCGCGGGCGGATCGACCTCGAAGACGGTCAGGCGCGACGCCATCTCGGGCCGGCGCTGCGCGAAGCTGTCGAGGCCCGCGCCGAGGATCACGTACTGGCTCACGCCCCGCGCGGCCTGCTCGACGACGAGATCCTCGATGAAGCGCGCCCGCGCGACGATGGACGCGCGAAACGGCCGCGTGAATTGCGGATCCATGTCGCCGCGCTGCTGCCAGCCGGGCGCCGGCGCGAGCAGGCGCAGTCCGATTTCGTCCACGAGCACGTGCGGCGGCGCATCGAGCTCGACGTGCAGCGCGCGCCACAGCGCGACGCGCGCGGCGGTGCTGTCAGGGGCGTCCGGATGAAGGTCGGTCATCGTCTCGTCCTCATGCGCGCGGCTGGTGCGGCGCCCGCAGGCGCCACGCACGGCCGTCGGGATTGCGTACGCTCATGTCGCGGCCCGCGACGCATTACATCGTGTTCGCCCGCGCCGCCACCCGCGCGAACAACGCGTCGAGGTCGAAGCCGGTCGTATCAATGCCGATCGTGTCGCGCAGGCACGCGCCCCACGCGGCCGCGTCGTCGAACGTGACGGTGCGCCCCGCGCCCGCCGCGTCGCGCAGCGTCAGCACGGTGTTGAACAGCGCCGCCCGGCCGTCCGGCAGCACGCGGCAGGCGATCAGGTCGTTGACGAAGATCGACTCGGGATAGGTCGACGTGAACCAGTTCGCGGCGTCGTAGTCGATCCACTCGGCCGGCTTCAGCGAAAACCGGTAGGTCGTCTGCCAGCCGTCGGGGATCTGGAACTGCATGTCGAGTTCGCCGTCGACCGGCGCGTCGACGACGCGAAACGCCCCATGCGGCGTCAGCTGCCGCTCGCCCGGCACGAAGCGCAGCGGCGCGGTGAGCGTCGCGCTGCCGAAGCCGATGTCGGCGAGCCACGCCGCGCCGTCGAGATCGATGCGCAGCAGCATGTGGGTCTGCGCGGTGACGAGCTCGGGCGGCCGCATCCAGCGCACGCGCGCGATCAGCGGCGTCACGCGAAAGCCGATCGTCGTGAGCGCGGTGTAGAAGAGCTTGTTGAGTTCGAAGCAGTAGCCGCCACGGCGGCGCCCGACCACCTTGTCGACGATCGCGGGCAGGTCGAGCGCGACGCGCGCGCCGGTCAGCGGATTGAGGTTTTCGAACGGAATGGCCTGCGGCTGCAGCAGGTGCAGCCGTCGCAGCACGTCGAGCGTCGGCTCGGCCGGGCCGTCGTAGCCGATGCGGGCGAAGTAGCGCGAGAGGTCGAACGAGTCAGTCATGAACCGGCACCGGAAACGGGGAACACGCCACGATAGCATCGAGCGATATCCCCATGTTGCGCGGGGCCATCCCGGATCGCCGCGCGCGCGGCCGGCGCCGCAGCGGGTGCGGCCGCGTTACGGCAGCAGCTTCAGCGCGGACGACGCGACCGACGGCACCGCAATGCCCTGGCTCGTCGCGAACTGCACGGCCTGGCTGAGCGTCGACGCGAGCGACTGCAACTGGCCCGGCGCGCTTTGCGCGATATACGACGCGGCCTGCATGTTCTGCGGATTCAGGCCCGACTGCAGCAGCGATGCCGCGCTGGTCGAACCGAGATTACCGAGCCCCGACTGCAGCTGCGAGTACTGCGTCAGACCCTGGCCGAGCGATGCCAGACCGTTGCTGAACGCCTGCTTGTCGATCGGGCCGTGCGACGCCCCGCCGCTCGCGAACGCCTGGCCGAGCGCCTGCGACACCGACTGCTGCGCGCCGCCCATCTGCGACAGCGCGGCCGGCGTCAGCGCATTGCCGCCGCCGAGCAGGCCGGCGGCCTGCTGCGCCTGACCGGCCGCGCCGGTGAGCCCCATCGCCGACGCGAGCGACGACTGCCCGACCAGCACCTGCTGGTTCGCGCCGACGTACGCCTGCATCAACTGCGCGACGCCGCCCTGCGCGGGTGCGGCCTGCTGTTGCCCGCCGCCGAGCAGCGCCGTGCCGATCGACTGGAGGTCGAGTTGTGCATGGGCGGTGCCGTTCACGCCGAGCATGATGCCGAAGGCGATGCCCGCCGATGCCAGGTGCTTGCCCGTCGCGCGAATGTGCTTCATGTGTTTCCCTCGTGCCCGAATATGTTTGAGGCCGATATTGTCGAAGCGCGCCGCGCGCCGCCGCAACGACTGAAACACATCGATACGAAATCGCCCGGCACGACCGTCGCCCGGCGCGCGGATTCATCCGGATTTGCCGCGCGATATAGGGCTGGCGCCGCGATTCGTTCCTGCATCGCGGCAATCCCGGCGACGCCCGGTATGCGCCGGCGCTGCGCCGGTGTCGGCCGGCGCTGTTGTGCGACAGCGTGATGCCCGGCGCACGAATGGCAGGATTAGCCAGCGCGTTTCGAGGTGTGGAAACGAACCGGGCGGCACGCGGCCGCCCGGTTCGTCACTTGCGTTCGGCGTGTGTCACCGGCCCGCCGGCCGTCGCATTACGCAGCCATCCAGCCCGGCAGCCGCCGGCCGACCCAGTCGGCCGCCTGCTCGTAGCCGCGCGCGAGCTGCAGCACGGCGAGATCCGCGCGCGGTCGGCCGATCAGCTGCATCCCCATCGGCAACCCCGCATCGTTGAAGCCCACCGGCACGCTGATCACCGGGCAGCCGGCCAGCGTCCACGGCACGACCGTTTCCATCCAGCGGTGGTAGGTATCCATCGCGCGGCCCGCGATTTCCTTCGGCCAGCGCTGCTCGACGTCGAACGGGAACACCTGCGCGGTCGGCGCGGCGATGAAGTCGTAGCGATCGAAGAAGCCCAGCACGGCCTGGTGCCACGCGGTGCGCTCGACGCTCGCGTCGAACACCTCGGCCCCCTGCATCGCGAGCAGCCCTTCGACCTCGTAGATCGCCTCGGGCTTCAGCAGCGCACGCCGTGCCGGGTCGCGATAGTGCGCGAGCAGCCCGCCGCCGGACAGCAGGTGCCGATGCGCGAGCCACAGCCGCCAGATGCGCTCCGGTGCGAACGCCGGCAGCGCGGCATCGACCTCGCAGCCGATCTCGCGCAGCGTCGCGAGGCCCTGTTCGCACTGCGCGAGCACGCCCGGCTCGGTCGCGAGATAGCCGTTCCAGTCGCCGACCCACGCGATGCGCTTGCCGCGCAGGTCCGTGTCGAGCGGCTTCGCGAACACGGCCGGATCTTCCGCGAGCGACAGCGGATCGTTCGGGTCGTAGCCGGCCTGGATCGCGAGCAGCTGCGCGACGTCGCTGACCGTGCGGCCCATCGGCCCTTCGATGCCGAGCTGCTGCATGAACACGTCGACGCCCGGCCAGCGCGGCACGCGGCCCTGCGACGGACGCAAGCCGTAGATGTTGCAGAACGCGGCCGGATTGCGCAGCGAGCCGCCGAAGTCGCTGCCGTCCGCGACCGGCAGCATGCGCGCGGCCAGCGCCGCCGCCGTGCCGCCGCTGCTGCCGCCCGCGCTCTTCGTCAGGTCGTACGGATTGCGCGTCGCGCCGTGGATTTCGTTGAACGTATGCGAGCCGAGGCCGAACTCCGGCGTGTTGGTCTTGCCGATGAAGATCGCGCCCGCCGCGCGCATCCGGCCGACGCCGACCGAATCGGCCTGCGGCACGTGATCGCGGAAGATCGGCGAGCCGTAGGTCGTGCGCAGCCCTTTCGTCATCGCGAGATCCTTCGGCGCCTGCGGCATTCCGTGCAGCCAGCCGTGGTACTCGCCGCGGGCGAGTGCCGCGTCCTTCTGCGCCGCTTCGGCGAGCAGCGTGGCGCGATCGCGCAGCGAAATCAACGCGTTCACCGCGCCGTTCACGCGCTCGATGTGATCGAGATACGCACGCATCGTCTCGACGCACGAGACCGCCTTGCCGCGGATCGCCGACGCGAGTTCGCCGGCCGACAGGCGCACGATCGGGTCGACTGTGATGGAAGCGGGTGCGAGAAGCTGCGGGGCGCCATGCGGCATGCGAGGTCTCCTGGAATCGGAATGGGATGGCGGGCCGCAGCGTGGCGGCGGTCCGTCCCGAACGGCCTGGACAGCCCGGGAGAAGGCCGCGCCGCGGCGATGCACTACTCTACGCGACGCCGGATCGCTGACCTCCGATATTTTCCGCCGCGATTCATTGAGGATCCGACTAAATCGGCGTGGTGCGCCACTCGACGGCCCGCCCCGGGCCACCGCCCGGCCGGTCAGTGAAAACGTTTATGCGCATAAACTTAAATTTCTTATATTTCTAATAGGCGCGGCGGACGTTGACGACATTTTTACGCGGCCGCCCGATCTCTTTAGGTCGGGCGATCCGGCGCCGCGCTACGCTGCAAACATCTCGATTCCGGAGCATCTCCCATGCTCAAACTGCTGGTTCCGGTCGGTCATTCGCCGCGTTCGCTGCAGGCGGTCCGCCATGCGACCTTCCTGTATCGCGAACGCTGCGCGTCGGAAATCGTGCTGATCAACGTCCAGCCGCCGCTCGAAGCGACGCGGCTCGAGGCATTTCACTCGCTGTCGCGACTGCGCTCGATCGAGGACCAGTTCGCGTGCGACGATCTGGCGACGGCCGAGCGGGTGCTGCGGGAAGCCGGCGTCCGATACAGCGTCGTGAAGAAGGTCGGGCCGGTGGCCGACACGATCGCGGCCGTTGCGGCCGAGACGGGCTGCGACGAAATCGTCGTCGTCGCGCCGCGGCACGATCCGTTTCATCAGATGCTGTCGATGTTCGGTCGCAGCATGATGGGCCGCCTCGTGCGGATTTCGAACGTGCCGGTGACGGCGGTCAGATGAGCGGCACGCGATGCGGCGCTTGCCGCTTCTTACTTGATGACCTTGCGCCAGAACACGAGATAGGTCGCGGCTGACGATGCAACCAGCAGAATCGCCCACATCGGCGCGAGACTGATCAGGACGGACGATACGTTAAGCATTTGGATTCCTCACTAATTCGATAGCGGTGTTCAATACGTACCCGCTGCATTCGGAGCCGCAGCGCCCATCGCCTGCCGCGCATCGCGTTCCGTTGAAACATGCATTCATGCTATCGCTCTGACCGCCGGCACGACCGTCTCGCCCTGCCCGCCGTCTGACATTCGTCAAGCTCGCGTCAATCGCGCGGCGGTGCGGGCGGCCAACGTGCCTTTTCGTCGTCCGCACGGTAAAAACGGGACGCGATCAGCCGGGCTCATCGTCATTTCTGCAGACGTTTACCGGGGGAAGCCCCAAGTGCTTCGAGAAACGTCTCCGCGTTACGCTTGAGCGACGAGGAGACGAACCATGAGACGAGTCGTACACATCGCTTTTTTCGCGCTGCTGGTCTATCTGATCGGCGATCGCGCACTGCTGCACGCGCAAGGCCGCGATGCCAGCCCGACCGCCTGCTCGCAGGGCGCCGAGCAGGTGAAATACGCCGCGCTCGGCAAGGGCTTCGGCAGCGCGGCGGCCGACAGCCAGAGCGAAGCGTTCATGTCGAGCTGCCTCGTGTCCGGGCGCGGTAATCAGGACGTCGCGGTGGCCGCCCGTTGAGGCCGACCGGGCGCCGCGCCGGTCGCATGCGTGTCGCGGCGCCTGGGCGCCAACTGTGATCCGTGGCGCCTTCCGAGGTTCTTTCGCTTGCCACCGGCGGCATTGGCTCGCCGGTAGCGGCAGTACGAATACGCCAACCATCCGACGATCGCGGCGACCGATGAGCGTTCGCCGCGACACGTCACGCACGTCGCAGCGATAGCGACTTGCGCGAATCGCTCGGCACCGTCCATCGCTTCTCCTACCGGGTTCCCCCCGTCACGAGCACGCGAGCACGTCGTGCGCTCCCTTTCGTACCGCCGCTTCCCGCCCGTTAGCCGAGCCGGTTTTCCATCGCGTCAAGTTGCGTTCGGTTGCACCGCGTCTGGCTGCCGCATCCCGTAACCCGCCCGCCCCAGCCGCCCCTTCCTCCTGGGCATGCCAATTGCGACTCGATTGCCCCCTCCCCACGAGTCGCGATCATGAACGACAACGAGCCCCTCGATTCCGCGGAGCAGCGTCCGCGTGCCGCAACGTGGCTCCGCCGCCTCGGGCCGGGCCTCGTCACCGGTGCCGCGGACGACGATCCGTCCGGCATCGGCACGTACTCGCAGGCGGGCGCGCAGTTCGGCTTCGAATTGCTGTGGGCGCTCCTGCTGACGTATCCGCTGATGACGGCGATCCAGCTGGTCAGCGCGCGCATCGGCCGCGTGACGGGCAAGGGCCTCGCGTCGAACATGCGCACGCACTATCCGCCGTGGCTGCTCTACGTCACCGTCGTGCTGCTGATCGTCGCGAACGTGATCAACATCGCGGCCGACCTGTCGGCGATGGGCGCAGCGGTCAAGCTGCTGCTGCACGGCCCGCAAGAACTCTACGTCGTGTGCCTCGGCGGCGCATCGGCCCTGCTGCAGATCCTCGTGCCGTACGACCGCTACGCGCGCCTGCTCAAATGGACCGCGCTGGTCCTGCTCGCCTACGTCGCCGTGGCGCTCATCGTGCCCGTCCCGTGGGGCGAGGTCGGCCGTGCGCTCGTGTTGCCGCGCGTCCAGTACTCCGCCGCCTACCTGACCACGGTCATCGCCGTGCTCGGCACCACGATCAGCCCGTACCTGTTCTTCTGGCAGGCATCGCAGGAAGTCGAGGAACTGCGCGCGGTGCCGAACCAGCAGTCGTTGCGGCACGCGCCTCACCAGGCCCCCGCGCAGCTGCGCCGGATCAACTTCGATACGTGGGTCGGGATGGGCGTGTCGAACGTCATCGCGTTCTTCATCACGCTGACGGCCGCGGCCACGCTGAACCTGCACCACATCGACGTGAAGACGTCGGCGGATGCCGCGCGGGCGCTCGAGCCGATCGGCGGCCACTTCGCGTACGTGCTGTTCGCGCTCGGAATCATCGGCACCGGCCTGCTGGCGCTGCCTGTCCTCGCGGGATCAGCCGCCTATGCGGCCGCGGGCACTTTCCGCTGGCGCAGCAGCCTCGCGCTGCAATTCGGCGTCGCGCGCGAGTTCTATGCGGTCATCGCACTGGCGATCATCGGCGGCGTCGCGATCACGTTCATGCATTTCGACCCGATCCGCGCGCTCTACTGGAGTGCGGTCATCAACGGCGTGACCGCCGTGCCGATCATGGTCGTGATGATGCTGATGGCCCACAGCACGCGCATCATGGGCAAGTTCGCGATCACCGGCCTGCTGGCCTGGGGCGGCTGGCTCGCGACGTTCGCGATGGCGGTCGCGGCGTTGGGCGTGTTCGTGCCGGGTTGAGCAGGTGAAGCCGCGCCGGCCGGCGCGGCGCCGGATACACCGGCGTCACGCGAGCCGGCACACGCACCGGCGACGCATGCCGCGGAACAGAAGGAGAACGCATCGTGGCGAAGAAAGCATCGGGATCGGCACGGCTGCCGTCCAGCGACCAGCGCGCGCAGATTCTCGCGCGCCTGCGCAGCCTCAAGATGGCGCGCTCGATACACACGTATACGCGCGGCAGCGCCGAGCGCTTCTACGCATGGCTCGCGGACCATCGCTCCGGCACCCTGCCCGACGGCCCCGCGGTGTGGATCGGCGGCGACTGCCATCTCGGCAATCTGGGGCCCGTCGCGGCGAAGACGGGCGAGGTTGCCGTGCAGATCCGCGATCTCGACCAGAGCGTGATCGGCAATCCCGTACACGACCTGCTGCGTCTCGGCTTCTCGCTCGCGACCGCGGCGCGCAGCTCCGATCTGCCCGGGATCATCACGTGGCGGATGGTCGAAGCGCTCATCGCCGGATACGAGCAGGCGTTCGACAGCCGGCACCGCGCCGAGACCAGTCACCTGCAACGCCCAGCCGCGATCAAGATCGCGATGAAGGCGGCGCTGCACCGATCGTGGCGCAAGCTCGACCGGCAGACGATCCAGAACGTCACGCCGCGCATTCCGCTCGGCAAACGCTTCTGGCCGTTGTCCGAGCGCGAGGGGAGCGCCATCCACGCGCTGTTCGAATCCACCCCGGATTCGTCGATCGGCGCGGCGCTCAGCCGCGCGCCACACCGCGACGCGAGGATGAAGGTGCTCGACGCCGCCTTCTGGGTAAAGGGATGCAGCTCGCTCGGACGGCGCCGCTTCGCGGTCATGCTCGATATCGACGACGCGTGTTCCGACGGCCATCCGCCGTATCTGATCGACATCAAGGAGGCCGCGGCGGCGAAGGCCCCGAAGGATCCCGGCGTGCGCATGCCGCGCGATCCCGCGCAACGGGTGCTCGAAGGCGCGCGGCACGTATCGCCGATGCTGGGCAGCCGGATGTGCGCGGCACGCCTCGACGGATGCCCCGTCGTCATACGCGAATTGATGCCGCAGGATCTGAAACTGGACGCGGAACGGATGTCGGAGGCCGATGCGGTCAAAGTCGCGCGCTATCTGGCGCTGGTGATCGGCAACGCGCATGCCGCGCAGATGGACCACGCGACGCAACGCGCGTGGTGCGGCGAGTTGCGGCGCCAGCACCCGAAGACGGCCGACGCGCCGTCATGGCTGTGGCGAAGCATCATCGAACTGATGGCCGCGCACGAAGAGGCGTATCTCGAACATTGCCGGCGCCATGTGGTCGGCAAGACGGTCCGTTGACGTCGCCGCCGGTCGTGCGTCGTTGCGATGGACGCACGATCGTGAACGACTCGGCCCGCGCGATCTCAGTCTTTCGCCGGACGAACCACCAGCTCGTTGAACCCGGTGAGCGCATCGTGCTCGCGGGAAAAACGATGCGCGGGCAACGATACGAGCAGGATCTCGGCGGTCGTGCGCACCACGCAGCCGCTCGCGACGTGGCCGCCCGAGACGCGGCCGTGCGCGTCGGACACCGCCATGTGCAGGTGCGCGCCGTCCGGCGAGACCGAGCCGGCAAGCGTCAGGATCTCGAGATCGCCGCGCAGCTCGGTCGGCGCAGCGACGCCGGCATAGCGCAGCTGCGCGACGTTCAGGCTGCCGATGCCCTGGATCACGAATGCTGCATGCGCGTCGAGTCGACGCAACGCCTGCTCGATCGACGCGCGCAGATCGTCGCCGGGGGAAAGACGCAGAGGATGGGCTTGCATGGGCGGTAACCTGCTGATGGAGTCGGGGGTAGGCAAAGCGTACGTTCGACACGGCAATCCGGCAAGCCGCCGACCGGATCGGCCGCCGCGCCTGCGTCGCGACTACGGGAACGATGCCGATGCGTCATTCGTTCGCACCGGACACGCCGCATCACCCGCATCACGCGCGACGATCGCGCGCGAGCAACCCGTACAGCGCGCTGTCCGACACCTCGTCGCCGACGATCCAGCGTTCGCGCAACACGCCTTCCCTGACGAACCCGAGCCGTTCGAGCAGCGCGGCGGATGCGACGTTGCGCGGATCGATGTCGGCCTCGATGCGGTTCAGGCGCAGCGTGCCGAACGCGTGGTCGATGACCGCCGACGCGGCCTCGAGCATATAGCCGCCGCGCCAGTAGCGGCGCCGCAGGCTGAAGCCGATTTCCGCACGCCGGCATTGCTCGTGCGCATGAAACAGCACGCATTCGCCGAGCACGTCGCCGGTGTCCCGGGCTTCGAGCACGCAGACGAGATCCTGGCCGCTGGCGGTCGTCGCGAGGTTGCGCGCGACGCGCTCGGCGGCCTGCCGCCAATCCGTGAGCGGCGCGAACGACGAATAGCGCATCGCTTGCGCATCGGACCAGAGGTCGAAGAACGCGTGAGCGTCCGTGTCGCGAAGCGGACGCAGGACGAGTCGGGACGTATGCAGCGTGACGGGTTCGAACAAGGGCATCGCAGCGGCCGGGGAAAAAACGCAAGCATGAATTAGAACACGCTGTCCGGCACGCACGATCCGCTGCCCGAAACGAAAAAAGCCCGGACACATCGTCCGGGCCTTCCACATCGCCTTTGCCACGCGCCGCGCTTATGCCTCGAGCGCTTCGAGCACCTTCCCCTTCGTCTCGATCCCGACGAAATGAACGGTCACGGCGGCGATCAGCGGCACGATGCCGATCAGGTAGAACGCCGGCGCGAGATTGCCGCCGATGATCGCGTGCGGAACGATCATCGGCGCCGCGAACGACGCGATCTTCAGCCACGCGCTGCCGAGCCCGCAGCCCGACGCGCGGATGCTCGTCGGATACTGTTCCGGCGTATAGACGTACGCGGTGATGAAGCCCGATGCCATCAGCCCCAGCGACAGCGAGCAAAAGGTCGCGACGACGTACACCGACGACGCGTGGTAGATGCCCGCGAACGCCAGCGACAGCGCGCACAGCACGAACGACCACACGATCACCGGCTTGCGGCCGAGCTTGTCGACCAGCAGCGCGGACGCGAGCGAACCGAGCACGCCCATCACCGAGCCGATCACCGCGAGATTCAGCGCGAGCTGCAGCGGCGCGTGATAGAAGTTCTTGTAGATCGTCGGCAGCCACGTGGACAGCCCGTACTGGATGAACCCGCAGGTCGCCCACAGCGTCGCCACCGCGAGCGTGCGCTTGCGATACGCGGCGCTGAACAGGTCGCTCATCCGGCGCTTCGGGTGCTGGCGCACCATCTCGTCGTACGCGGCCACCTGCGTGACCGGCGGCAGTTCGCCGCGCACCGACGCTTCGAACACGCCGACCGCGCGCCCGGCTTCCGGGAGCCGCCCGCGCGACGCGAGCCAGCGCGGCGATTCCGGCACCAGACGCGTGAGCACCAGCGCGAGAATCAGCGGCAGCCCGCCGACGAAATACATGATCTCCCAGCCGAACCGCGGCACGAGCCACGCGCCGAGCGCCATCGATACCAGCAGGCCGATCGGGAACACGATTTCGTACAGCAGCACGAAGCGGCCGCGGCCGTGCGCGCGCGTGATTTCGTTGATGTACGTCGCCGCGACCGGCAGCTCGCCGCCGAGGCCGAGCCCCTGCAGGATCCGCAGCAGCACGAACACCTCGAACGTCGGCGCGAAGCCGCACGCGATGCTGGTGATGCCGATCACGGCGGAACTCCACGCGATCGCCTTCACGCGGCCATGCTTCTCCGCGAGCGCGGGAAACAGGAATGCGCCGATCAGCTGGCCGATCGCGCCGGACGCGATCAGCATGCCGATCTGCGTCGGCGACAGCCCCCACTTGTGAATCAGCAGCGGCAGCGTCGCCGCGATCGTGATCACGTCGAAGCCGTCGAAGAACGTCGCGGTGCCGATCAGCACGCGCGCGCGGATCTGCATCGCGTTGGCCGGAAGCCGCTCGAGCCGCGCGATGATCGCGCCGGGCGTGGAGGCGGCAGCTTCCATCGTGGCCCTGCCGGCCACGACGTTGTCGAAAGTGCTCATGCGAGGTGTCTCCTGGGTCTTTGTACCGGTTTCGCCGGTCAGGCAAGCGCTTGGGTCGTGTCCGCCAGGGCTTCCGTGTTCACTGCCCGGCCCTGGTTCATCCACTTGCGTGCGAGCTTGAGCTCGCGCGCGTTGTTGATGGCGATGACACCTCTCACATGTCCGTCGCCCACGAAAAACAGCGTCGCACGTCGCGCGGCGAGATCGCCGCGCACGACGAGCTGCGCATCGGCCGGCAGATCGCCGAGGATCTGCAGGTTCACGTCGTATTGATCGGACCAGAACCACGGAATCTCGGCGTACGGCGCGCGCACGCCGAGCACGGCCTTCGCGGCCGCGATCGCCTGGTTCTGCGCGTTCGCCCACGATTCGAGCCGCACGCGCCGCTTCAGCCAGCCGTTGTGATGGTTCGCGACGTCGCCGCACGCGAAGATCGCCGGATCGCTGGTCGCGCCGAACTCGTCGACCACGATGCCGTCGTCGACTGCGAGGCCCGCGTCGCTCGCGAGTGTCGCGTTCAGCGCGAGGCCGATGCCGGCCACCGCGAAATCGGCGTCGATCGTCGTGCCGTCCGCAAGCGTCGCGCGCACCTTCGATGCGTCGTCCGGCTGCGCGTCGAGCGATGCGAGCGCCGCGCCGAGGCGCACGTCGACACCGTTCGCGCGATGCAGGTCGAGCAGGAAGTCCGACACGACCTGCGGCACCGAGCGGCCGCACAGCCGCGGCGCGCCTTCGACGACCACCGCTTCGACGCCGAGCTTGCGCGCGGTCGCCGCGACCTCCAGGCCGATCCAGCCGCCGCCGATCACGAGCACACGCCGGCTCGCGCGCAGCTTCTCGCCGAGCGCGGCCGCTTCGTCGAGCGTACGCAGGTAATGCAGGTTCGGGGTCCTGACGATCGAGTCAGGCAAGCGGCGCGACGTGCCGCCGGTCGCGATCACGAGGCGGTCGTATTCGACTTCGAGGCCGCTTTCGATTTTCACCACGCGGCGCGCACGGTCGATCGACACCGCGCGTTCCGGCTGCCATGCCTCGACGTTCAGCGCGGCGAATTCGTCCGGGCGCACGACGCGCACGGTCTCGATGTCCGCGTCGCCGGCCAGCACGGCCTTCGACAGCGGCGGACGCTCGTACGGCAGATGCGGCTCGTCGGCGATCATCACGAGACGGCCCGCGAAGCCTTCCGCGCGCAGCGTCTTCAGCACCCAGCCGGCGGCCTGGCCGCCGCCGATCACGACGACCGTGCGAGGCGCGGCCGGTTCCTGCGAGTTCGTTGCGCTCATGATTTGCGCTCCGTCATGAACTTGCCTTCCGGCGCCTTCGCATTCTTCTGCCGGCGCGTGTTGCCGTCGAGGCCGCCGTCGACGGCCCATTCGGCGAACACGGTCGGGCCCGGTTCGAATTCGCGCGGCTGCCATTCGGGCGTCAGCACGTCTTCGTCCGCGTAGTACTCGATCAGCGCGCCGGCCGGGTTCTGGAAGTACCAGAAATACGCGGACGACACCGGATGACGCCCCGGGCCGAGCTGCGTTTCCCAGCCGCAGCGGTCGATGTGCATGCCGCCGCCGAACACTTCGTGGATGTCGCGCACGGTGAACGCGACGTGGTTCAGGCCGCGCTTGCCATTGGGCAACGCGAGCAGGAACAGGTCGTGGTGGCCGCCGTGCGGCGCGCAGCGCATGAACGCGCCGCGGCCCGGATAGCGGTCCGACGTCTCGAAGCCGAGCAGCTCGTGATAGAACTTCTCCTGCGCGTCGAGGCAGTTCGTGAAGAACACGACGTGGCCGACCTCGACCGGCTCGGCGCGCGCATAGATCGGGCTGGGCTGGTCGACCCGAGCCGTCCGGCCCCACACGTTCGACGGCGAGCCGGTGATGTCGAGTGCGCGCTTGCGCGTCACCTCGATGCGGATCGCCATCCCGTTCGGATCGATGCAGCCGACCGCATCGTCCTGCGCGTAATAGCCGGGCTGGCCGGCCAGCTTCGTGCGCAGTGCGTCGACTTCCTGCTGCGTCGCGACGCCCCACGTGACTTCGCGCAGCGTCGGGCCCGCTTCGAATGCGGGCGGCAGCGACGGATCGTCGGCCTTCACGACCAGCACGGTGCAGCCGTTCAGCGTTTCGAAACGTGCGCGCGTGTCGTCGTGCGCGACTTCCTTCAGGCCCCAGTCGGCGAAAAAGCGCCGGCACGTCGCGAGGTCGTCGACACCGTACGTGATCTGCTCGATACCCAAGATGCTCATTGCGTCATTCCCCTTCGCTCAGTTCGCCCACGGCAGCGGCGCGTCGTTCAAGCCCCAGTAGAGGCTCTTCTGCTGCATGTACTCGCGGATGCCGAGACGGCCCTTCTCGCGGCCCATCCCGCTCTCCTTCCAGCCCGAGAACGGCGTGGAGATCGAAAACAGCTTGTACGTGTTGATCCAGACGGTGCCCGTCTCCAGTGCCCGCGCGATGCGCCATGCGCGCTTGTAGTCGCGCGTCCAGATGCCGGCGGCGAGGCCGAACACGCTGTCGTTCGCCTGCGCGATCAGCGACGCTTCGTCGTCGAACGGCATCGCGACCAGCACCGGCCCGAAGATTTCCTCCTGGCAGATGCGCGCGCTGTTCGGCAAGCCTTCGAGAATCGTCGGCTGGTAGAAGAAGCCGTCCTCGCGCCCGTCGCCCGACGGCCGTTCGCCGCCGCACAGCAGGCGGCCGCCTTCCTCCAGCCCGAGCGCGACGTAGCGTTCCACCGATTCACGATGCTTCGCGGTGATCAGCGGGCCCATCTGCGTGTCGGGCCGCGTCGGGTCGCCCACGCGCAGCTTGCGTGCGCCCGCGACCAGGCGCTTCATGAACTCGTCGTATACCGAGCGCTGCACGAACAGCCGCGAACCCGCGATGCACGCTTCGCCCGACGAGCTGAAGATGCCGTACAGCACGCCGTTCACCGCGTGATCGAGATCCGCGTCGTCGCATACGATCGTCGGCGACTTGCCGCCGAGTTCGAGCGATACGGGCATCAGCTTTTCCGCCGCGATGCGCGCGATGCCGCGGCCCACTTCGGTGCCGCCGGTAAACGACACTTTCTTCACGAGCGGATGGCGCACCAGCACGTCGCCGATCACCGAGCCCTTGCCCGGCAGCACGCTCAGCACGCCCTTCGGCACGCCGGCTTCCTCGCAGATGCGGGCCAGCGCGAGCGACACGAGCGGCGTCACCTCGGCCGGCTTGAGCACCACCGCGTTGCCGCCGGCGAGCGCGGGCGCGAGCTTCTGCGCGTCGGACGCGATCGGCGAATTCCACGGCGTGATCGCCGCGATCACGCCGATCGGCTCGTGCACGCTCATCGTCAGGTAGTCGCCGCGCGACGGCGTCAGTTCTTCGTCGAGCGTTTCCAGGCACGCCGCGAAATAGCGGAACGTGTTGGCCGCACTCGCCACCAGCACGCGCGTCTCGCCGATCGGCTTGCCGTTGTCGCGGCGCTGCAGGTTCGCGAGCGCCTCGTGACGCTGCATGATCAGGTCGGCGATCCGGTACAGCACCAGCGCGCGCTGGTGCGGCTTGAGGCCGGCCCAGTCGGCGCGCCGCCACGCGGCGTCGGCGGCCACGACGGCGTCGGCCGCGTCTTCCGCGTTCGCCGTCGAGACTTCCATGTTCAGCGACTGGTCGGCCGGATAGATGCTCGCGTAAGGCGCGCCGCGGCCGCGCCGCCACTCGCCGCCGATCAGGATGTCGCCGTTGGGTACGAGGCTCGTATCGAATGGAGTCATGTCACAAGTCCCACAAATCTGTCTCTGCGCAGCCGCCCGCGCCGTGGCGCCGGCGGCCGTTCAATGGCCCGAATGGCCGCGTCGGCCTGGTTGTCCGGGTTGTCTGCCTGCTCAGATCACGCAGCGGGCCGCGCGGTTGCGCAGCGCGCGGATCGCGCTGTACGCGGTCAACGCGGACGTCTTCGGGTTGTCGGGCAACGGCTTGCCGCTCATTTCGAGCGACATCTCGCCGAACGCGCCGCGCGCGGTGATGCGGTGCACGTTGCGTTCGACCGCCGGATCGGCGATCAGGCGCACGTGCGTCGCGTCGAGGCCGAGGCCCGCGAGCGCGACCGTCGCCGCGACGTTCGCGTTCTTCGGATACAGGCGCGCGGCGTCGCGCGCACTGCCTTCGAAGATCACCTTTTCCCCGGTCATCGCACGCAAGTCGCACACCTCCTCGGCAGGCGTGCCGAGCCAGCCGAGCGGCGGCTTGCGGCCGACGTACAGTACTTCGTCGAGGCCGCCCTGCTTCGCGGACGCCAGCGCGTCGATCCCGCCGATCGCGCCGGACAGCAGCGTCACCGTCGTGCCGCCCTCGTCGGCCGCCTGCGACAGCACGTCGAGCAGCGCGAGGTCGGACAACGCGCCGATCGATGCGACCGCGCAGTCGGTGCCGGCCTTCAGCAACGGCACGACGTGATCGACGAGCGCGCTGTGACCCGCGCATTCGAGCGCGAACTCGGGGCGGCGAGCCAGCGCGTCGACCGACGACACGACCTCCACCGCACCGCCGAGCTCGCGCTGCACCGCGTCGCGCTGATGCTCGGGCACGATCACGTGCGCGACGCGCAACGACGCATCGTGCTCGACCGCGTGATACACGGCGGCACCGATCGCGCCGAAGCCGATCATCGCGACGTCGACGGGCGCATGCCCGTGTCGCTGGCCGTTATGCATACTGGCGCTCCGACGGCGTCTCTTCCTTCTTCACCGGCGGGCCCGCGAACTGCGATGCGAACGAGCCGACCGACAGCATGTCGACTTCGACCATCACCGGCCCTTCCTTCGCGATCCCTTCGCGCACGATCGCTTCCGCCTGGTCGAGCGACGTGATCCGGTAGTGCGTGAGGCCGAAGCTCGCGCAGAACTGCGCGAAATCCGGCTGGTGCAGTTGCACGAAGCAGCGGCGGCCGCCGTAGTGCGCGTCCTGGATGTTGCGGATCACGCCGTAGCACTGGTCGTTCATCAGCACGATCATCACGTTCGCGTTTTCCTGCACGGCCGTCACGAGCTCGCCGACGTTGACCATCAGGCCGCCGTCGCCGACCAGGCAGACCGTCTTCGCCGCCGAGCCGGCCAGCGCCGCGCCGATGCCCATCTGGATGCCCTGGCCGATGCCGCCGCCGAGCGCATGCACGCCCGCGCGCGGTTCGAAGATCTTCAGCAGGCGGTTGCCCCACGTGCTGTTCGAGATCGTCACGTCGCGCACCCAGTTGTAGTCGCGGCCGACCGCGCCCTGCAGCGTGTCGACCAGCTGCTTGTACGGCCCGAGGCCTTCCGCCACGCTCGCGACGGCCGCTTCGCGCGCCGCCGCGAGATCGGCCGCGAACTGCGGATCGACCGACAGGCGGCCTTCGAGGCGGTCGGCCAGCTCGGCCAGCACGCGCTTCGAATCGCCGTGCACGAACAGCTCGTTGCGATAGCCGCGGTTGTCGGCGAGCGCGTCGGCGTCGACGCGGAACAGCGGCTGCGGCAACGCGAGCTTGTACTTCAGCGTCTCGTTGCCGCGCAGGCGCGAGCCGACCACGACGAGCGCGTCGCAGGTCTTGTAGAACGCTTCGACCGCCGAATGCACGTTGAACGCGCCGAGCGTCGCCGGGTGATCCTCGGGCAGCACGCCGCGGCCCTGCACGCTCGTCACGACGCCGAAGCCGAGCTTCACCAGGCGTTCGACTTCCGCACGCGCATGACGCGCGCCGCCGCCGAGCCACAGCAGCGGACGGCGCTTGGCCGCCAGCGCGTCGGCGAGCTTCGCGACGCGTGCGTCGTCGTGCTCGCGCACCGCGACGTGCGCCGGCGCGAGATCTTCCGGCCATTCGATTTCGGCGGCCTGGATGTCGATCGGGATCTCGACCGACACGGGGCCCGTCGGCGCCGTCTGCGCGATGCGCACGGCTTCGCGGATCGTCGGCAGCACGGTCTCGACCGTGCGCACGCGGAACGCGGCCTTCGAGATCGCATCGAGCATCGTGAGCTGGTCCGGCGCTTCGTGGATGTACGCCAGATCCTGGTCGAGGTACGGCGTCTCGATCTGCCCCGTGATGTGCAGCAGTGCCGTGCCGGCCGTCAGCGCCTCGACCATCGCGCCGGCCGCGTTGCCCGCCGCCGTGCCGGTGCTCGTGAACGCGACACCGAGGCCGCCCGACACGCGGGCCAGCCCGTCGGCCATGTTCACCGCGCCCGCTTCGCCGCGCGCGCCGACATACCGGATGTTGCCGCGCGAGTTGATCGCGTCGAGGATCGGCATGTTGTGGATCGAGATGACACCGAATGCGGTTTTGACGTCGCACTGCTCGAGAAAGGCGGCAATCAGCTCGCCAACCGTGGTTTTTTTAGACATGGCGTGCAAAGCCTCCAGAAACGTCGATATGGCTGCCCGTCGTGTAGGACGACAGATGCGTTGCGAGATAAAAAAGTGCCCAGGCTGCCTCGTCGGGCTTGCCGAAGCGGTTCAGCGGAATGTTCTTCTTGCGGGCGAGCGCGCCCGTCCAGTCCTCCCAGCTTTCGCCGGCCGACGCCTGCGCTTCGTACCGGCGGCGCCACTGCCCCGACTCCACGATGCCGATCAGGATCGAGTTCACGCGGATGCGCTGCGGCGCGAGTTCGGTCGCGAGCGACTTCACGAGGCTCAGCACGCCCGCCCGCGCCGACGACGTCGCGACCATGTGCGGCTCCGGCTGCAGCGCGAGCAGCGAATTCACGCAGGTGATCGTCGGCGCGGCCGCATCGCGCAGCAGCGGCAGGAACGCGCGCGTCGGGCGGATGATGCTGAAGTACTTCAGTTCGAGCTCTTCGCGCCATGCGTCGTCGGTCGTGTCGGCGAAAGTCGACACGCGGCCCTGGCCCGCGTTGTTGACCAGCATGTCGGCGCGGCCGAAGCGGTCGGACACCGCCTGCGCGAACGCGGCCACGTCGGCTTCGTCGAGCACGTTGCAGCGCACCGCGAGCAGCGGCGCGCCCGGATATTTCTCGCCGAGCATCGCCTCGGCGCGCGCGAGACGCTCGCCGTCGCGGCCGCAAATCGCGACCGACGCGCCGGCCTGCAGGAACCGTTCGGCAGTCGCGAGGCCGATGCCGGACGAACCGCCCGTCACCACCGCCACCTGCCCGGTCAGATCGATCTGAATCATCGCAGTCCTAAAGCCTTGAGAAACGTGTGCTCGTCATCCGAGCGGTAATTGAGCCGCCGCGACAGTTCCGCCGCCGCGCGCTGCACCTTGTCGATCAGGCCGTCGGCGATCAGCGCCGCGTCGATCTCCGGCCGCGGCACCGTCACCGTGATGCACGCGACGATCCTCTGCGTGTCGTTGCGCACCGGCGCCGTGACCACCGAGATGCCGCGCTCGAACGACGAATTGCTGACGCCATAGCCGCGCAGCGCATCTTCCCGGATCACTTCGTAGAGCGCGTCGACCGATTCCGGCGTCGCGCTCGTCATCCGGTTCAGCGTGCCTTCCGGATACAGCGCACGCAACTCCTTCAGCGACAGGTCGCCCATCAGCACGTGGCCATGGGTCGTCGCATGCGCGGGCAGCCGCGTGCCGACGTTCACGCGAATCGAGCTGAACACCGGCGACTGGCTCTGCGCCTTCGCGACGAACACCACGTCGCGGCCGTCGCGGATCACGATGTGCGTCGTGAAGCCGGTCGCATCGCGCAGGCTCTCGATCACCGGCAGGCCGAGATCGGTCAGCTCGAGCGAGCTCAGGTATTCGAAGCCGAGCCGCAGCACGGCGATGCCGAGCTTGTAGTTGCGATCCTTGTCCGCACGCTCGAGAAAGCCGAGCGATTCGAGCGTCTGCAGCAGACGGAACACCGTCGTGCGCGGAATACCGAGGCGCTTGGACAGTTCCGGCGCGCCGAGCACCGGCTCGCGCGGCGAGAATTCGGCGAGGATCCGCAAACCGCGTTCGAGGCCCGGCACCACGTAGTTGGCCTCGGACTTCGCGGTGTCCGCATCCTGTTGTTGCAACGGTTCGCTCATGATGCCTCCGGTCGGGCCGCCCCAGGGGCACGTTGAAATGCATGTCGGGATTGGGCGGGCTGCGCGCCCCCAAGCGAACGAATGTGAGCGTGGAGGTAGTTCATTCCAGCCCCTGTTGACGGTCGCATTGACGGCAGAACGTATCGATCAGCGACGAATACACGGCCGGCGCTTCCACGTAGCCCGCATGACCGGCCTGCGGAATCACCTGCAGCCCGACGTGCGCGGCAGCGGCGATCCGCTCGCAGGCAGCCGGCGGCGTGATCGCGTCGTTCGCGCCGACCGCCACCGCCGTGCGGCCGCGAAAGCCGGCGAGATCGGACGCGAGATCGGCGTTCGCGAGCAGATGCGTGGCCTGCGCATAGCCGGCCGGAACGATGCGCGCCATGTTCCAGCGCACCCATGCACGCGCATCCTCGCTCGCGAAACCCGACAGCATGTTGCCGCTGCGCTGTTCGGCGAGCCCGGCCGGGCCGAGTTCGTCGAGCATCGCGAGGCGTGCATCGCGGCGCGTGTCGCGCGTTTCCGCGGGCGCGCTGCCGTAACCGCCCGCGGGCGAGATCAGCAGCAGGCCGGCGATCCGCGCGGGCATCACGCGGGCCAACCCGCCCGCGACGATCGCGCCGAGCGAATGCCCGACCAGCACGCAGCGTTCGATGCCGAGTGCCTCGAGCCACGCGTTCAGCGACGCCGCGTAATCGGCGGCCGCCGGCGACGCGCCGTGCACGGGTGTCGACACGCCGTAGCCGGGCGCATCCCAAGCGAGCACGCGGCGCGACGAGCCGAGCGAGTCGAGCTGGCACACCCACGATGCGGCGCCCGAGCCGATCCCGTGCAGCAGCACGACGGGCAGCGCGCGGCCCGCATGCTGCGCGCCGGCCTCCCGATAACCGATCGTGCCCGCCGCACCGGCCGCGCAGCGCTGTTCGGGAAACTGCCCGAGCAGCGCGGCGAACGCCGCGGTGCGGTCGCGTTCACGTTTGTCGATGACACGCATTGCTTGCTCCGCCCCGTCTCAGCGCTTGATCTTCGCGAGCGGCGAATCCGGCGGATACGTCGGCGTGATGGGCTTCGGCGAACCGAGCATCACGCACATCAGCGCGTCTTCCTCGCCGATGTTGATTTCCGTGCGGTACACGCCCGGCGGCACCGAGATCAGGTCGCGCTCGCCGAGGATCGCTTCCCAGGTCTCGCCGTCGCGCTCGCAGATCACCTTCATCTTGCCGCGCAGCACGAAGAAGATTTCTTCCACGTCGATATGGATGTGGCTCGGGCCGATGTTGCCGGCCGGAATGACCATCGTCGAGAACGTGAAGTTGCCGGCCGGCACCGTGTTGACGTCCTTCGCGACGCCCGTGCCGCCCGTGCCGACGTAGCGCATCTGCGCACGGCGGTACTTCGGGTCGTAGTCGGCCTGGAACTTCAGTGCGTCCCAGTCGTAGCGCCGCGTCGCGTAGCGCGCGACGCGCCCTTCCATCCAGTCGTTGAAGCTTGCGCCTTCCGGCTGGTCCCACGACTTGCGTTCGAGATCGGCGTCCGCCATCGTCCTCTCCTTCATCAGAGTGAAAACTTCAAATCAATTCATTACGAAGCCGCCGTTTACCGGCAGCAATTGACCCGTCACGAAGCGCGCGCCGTCCGACAGCAGGAACAGCACGGGGCCCGTCACGTCCTCGGGCACCTGCGCGCGCGTCAGCGCGCGGCCCTGCATGTAGAACGCGTGGCGTTCCGCCGGCACGTAGGCCGTCGCCTCGACTTCGGTGAGCCCCGGCGCGATCGCGTTGACCGTCACGCCGTGCGCACCGAACTCGCGCGCCTGCGCATGCGTCATCGCGATCACGGCGCCCTTGCTGGCGACGTACGCGAGCAGCTTCGGCGCGCCCCACAGCGCGGTGTCCGATGCGAGGTTCACGATCGCGCCGCGGCCCGATTGCGCGAGGTATGGCAGCGCCGCATTGCTCACGAGCCAGACGCCGCGCACGTTCACGTTCATCACGGCATCCCAGGTCGACACGTCGAGCTCCGTCGACAGCTTGCCGCCCGAGTTCGTGATCGCCGCGTTGTTGATCAGTGCGTCGATGCCGCCGAGCGCCGCCGCGCCCTGCGCGACGAAAGCCGTGACGCTCGCCGGATCGGCCAGGTCGAGCGTGAAGAAATGCGCGGTGTGGCCGGCTTGCGTGAGCTGCGCGGCCAGCGCGCGGCCCTCTTCGGCGAGCACGTCGCCGAACGCGACCTGCGCGCCCGCTTCGACGAGCGCCTTCACGAACGCGGCACCGAGACCGCGCGCGCCGCCCGTGACGAGCACGCGGCGCCCCGGCAGCGACACGACCGGAGCGAACTCAGCCATTCGCGGGCTCCGCCGCGGCGTGCGCCGCGCGATGCGCGTCGAGCGCGGACAGGTGTTCCTGCGCGCGCTGGCGCAGCATCCGGCGCACGCGCGTGATGCCGACGTCGTGCTGGTACAGGTATTCGTGATCGCGCGCGTGCGGCGCGAGGCTTTCGAGAACGTAGCGGTCCTGCTCGAGCACGTCCCAGTGCAGGCCCTCGAGGCGGTTGCGGTACATGAAGCGCCACACGTCGCGCTGCCAGCCGCTGACCTTGCGCGTACGCCAGAAGTAGACCTGGCAGTTGTCGCCGTCGACCGGCGTCGCGAAGCCGATGATCCCGAAGTTGCCGCCCGGGCCGAACTTCTGCTTGTACGGAATCGCGAGGCGCATCCACAGGCAGCCGGTTTCGCCGAGCTCGACCCAGTCGAAGTTCACGTCGCGCTGGCCGATCTTCTCGAACATCAGGCCCGTTTCCGTCTTGCGCACACGCATGTCGGCCTGCTTGTCGCCTTCGGCCATCGAGTGCGACGTCGCGTGCAGGTACGCGCCGTGCATCGGGTCCATCACGTTGTCGATCGCGTACTGGTAATTGCACTTCCAGTTCGACACGCACAGGAAGTGCGCGTATTCGTCGGCGACCAGTTCTTCCGGCAGGTTCAGCGGCGCCGGCTCGCCGTGCGCTTCGTCGCCGAACCACAGGAAGATCGCGCCGGCCTTCTCTTCGACCGGATACGACTTCACGCACTTCGTGCCTTCGAGCGGACAGTTCGATACGGCCGGCACGCGGTTGACCGTGCCGCCGCCGTCGACTTCGATGCCGTGATACCAGCACGCGATGCTGCCGCCGAGGTTCCATCCGAGCGACAGGCGCGCGCCGCGGTGCGGGCAACGGTCTTCGAGCGCATGGACTTTGCCTTCGTGATCGCGCCACAGCACGATCTGCTCGGACAGGCGCGTGAGGCCAACGGGCGCATTCGACACCTGCCAGCTGGGCGCAACGGGATACCAGTAGTTCTTGATGCCGCGGTCGAGGTAGTCGCGGACCGGGTCGTGTTGTGTTTCGTGTTGTGCGGGGGACGTCATCAGTGTGCTCCGGATGCGGTTGTCGGGTCGGCGCTCAGGCGTGCGGCGCGGTCGGTGCGCTCATTCCGCGAGCGAGGCCATTTCGGCGCGGAAGCGCTCGGGCGTCCACGCCGTGCCGTCCGGCGCGCGGAAGCCGATGCGGTTCAGGCCCGCGACGACCTCGTCCAGCTCGGTCGCGCCGCTCTCGAACACGCGTTCGAGCGCATCGCCCAGATCGTTCTCGTACTGCGTCGGCTCGGCCTTGCGGTTTTGCCAGATGCGGTTCTCGACCTGGCCCGGGATCTCGATCTGCCCCTTGCCGGCGACGTTGTTCGGCTGCGGCGCCACCCACGGCTTCAGGAACGGATTGAAGTTGACGGTCGCTTCTTTCATCGGTTACTCCACCTTGATCTGGATTTCCTCGCCTGCCAGGCGCACCGCGTACTGCTTCAGCGCGCGCCCGCCCGGGCCCTTCAGGCATTCGCCCGTCTTGATGTCGAACACGGCCTCGTGCAGCGGACATTCGACCGTGCCTTCGTCGACGAACCCCTGCGTCAGCAGCGCGTAGGCATGCGGGCACACGTTCTCGAGCGCATACACCTCGTCGCCGACGCGGTAGATCCCGATTTCGACGCCGTCGGTCCGCTTGAACTCGATCGGCGTGTCTTCCGACAGCGCGCCGGCGTGCCCGGCACAAACCCATTGTTCAGACATCTCACACCCTTCCTTCTGATCGACTCTCGGTTCGTCCCGGGTTTGTTCCATACCCGGAACAGCAGTTTATGGATGGTGATTATAGAAGTGACTTCCCACGAGTAAAACAAAAAGCTGCATGTCCTAGGGAAAACACCGACCGCCGGGTCGACGATCGCCGCCACTCGTCTTGAAAAAGGTGATTTTTTGTTTTGTGGCGGGGATTTAAGTCCTTTTTCAGGACGCTCGGTCCCGTGTTGCGGATCGTCACCACCCGCATCCGGCCCGATAAATTTATTTTTGATCCGGCGCGCGACACCTCTATACTTCATTCCATCAGAGGCACATTGTTCCTTATATGGAACATTAAAAATGCCCGCCCGGTGGTGAAGAACGCGCGACGGCCGGCCGTCCCCCGCGCCCGCCGCCACGGCACGTTTCTCATCAGGTTTGGAGAGTCAGGAGATCAAATGGTCAAGCAAGCGGTAGCAGCAGCAATCATCGGAATGGGCGCGATGTCGGGCGCCTGGGCACAAAGCAGCGTGGTGCTGTACGGCAGCCTGGATGCCGGCGTCGCCTATGTGAACAACGTCGGCGGCCACGCGAAGTGGGCGATGATCCAGGGCAACACGCAACCCGACCGGTGGGGCCTGAAAGGCAAGGAAGACCTCGGCAGCGGCCTGTCGGCGATCTTCCAGCTCGAAAACGGCTTCTATACGAACAACGGCCAGTTCGCGACCGCGAACACGATCTGGAACCGCGCGGCCTTCGTCGGCCTCAGCTCCGACCGCTACGGCACGCTGACGCTCGGCCGCCAGACGCCGCTGACGTTCGACTATCTCGATCCGCTCAGCACCGCGTATCTCGCGCTGAGCTGGTATGCGTTCCATCCGGGCAACATCGACGGGCTCGCCGCGACCGGCAACGTGCCGTACAACAACGCGGTCAAGTACCGTTCGCCGAGCTTCGCCGGCTTCTCGGCCGCGGCGGCGATGGCGCTCGGCAACACGACGAACTTCTCGACCGGCAAGTCGGTCGGGGTCGCGCTGAACTACGCGAACGGGCCGTTCAAGGCATCGGCCGTCTACTCGAACGAGCACGACCGCTCGATTCTGATCAGCCAGACGGGTATCACGTCGTTCCAGGGGCAGAACACCGCGACCGGCTACATCGCGAACAAGGTCGAGAACATCGGCGCGGGCGCGTCCTACCAGATCGGCGACTTCCTCGTGCACGGCCTCTATACGCGCGTGAAGATGCAGTCGAACGGGTTTTCCGACACGTTCCAGAGCTACGACGCGGGCGTGAACTACCGCAGCAGCGCGTTCAACACGATCGCGGGCGGCGCGGCGACCACGACGCTGGCCGGCCGCCGCTGGACGCAGGTCGAGCTCGGCGACATCTATGCGCTGTCGAAGCGCACGCAGCTGTATGCGAACGTGCTGTACGAGCACGGTTCGGGCGGCGCGAAGGCCGCGTTCTTCACGGCCGGCGCGTCGAGCACCGCGAACCAGGTGATCGTGCTGACCGGCATCCATCACTCGTTCTGAGCGGCGGCGGGCGGATGCGCCCGACGGCGGAAAAGAAAAGAGCAGCCCGGGGGCTGCTCTTTTTTTGGCTACTTGCGACAGGCTACTGACGAAGCCGCGCGACGCGGCTCATGCCGCGAATCAGAACATCGCGACGCGATGGCGCGCGTGCGCGAACGTCGGGTCGCTTTCGAGCGGCCGGTAGTTCAGCCGCTGCGACAGGTCGACCGCCGCGCCGCATACCGCTTCGACGAGCCGCTCCTTCTCGCCGGCCTCGCCGATTTCCGAGCGCGGCACCGTCGCGGTGATCGCCGCGACGATTGCGCCCGAATGATCGCGCACGGGTGCCGTCACGGCCGAGATGCCGCTCTCGAACGCGGCTTCGCTGACCGCGTAGCCGAGCCGCGCGTAATGACGCACACGCTCGTACAACTCGTCCACCGTGCCCGGCGTGCGCTCGGTGAACTGTTCGAGCCGCTTCTCCGGATACAGCTGGCGCAGCGCGTCGCGCGTGAGGTCGCCCATCAGCACATGGCCGTGCACGGTCGCGTGCGCGGGCAGCCGCGTGCCGACGTGCACCTTCACCGAACCGAACATCGACGTGTTGCTCTGCGCCTTCGCGACGAACACGACATCGCGCTGGTCGCGGATCAGCAGGTGCGTCGACAGGCCGGTCGCATCGCGCAATCGTTCGAGCACGGGCGTGCCGAGATCGGTCAGTTCCAGCGAATTCAGGTATTCGAAGCCGAGCCGCAGCACGCCGACGCCGAGCCGGAAATAGCGGTCGCCGTTCACGCGCTCGAGAAAGCCGAGCGCTTCGAGCGTCTGCAGCAGGCGGAAGGTGGTCGTGCGCGGAATGCCGATGCGCTTTGACAGCTCGGGCGCGCCGAGCACCGGCTCGCGCGCGGAGAATTCGGCGAGGATCCGCAGCCCGCGCTCGAGGCCCGGCACCAGATACGACGACGCGCCGCCCGACGGTTCGTCGTCGCCCGCGCCCTGCTTCGACGCATCGTGGTCGACGTCGTCGCCGGCTGTCGCGCGCGGCGCACTTGCCGGCTTCGCCGGCGGTTTCGATGCGCCGCTCATCGTTGGATTGATCCTGTGCACATGGACGGAATGGAAGCGTTCACGAATGACCCGCAATGCTTGATTATGGAATTTCGACCGGACCGGATCAACACGATCCGGCGCAGGCGGCCGATGGCCCGGCGCGCCCGATCGCGTAGCCGGACTCATATAGCCTGATGCGATCGAAAGGATAACAGCGATAGACAGGACTGCCCATCGGAACGTCGCCTTAGGCAAGGCGGGCCGCCGGCCCTGCTCATCCGCGATCGGGATGCCTCACGTGCGGTACCGGCCGGCACGATCACGGCCGATGTGCGACTAGAAAACGAAAGGGGGAAGAAACGCGAGGAAACAAACGACCGCACCGATCCGCGAGCGGGATCGGCGCGACGCGACGTCAGGCCGTCACGGCAGCGTCGTACTCGGCACGGGCGAGCTGGCCAGCGGCGTATGCGTCGGCTTCACCGCGAAAGCCGTCCGTGCTGAATGCGACGACTTTCACACCGACACCCGACGCCCGCTTCACCGTCAGCGCCCATTGCCATCCGCCGTCTTGTTCGAAGACGTGCAGCGAGGGTTCGAGGGATGAGTCCAGTACGGTCACGGGTTTTATGCTCCTGCACTGCGCATCACGTCGGCGACGCGTCAGGCATGTCGAAAAAATGCGCCGGCGTCCGGCGCGTTTCAGCCATTCGACAGTCTAGTCAATAAATGTTGCGACGCACCATCAGGGCTTACACCTGCCTATCAGAACCGGGCGGTCAATCAAAACCACCTGAAACCCTTATGGGACGGGCCTCGCAGGCCGGTTCAAGCCGCCCCGGACACCTGAGTGCGGCAACGTGCCGCATCGACGGCGGCTAGCTTCGCCCGGATGAAAAACGGGGTGCGACCGGCACGCGTGCGCCGGACCATCACCTACGTCGGCCCGTGGCGTCCGCCGGTCGGCATCTCCGGCCGCTACCGGCCGCTTCCCGCCGACACCACCCGCCGGAACGTCAGGTTGACGCGCTCACCCTGCACGGCCGGCGCCTTCGGCACGCGGTGCTGCCATTCGGCCTGCGTGCGGCCGCGCATCACGAGCAGGCTGCCGTGTGTCAGCCGGTACGCGTGCACGACGCCGGTCGCACGATGACGCAGGTCGAACACGCGCATCGCGCCGAGGCTCACCGACGCGATCACCGGCGCGTCGCCGAGCTCCGGCTCGTTGTCGGCATGCCAGCCGAGACTGTCCTGCCCGTTGCGATAGCGATTGAGCAGCACACTGTTGAATCGCGCGCCGCAGGTCGCCTCGACCGCGCGCTTCAGGTCGAGCACGGCCGGCGTCCACGGCGCGGGCACGTTGCGGATCCCCGAATACACGTAGACGGCGTCGGGCTCGCCCTGCCACGCGGTGAGCCGCGGCAGCGGAATGCGACCGCGCGGCGTGCGGATCGTGTCCTGCCGCCACGCGACCTCGTCGATCAGCGCGGCCAGCACGCGATCGGCGTCGGCCGGCGCGAGCCAGTCCGGGTACCAGTCCACGTCGGGCACGGGCGAATCGGCGAAAAGATCGGGCGTCGACATGTCGCGATCAGGCAGCAAATGAACGGTGCGGGGAAACCACGTCTGCATGGTAGCCAACGGCGACGCGCGACGCCATGCGCTGTCATTCCGGCGCGCTAGCGGCCGCGGGTCAACCGGATCAGCGTGATCTCGGACGGCACGCCGAAGCGGTTCGGCGGCCCCCAGTAGCCGGTGCCGCGGCTGGTATAGAGCCACATCGTGCCGAACCGGTTCAGCCCGCCGATCACGGGCTGCTGCAGGCGCACGAACGGCGGCCACGGCAGGAACTGCCCGCCGTGCGTATGGCCGGACAGCTGCACGGTGAAACCGGCGCGGCTCGCCGCTTCCGCGCTGCGCGGCTGGTGCGCGAGCAGGATCTTCGTGGCGACGTCGTGCGGCGCGCCCGCCAGCGCCTGCTCGGGATCGCTGCGATGCGCGGGATCGAACCCGCCCGCCGTGAAATCGGTGACGCCGGCGAGCACCGCGCGCGCGCCGTCGTGTTCGATCAGCACGTGTTCGTTGAGCAGCACCGTCAACCCGATCCGCCTGAACTCGTCGATCCATGCGTGCGCGCCGGCGTAGTACTCGTGGTTGCCCGTCACGAGGAAGCTGCCGTGCCGCGACTGCATGCGGCCGAGCGGCGCCGTGTGCTCGCGCAGCCGCTTGACCGAGCCGTCGACCACGTCGCCCGTCACGACGACGAGATCGGCCTCGAGCGCATTGACCGCGCGCACGATCCGCTCGATATACGGGCGCTTGATCGTCGGCCCGACGTGAATGTCCGAAAGTTGCACGATCGTCAGCCCGTCGAGCGCGGCCGGCAGCCCGTCGACCGGAATCGACACGCGCTTGACCGCCGCCGTGCGGCGCGCGCCGACGAATCCGAGCGCGCTGACCAGCACCGCGCCCGCCAGCACGCCGAGCGCCGTGTCGGATGCCGCGCCGCTCCAGGCGCCGTCATGCCCCAGATGCCGCCATGCGACGACGCCGAGCAGCACCGGCTCGCGCAGGAACGTCAGCACCAGCAGCGACGAAAAGAAGCCCATCGCGATCGAACCGGCCCAGCCGGCCAGCGTCGCGGCCCAGCCTTCGTCGAAGCGGCGCGAGAACATGCCGACCGGAATCAGCACGACGAAGCTCGCCAGCATCAGCGCCGCGATCGTGCGCGCGAGCGGCGACGCGAAGGCGTCGGGAATGATCCGCAGCCCGACATACAAATGGAACACCACGCCGATCGCAATGAACCGGACAAAGAAACTTCGCATGGAACACTCTTCCTCGTTGCGGTACCGCTTCCGCGCCGCGCATCGGACTGGACCGTGCCGTCAAGCCTCTTCACGCGTCGCGCTCTTCGCACGATGGTACACAGATACCGGCCGGCACGACCGGTCACGGCCACGGCGGACGCACCGCGCGGCCCGAACGCGGATTCATCCGCGACTGCGCGTCAATTCCGCATTCGGCTCGCCGATTCCCGCTTCATCGGCAGACAAACGGCATCGGCCCGGTTTCGTCTGACGATCCTTTACAGTCCGTCAGCAACCCTGCCAGTGCATGCGCTGGCAGAATCGCGAACCGCCATCGATCGCACCGAAGCGCCCACCGGGCAGCCCCGTGCGTGCGGCAGGCACGCCGGGCATCGCTGGCGGTCCGCATCGCGCTGATTTATGATCGGCTCCGTATCGCGGAATCGTCGTCGCGGCGACGAACCGCCTTGCGCCGCGCCCGGCTCCCCCCCAACGTCGAGCTCGTCACACCATGAGAAAAACAACGCCGCGCGCCCCCCTGCGCGTCGCCGCCGTCCTCGCGCCCGCCCTGCCGCTCGCGGGCTGCACGTCGCGCGGCGCACCGTCGTACGTCCTGTTCGGCGCGTATTTCCCGCTCTGGCTCGTCAGCGCGATCGTCGGCATCGTCGGCGCGATCGTCGCGCACCGCGTGTTCGTCGCGACCGGCTGGGCCGCCACGGTGCCCTACCAGCTCGCCGTCTGCACCGCGATCGGGCTCGTGGTCGCCGTGATCGTGTGGCTCACCGGCACGGGGCCGTTCGCATGAAGGCCGCCGGCACCGCCCGCCCGTCCACGAAAGGCCGCGTGATCGCGCTGGCGATCGTCGCGCTCGGCATCGCCGCGCTCGCATACGCGTACCACCGCACGACGGCCTACCCGTCCACCGACGACGCGTCGATCGACGCGGACGTCGTGCACGTCGCATCGCCCGTCGGCGGCCGCATCGTGCAGCTTGCCGTGCACGAGAACCAGCGCGTTGCAAAAGGCGACCTGCTGTATCAGATCGATCCGGTGCCGTACCGGCTGACGGTCGCGCAGGCGCAGGCCGACCTCGAACTCGCGCGCGCGTCGCTCGACACGCGCCGCCGGTCGCTGATCGGCGAGCGCTCGAACGCAGCCGTCGCCGCCGAGCAGGTCAAGCGCGCGTCGCAGAATCACGATCTCGCGACGCGCGACGTGAACCGGCTCGCGCCGCTCGCGGCGCAGGGCTACGTCAGCGCACAGCAGTTCGACCAGGCGAAGGTCCGGCAGCGCGACGCGGCCGTGTCGCTCGCGCAGGCGCAGGAACAACAGCGAGCGTCCGCGCAGACGATCGGCGACGACGCCGATGCGATCGCCACGCTCCATGCACGCGAAGCCGCACTCGCCCGCGCGCAGCACGCGCTCGACGACACGGTGGTGCGCGCGCCGCACGACGGGCTCGTGACGGGCCTGACCGTGCTTGCCGGCGAAACCCTCGCGCCGAACCAGTCGATCTTCACGCTGATCGATGCGAGCGAATGGTTCGCCGTCGGCAATTTCCGCGAAACGTCGTTGAACCGCATCACGGTCGGCGACTGCGCGACCGTCTATTCGATGATCGACCGCAGCCGGCCGCTGACGGGCAAGGTCGTCGGCATCGGCGCAGGCATCGCGGACAGCGACCGCATCAACCTGCCGCGCGCACTGCCGATCGTGCAGCGCTCGGTGAACTGGGTACATGTCGCGCAGCGCTTCCCGGTGCGTGTGAAGCTCGACGAACCCGACGGCAAGCTCGTGCGCGTCGGCGCGAGCGCGATCGTCGAGGTCCGGCATGGCTCAGCCTGCCGCTGAGGTCCGCGCCCCCGGCCCGCGCGAAGTCCTGCGACTGCTCGCGCCGTTTCCGGGGCGCGCCGCGATGGCCGCGCGGGTCGCACTGATCTGCGCGCTCGTCGTGCTCGTGACGAGCGGCTACGGCACGCCGGAAGCCGCGATCTCCGCGTACGTCGTGTTCTTCCTGAACCGCGCCGACCGCGTGACGAGCGTCGTGCTCGCGGTCGCGATGCTGCTGCTCATCACGCTCGTGATCGCGCTCGTGATCGGCGTCGCGATCTTCAGCATCGACTATTCGGTGCTGCGCGTCGCGTGCATGGCCGTGCTGTCGGCCGGGTTGCTGTACCTCACGTCGGCGAGCAAGCTGCGCCCGGTCGGCGCGATCCTCGCGATGATCGTCGGCTTCGGGCTCGACCAGCTCGGCCTCGCGCCGGTCGGCGAAGCCGCGACGCGTGCGCTGCTCTACGCATGGCTGATGGTCGCGATTCCGGTCGGCGTCGCGATCGTCGTCAACCTGCTGATCGCGCCTTCGCCGCGCAAGCTCGCGCTCGCGCAGCTCGCGAAACGGCTGCGGCTCGCCGCGCAGCGGCTGCGCGGCGACGAGGATGCGCGCACGGCCTTCGACGCGAGCCTGCGCGAAGGCGACAAGCAGCTCCTCACGTGGCTCAAGCTGTCGACGCTCGAAGGGTCGACGCCCGCCGCCGACGCACCCGCGATACGGCAAGCCATCGCGTCGAGCACCGCGCTGCTCGTCGCGGTCGCGCTCGCCGACCGCGAACCGGACGCGCGGCTGCCCGCCGCGTTCGCGCAACCGGCTGCGGCGACACTCGACGAGATGGCCGGCATCCTCGAGCAAGGCGGTTATCCGGTCGACGTGACGCTGGGGCTGCCGCCGGCCGATACGCTGCCGCCGCTCGCGCGCGTCGTCGCAACCGATCTGCACACGGCCATCACGCAGTTCGCCGAGCCGGCCACACCTGCTGAATCGACTGCAGCGACTGCACCGGCCGCATCGGCCGCATCTGCCGCACCGACGGAGGCTCCGCCCGACGCATCGGCTGCAACCGCCAACGCCAACGCACCCGCCGCGCCGCGCGGCGGCTTCTTCCTGCCGGACGCCCGCACCAACCCCGACCACATCCGCTACGCGCTGAAGACGACCGTCGCGGCGATGTTCTGCTACCTGCTGTACTCGCAGCTCGACTGGTCGGGCATCCATACCTGCTTCATCACCTGCTACATGGTGTCGCTCGGCTCGACGGCCGAAACGGTCGAGAAGCTCACGCTGCGGATCGCCGGCTGCATCGTCGGCGCGCTGATCGGCACCGCGGCGCTCGTGTTCGTCGTGCCGGCGCTGTCGTCGATCGGCGAGCTGATGGCGCTCGTGTTCGTCGGCGCGTGGCTGTCCGCGTGGGTCGCGTTCGGTTCGCCGCGCATTGCGTACGCTGGCTTCCAGGTCGCGTTCGCGTTCTTCCTGTGCGTGATCCAGGGCGCGGGCCCCGGCTTCGACCTGACGCTCGCGCGCGATCGCACGATCGGCATCCTGCTCGGCAACGTCGTCGTGTATCTCGTGTTCACGCGCATCTGGCCCGTCAGCATCGGCAAGCAGATCGACGTCGCGTTCGCGGCGCTGCTCGATCAATGGCGCCGTATCGCGCAGGTCGTGCAGCCGGCCGAACGCCGCACGCTCGCCGCCGAAGCGTTCGCGCGCCACGGCGCGATCGCGCAGGAGCTCGGCCTGATCCACTACGAACCGTCGTGGGTGCGGCCGGCCGCCACGTGGCTCGCCACCCGGCGACGCGCGCTCGCGGAACTCGGCGCGCTCGAAGGCCCGCTGTTCCTGCTCGCCGACCGCACGCCGGGCGATGCGGCGATCGGCGCGCACCTCGCGCGCGTGGTCGAACTGCGCGACGACGCCCCGACCGCCGACGCCGCTTCGGCGCCGCCGTCGTCGACGGCAGGCGCGGCAGCCGAGCCGGCCCCGCCGCCGGCCGCCACCTCCACCGACCCTGCACGCGACGCGCTGCTGAACCTGATCGACACGCGGCTCGCGCACATCGCCGACGCCGCGCGCCCAGACACCCCGAAGGAGCCTGCCCCTCATGCGCGTCCCTGAACCGCCGGCCGCATCGATCGCCGCCGCCGCGCTCGCGACCGCCATCGCGCTGACCGGTTGCGCCACGTCGTCGGTCGATCTCGCGCCGCAGGCCCCCGACCGCCCGTGGCAGCCGCAAACGTCGGCCGCCGGCGACATCGTGCCGGCGCCACCGCTTGCATCCGCGCAGCGTGCGCCGCACGACTACACGCTGCCGGCCTCGCCCGCGCTCGCATCGGTGTCGCCGCCGGCCGCGCTCGATGCCGCGCATCCGTACACGCTGCCCGAGCTGATCGATCTCGCCGAATCGACGAACCCGCTGACCCGCATCGCGTGGAACGACGCGCGCAACGCGGCGCTCGCGGTCGGCATCGCGAAGGCCGCATACCTGCCGAACCTGTCCGCGACCGCGATGGGCGCGTACCAGGCGAGTCACGGCTCGACGTCGACGATCCTCGGCGACTCGTCGAGCAATACGACCGTGCACGGCACGATCTCGGCGCTGTCGCTGCAATGGCTGCTGTTCGATTTCGGCGGCCGCGCGGCGCGCGTCGAGGCGGCCGAACAGGCGTCGGTCGCGTCGAACGTCGCGTTCACGGCCGTGCATCAGCAGGTGATCCACGACGTGACCGTCGCGTATTACCGTTACGAAGCCGCCCGCTCGCGCGCGGTCAGCGCGCAGCAGGGCCTGGCGAACGCGGACGCGATTCTCGCGGCGTCGCGCGCACGGCTCAGGCAAGGCGTCGGCACCGTCGTCGAACTCGCGCAGGCGACGCAGAATCGCGCACAGGCGAACCTCGCGCTGGTCCAGGCGAACGGCACGGAAAGCGACGGCTACCTCGCGCTGGTTTCCGCGCTCGGCATCTCGCCGCTGTCGAAACCGTCGATCGCCGCGCTGCCCAGGCGAGCGCTGCCGCCTGCGCTCGCGTCGTCGGTCGACGCGATCGTGTCGGACGCGATCGCGCGCCGCCCCGACCTGCAGGGCGCCTATGCGCTCGAGCAGGCCAACCGCGCGAAGATCAAGGCCGCTCAAGCCGCTTTCATGCCGAAGATCTTCCTGTCAGCGTCGACGTCCTACGCCAGCGGCGGCACGGCGATCACCGCGCTGCCCGCGATCGGCGACCAGGCCCCGACCGTGAACCTGAACGGCAGCCACTACGGCGGCGGCGTGTTCCTCGGGGTGACGATTCCGCTGTACGACGGCGGCCTGCGCTCGGCGGTGCTGATGCAGGCGCGCAACGATGCGCAGAGCGCATCCGCGCGCCTCACGCGGACCAAGGAGGAAGCCGTCCGCCAGGTCGTCGCCGCGCAGAACGCGGTGCAGACGAGCCTCGCGTCGCACGACGCGGCGAAGGCGCTCGTCGATGCCGCGCAGACGAGCTACGACGCGGCGCTGACCGCGTACCGCAACGGCGTCGGCTCGGTCACCGATGCGACGATCGCGCAAAGCCAGCTGCTCGCGGCCCGCAACGCGGAGGTCGACAGCTACGCCGGCGCGCTGTCGGCCGCCGCCGCGCTCGCGCTCGCGACGGGGACGATCGGCGCGTGGCAGTCACCGTCGCAGTGACCACCGGCCGTTCGCGGCCGTTCGCGGCCGGCCGCCAGACGGGTTGACGCCTGCGCGCGCGGCCCACTAGAATGCCGCCCATTCTTCCTTCAGGAACCATCGTGGACAGTTGCAGCACTCCGTTGCGTGCGCCGCTTGCCGCCTGAACGCCTGTCCGACGCAGTTCTCCTGCCGCGGCTCGCGTTCCGCGAGCCCGCACGCCATCCGTTTCACATTGAATGACGCATCCGCGCGGTACAGTACCGCGCGATGACGGCCATCGTGCCGCGTTCGGCTTCGCGCCGCCGCGCCGCGGGCCGGCATGCGCACTTGGCACGGCAGGACCATCATGACTCTCGATTTCGCACTCCGTCTTTTCACTGCGTTCGCCTGCGGCGTCGCGATCGGCCTCGAACGCCAGATGCGGCAACGCACGGCGGGGCTGCGCACGATCACGCTCGTCGCGAGCGGCGCCTGCCTGTTCGTCACGCTCGGCGTGCTGACCGGCAACGGCGTGGCCGGCGTCACGCAGATCGCCGCTTACGTCGTGTCGGGCGTCGGCTTTCTCGGCGGCGGCGTGATCATGCGCGACAAGGGTTCGATCCAGGGCATCAACACGGCCGCGACGCTGTGGTGCTCGGCCGCCGTCGGCGTGCTGGCCGGGTCCGGCCACTACGTGCCGGCCCTGGCCGGCACGGGCGTCGTGCTGCTCACCAACACGGTGCTGCGCGGCGTCAGCCAGGCGATCAACGCGACACCCGTGTCGAATGCCGACCTCGTTCGCGAATACCAGATCACCGTGATCTGCCTCGCCGCCGACGAAGTGCACATCCGCACGCTGCTGTCGAATGCGATGTATGCGAAACCGCTGTCGTTCCAGAGCCTGACGAGCGAGGACGTGCCCGAGCAGCCGGACCGGCTGAAGGTGACCGCGACGCTGAAGCTGCATCCGAAGGATCAGCAGAAGCTCGAGCAGATCGCGAGCCGGATGAGCATGGAGAAGAGCATTTCCAGCGTGAGCTGGACCGCGAAGGAAGCGGAGCCGATGATGGAGTGAGCGCAAAGGCGGCCGGCTCGGCACGACCGCCCCGCCGCCAGTTTTGCGTCAGGGCGTATCGATGAGCCCGGCCGAGATCGCCTTGACCACCGCCTGGACCTTGTTGGTCGCGGCGAGCTTCTCGAGGATGTTGTTCACGTGGAAGTTGACCGTGCGCTCCGAGATGCTGAGGATCTGGCCGATCTCGCACGCGGTCTTCCCTTCGGCCGTCCAGCACAGCACCTCGCGCTCGCGCGCGGTCAGCGTGACGCTCGCCTCGGGCGACAGCTTCGGCACCATGAAGCGGCTCATCAGCGAATGCGACAGGTTCGCGAGCCAGTTGGTCTGCAGCGTCAGCATGTTGATCTCGGCCGGCGTGAGCCGGTCCGCATGACGCGCGATGCTCAGCAGCCCGAACGCGCCGCGCGCCGCCCAGCTCGACTGCGCGACGCCCACCGACAGCCCGTGGTCGCGCGCGTCCCGCCAAAGCGGACACGGATCGATCCGGTCGACGTCCGGCCAGACGATCATGTTGGTGCTGAGCGCGCCGTCACGCACCGTCGAGTCGATCTCGATGTAGTTCTGCGCCTGGTAGTGGGCCATCCAGCCGTCCGGATAGGTATCGAAGATCGCGACGGCCGGCTTCGACACGGGCAACGGCACGCGAATGCCGTAACAGCAATATTCGAAGCCGAGGCGTTTAGAATAAGCGGCGATCCGCTGGAAGAGCTGCTGCTCGTCTTCCGCGGCGCTGAATTGTTGGTAGGCATCCTGCCAGCGCAGTTCCATTCATTCTCCGACAACGTTACGCTGTCATACCTGTCAGGTGCCAGCGCCGGTTCGGGGCTGATACATTCCGCGCATGACTTCACCTTTGTTGCACCCGGTCCGCGGCCCGTCTCCGGACGGCTACGTGCGCCTGTCCGAAAGCGCGCTGGCCGCGCTCGCGCTCGACCATGTCGCGAGCGGCCTCGATGCATCGCTGCTCGCGGAGCTGCGCGACAGCGCCGTCGACGCGCGTCTGGCCGGCTACACCGAATGGCACCGCCCGGCCAGTGCCGGCCTCGCGTACCTGACGGTCGGCTGGGACTGGTATCTCGAGCGCGCGACGGGCACGTTCGCGATCGCGGGCGGCGACGTCCGCAGCAACATCATGGCCGTCGACGCCACCGGCGCCGACCTCGGCATGTTCCGCACCGCCGCCGTGCTGGCCGCGCGGCTCGCACACATCGATTGGCCGGCCGCGGTTGCGTCGGCATTGCTCGGTCGCAACGACGTCTATCATGCCGGTCCCGTGCTCCAGTGACAACCGGCCGCACTTTCGTCTGACATTTCCGCAAGACTGGCGCTCTTTATAAGCAAAAGCCGCCGGTATTTCAATCCCGCCGATCAAGAAACCGTTACCACCGGTCGAATGGTGTCGGCGCGGCCTCACCCTGTAAGAGTTACCAGTTACCGCCTCCTCGGGACGCGCGATGTAATGCGGGCATACCAAAGTACCGATCCGAGGACACCATGCGGACCTTCGTTCACGATGAAGGGCGGTTACCACACGAACTTGCAGCGGATCTCGGGCGCTATCGGCGCCATGTGTTCGTCGAACAGCTCGGTTGGGCGCTCCCGTCGGCGAACGAATGTTTCGAGCGCGACCAGTTCGATCGCGACGATACCGTCTACGTGTTCGCGAGAAACGCCGGCGGCGAAGTGTGCGGATGTGCGCGCCTGTTGCCGACCACCCGCCCGTATCTGCTGAAGTCGTTGTTCGCCGACCTGATCGCCGCGGACGTCGCACTGCCGCAATCGGCTGCCGTCTGGGAGCTGTCGCGGTTCGCGGCGACCGGCGACGACGAAGGCGGTCCCGGCAATGCCGAGTGGGCCGTCCGCCCGATGCTCGCCGCGGTCGTCGAATGCGCGGCGCAACGGGGCGCGCGGCAGCTGATCGGCGTGACGTTCGCGAGCATGGAGCGGCTGTTCCGCCGGATCGGCGTGCACGCGCACCGGGCAGGTCCCCCGAAACAGGTGGACGGTCGTCTGGTTGTCGCGTGCTGGATCGACATCGATCCGCAAACGTTTGCCGCACTAGGAATCGAGCCGGGACGGGCTGCCCGGCAAGCCATCGCCGCCTGAGCCGGAACGCGCGTAGTCCGGCCGGGCGGCATCGTAACGAAGGAGAACCACCGTGGACCAGTCTCAGGTCTTTCGCGCGATGATGCCCGGGTTGACGGGCGCCGGCGGCGCCCGCGTCGCAGTCGCCTACCCGACGTTTGCGCGGCCGCTGCCGCTCGTGCGGCTCGATCGCCGCGGGCTCGTGTTCCGGGCCGCCGGCGCCGCGCCGCTCGTGTGCGGGCTCCCGCGCACGGCGACGCTGCTGGTAGCGGACGAGCCGCTCTGCTCGCTGCGCCTCGTGATCCGCGACGTCGCCGCTGTCGGCGAGGGCCGGCGCGACCTGACGATGCAGCCGTCCGGTGCCGCCGGCGACGAACTGCTGTGGCACGCACTGCGCGACCGCAAACCGTACCGGCAGACCGGGCAGCCGCTTGCGCCCGTCGATGCGACCATCGCGCCGAACGGCGAGCCGCAGGCCGCCGGCGGCGGCGCGCAGCGTCCGTCGCGTAGTGCGGCGTTCCGTCTGCGCTGCCATAGCGACGCGCTATTCTTTGCCGACTGGCTCGAATATCACTTCGACGAGCTGCGCGCGCTGTCGCAGCGTCACGGGCCGCAACTGCAGCTCAATCAGCTGCAACGGCAAGTCGCCGACGACGAGGTGGGCGTGCGCTTCGTCTACGACATCGACGGACACGCGACGCGGCATGCGCTGACCGACTGCGCGCGCGAGGCCTGCGCGTGGATCGAGACGGAAATGCGCAACAAGTACGCGGTGCCGGTTGCGCAGGAGCGGTTCGGCGCGTTTGCCGCGCACGCGCGGGCAGGCTCAATGTAGGACCGGCGGCGACTCCGCGGATACGCGACGGTGCGGCGGCTGTTCGGCACGACACGGTGGAACGCCCGCGACAGCTGGATGGCGTGCAGCACCAGCCTGGTCAGAAAAGCCGGCGGCGCTGCGTTGCACAATTGCAACTAGGGCTTGCCATCCCTCGGGTTTTCCCTTAAAGTTACATCCGTCTCCTCCATGTCTCCAAACATGGATTCAGCCCGCTCCAGTAGCGGGCTTTTTCTTGTCTGCGATAATTTATCAGGGACACATCAAAGCCCCCCCCCTGCCAGCAGCGCGCCCGCGCCTGCCCGGCGGCATCGACAAATCGCCCCCCCTAGCCGACATCGTCATGCACGCCCACCTGCGCATCGCGCGCCCCGTCGCCGACCTCGCCAGAACCGAGCACATGTACCGCGACGCATTCGAGCCAGCAGTGCTCGCGCGCTTCGACGATCACGACGGTTTCTCCGGCGTGATACTGGGACGCGAAGGACTCGATTACCACTTTGAATTCACGCACTGTCCGGCGCATCCGGTCGCCCCGTCGCCGCCCCGAAGACCTGATCGTCTTCTATCTTCCCGACCGCCCGGCATGGGAAGCCGCGTACGCACGCGCAGTCGCGCACGGCTTCATGCGGGCGACATCGTTCAATCCATATTGGAATGCGTCAGGACAGACGTTCGAGGACGCCGACGGCTACCGCATCGTGCTGCAGAACGCGAGGCGGCATTAACGGCCGCGTGCCCGGGGCGCGTTACGCGCCGACGTAGTCATCCGGACGAACGGGAGTTGCGTGCGCGACAAACACCACATGCGGTCGCAGCGCATGCCCCGGCGGCAACGCAGGATGCTCGAAATCGCGCATCGGTTGCCGCGCCATCCCGAGTTGCTGCGCAACACGCTGCGATCGCTGGTTGGCAGCAGCCGTCCATGCAAAGATCTCGCCGAGCCCCACGCGGCCGAACCCGTCGACCAATACCGCAGCGGCCGCTTCCGCGACATGGCCATGCCCCCACGATGTGCGGGCCTGGCGCCACATGATCTCGACGCACGGCGCCATCGGATGCTCGTCACGAACTTCACGCGACAACCCGCAGAGCCCGATCAGCGCGCCATCCGCACGGCGCTCGATCGCCCACACACCGAAACCGTGCGCGTCGAAATGCGCTTCGAAGCGTGCGATGACGGCCTCCGCCTCATCGAAGGACATCGGGCCACGCGCCAGCCACGCGGTCACATCGGGATCCGCGTGCATCGCAACCAGCGCACCGGCATCGCCCGGCCGCCAGCGACGCAACGTCAAACGTTCGGTTTCTATCTTCAATGGCGGATCAACCGTGATCGGGAGGTGCAGAAGGCATGGGGTGCGTCGGGCCGCGTACACCGTTCTCGTAACGCAGGAGCGAGCTCGAAGGCGAAGCGGAGGGACGAAGCAATCGCGCTCGTCAGCTGCGCCGGCAACCAGCGGCGACAGTCGCGAGAACCGGCGACGGGAATCGAATGCAGCGGGACGCATCGTCCCGTCCGGCGTTCACGGAATGAGCGCGACGCCCGATCGGGCGCCCACGCGTCGAACGCGATTACTCGTTCTCTTCGAAGTAATGCCCGAACTTGACCTGCTTGGTCCGGATGTAACGCTCGTTTTCCTCGCGCACGGGCACTGCGAGCGCCACGCGTTCACACACGGGAATGCCGTGCTTCACGAGCGTGTCGAACTTCTTCGGGTTATTGCTCATCAGCCGCACCGACGTCACGCCGAGGATCCGCAGGATCGCGGCGGCCGAATCGTATTCGCGAGCGTCGTCGGGCAGGCCGAGGTCGAGATTCGCCTCGACGGTGTCGCGCCCCTGCTCCTGCAGCGCATATGCGCGAATCTTGTTGCTCAGGCCGATGCCGCGCCCCTCGTGGCCGCGCAGATACAGCAGCACACCGCGATCTTCCGCCGCGATGTAGCGCAGCGCGAGATCGAGCTGCTCGCCGCAATCGCAGCGGAAGGAGCCGAACACGTCGCCGGTCAGGCATTCGGAATGCAGCCGCGTGAGCACGGACTGCTCGCCGGTGACGTCGCCCATCACGAGCGCAAGATGTTCGGCATCGCTGCCCGATACGCGGAAAGCGTACGACGTGAACGTACCGTAGCGCGTGGGCAGCGACGCGGTGGCGACGAGCGTCACGCACTCGTCTGCCTGGCCATTGCCCTGCGTGGGCGATTGGGGACGCGAAGACATCATGAATTCAATCGAAACGATCTGGAATGTAGGAGTTGTGTGGATAGTGCGTGACCGGAGTTTACCGCTAATCTGGAAACGTCACGCGACTGCCGCAGCAGGCCCGGCTATACTGGGCCCGTCGGGTGCCGCGCATCACGCCCTGCCTTCCCTGCATCGTCCCGCACACGGAGAAAGCAAATGAGCACGACTGTCGCGCAAATTCTCAAAGCCAAGCCGGATTCCGGCCGCACGATCTACACCGTCAAGAAAGCCGATTTCGTCTATGACGCCATCAAGCTGATGGCGGAAAAGGGAATCGGCGCATTGCTGGTCATGGACGGCGACGACATCGCGGGCATCGTCACCGAGCGCGACTACGCGCGCAAGGTCGTGCTGCAGGACCGTTCGTCGAAAGCCACCCGCGTCGAGGAAATCATGACGGCCAAGGTGCGCTACGTCGAACCGTCGCAATCCACCGACGAGTGCATGGCACTGATGACCGAGCACCGGATGCGCCACCTGCCCGTCATCCAGGACGGCAAGCTGATCGGCCTGATCTCGATCGGCGACCTCGTGAAGAGCGTGATTGCCGACCAGCAATTCACGATCAGCCAACTGGAACACTATATCCACGGCACCCCGACGGTCACGTCCGCCTGATCCGTCCCAGCGAAAAAGGCCCAAACGCGCGAGCGTCTGGGCGGAAAAGCCGCCGGAATGCGGCGACGGAGGTTCTGCTCTGCTGACGCAGACGCGCGCAAGCGGCGCGCGTCCCGTCGGTCACATGCTGTGCTCGGGCAGACCCGGGAATGTTCAGTTGCCGAAGTAGACGGAGTTCACGGGATTCGCGGCTTCATGCGTCATGCGGCGGCCCGACTGGCCTGCGCCCGTCGCCACCGCACCATAACCGCTCGTATCGGCTTGGGCGAGCATCGGCTGGTTCGGCTGGATCCGTTGTTCCGCGGCCTGGACGTTGTCCGGATATTGCGAATCGCTCGCGAGCGGCTTGTAGCCGTTCTGTTCGAGTTGCACGAGCTCGGCCCGAACCTGGTCGCGAGTCAAGCCCTGCTCGGACTGTGCGAACGATGCGATCGGGGCGGCAAGAACGGATGCAGCGATCGCTGCGTAGATGATCGACTTCATGGTGGACCTCCGAAATGTGTTCTCTTTTGACGTCGCTCCCGGCGGGACTGTCTGAAGCGATGGATCAAGTGTAGTGCTGGCGATACCAAGGGGAAACCCTTGGTTTGAACATACAGCGTTGCATTTTCGGAAAAAATCGACCGCTGTCACCGTGCGCGATCGCTATTACTTAAATCATTTTCACAACAATGCCTGACGAAAGGCCGACAGCCGAAGCACCGATCCGGAAGGTTGTGTTGTAGAATCGTAAGGTTTTATTCACCTTCCGATACCCCATTCACCATGCACGCGCCCATGCTCGTTCCGGTTTCGCCGCCTGGCCTGGTCGGCGTGCGCGTGCGCGCCGGCCAGCCGGCGCACCCCCTCGCTCGACGCACGGCCCAGGCGCCGCTCGCGCCTGCCCGGCGCCTGATCTGACGGCTCGGTCTCCTTCCCGGAGCCAGGTCAGACAGGCTCCGGGCGATCCCCATAGGCACGCCCCGCCTGCCCCATGCCGATCATTTGGAGAACTGCCATGAAACAACGCCTTTACCAGTTGACCGAACTCGACGTTGCTCGCCTCGAGAAGCACGCCGAACACAACCCGCGCTTCCAGACGATGCTCGACACGCTGCTCGAGCGCGCAGACATCGTGCAACCGGACGCCATCAAGGCAAACGTCGTCACGATGAACTCGCAGATCACACTGCTCGACGAAGCGACCCAGGAACAGGCCACCTGGACGATTGTTTATCCGGACGCCGCCAATCTCGAGCTCGGCCGCCTGAACGTGTTCTCGCCGGTCGGCATGGCGCTGCTCGGCACGCAACGCGGTCAGCTGGTGAAAGTGCTGCAGCCGAGCGGCGCCGAAAGGCTGATGAAGGTCGCCGCGATCGTGTTCCAGCCGGAAGCCAACGGCGAATACACGCGCTGATGCTGCCGGCCGGCAGCGCACACGTCGGCACACCGAGCAAAAAGCGAGGCTCAGCGCCTCGCTTTTTTTGCGGCCGGACGATACGCAGCGCCATCGCAGCCCGCATCGCCGATGCGGCGGGCGAAAAAAAAGGCGCCCGAAGGCGCCTTTTTCGATACTGCGAAGCTGGTTACCCAGCCGTCACGCTTAGAAGCGGTGACGCAGACCAACCGTTGCTGCGGTTTGGTTGATCGACGAGCTCGGCAGCGTGTTGACGTCGCCGTTGTAGATCGATGCGCCAACGCCGTTCTTCGCAGCGCGCTGGTACACAGCTTGTGCGTAGACGTCGGTGCGCTTCGACAGCGAGTAGTCAGCTTGCAGGCCGAACTGGTTCCAGTGCGTGCTTTCGCCAGCAACCTTCGCGTTCGTGTACGTGTACGCTGCGCCCAGGCCCAGAGCCGGCGTCAGGTTGTACTTCGCGTTGACTTCGTAGTTGTCAGCGTGGAACGTAGCCGCGCCGTTAGCTTGGTTGTCGACACGCGATTGCGTCCATGCTGCGCCAACTTGCGCCGGGCCGAATGCGTATGCAGCAGCCGCGCCGTACGTGCGCAGGCGGCCTTGGCCGTTGAACAGAGCCGACGACGAGTCAACTGCGCCCGTGCCGTTGTTGTTCGGGTTGTTCGCTTGCGAGTAAGCTGCACCCAGCTTCAGGCCTTGGTACTGGTACGACACGCCGCCGCTGTAAGCACGGTTGTTGCCGAAGTTCGTGCTGTTCGAGAACGAGTACGTGCCGCCGAATTGCAGGCCAGCGTAGTTCGCGCTTGCGAACTTGATCGTGTTGTTAGCCGAGTAGCCGCCGTTCGTGCTCAGGTTGTCGTTGTTGAACGGGTGAGCGAAGTACGTACCGCCCCACGAGCCCGTTGCGGTCAGCGGTGCCAGGTAGTCCTGGACGGAGTCGTACTGCTTACCCAGCGTAACCGTGCCGTACTGGCTCGACAGGCCGACGAAAGCCTGGCGGTTGAACATGCCGTTGTTGTTCGCGAACTTGCCGTTGCCGATGTTGAAGCCGCTTTCCAACGTGAAGATTGCCTTCAGGCCGCCACCGAGGTCTTCCGAACCACGCAGACCGAAGCGGCTCTGGTCAATGCCCGAACCCATCGACCACAGCGACTTGCCTTGGCCAGCTGCGTTCTGGACGTTGCTTTGGTAGGTGATGCCTGCGTCCAGCACGCCGTACAGCGTGACGCTGCTTTGCGCGTGAGCGACGGTAGCGAACGATGCTGCAGCTGCTGCAACGATCAGAGTCTTGTTCATTCGTGGAGCTCCCTTCTAAAAAGAGGCAGGTCTCGCGACCTTGTTCATAAACGGTCTGCAACCGCCCGGGAGCGCCATCGGTCCTTCTGGCCGCGCCCGGATAGTTGCCCGTTTGGGAACCGTGAGTTTAGGGGTGTACCCTAGGGGCGCGATCTGCAAATAAAGAAATAAGCTTTTCCAGAACTAGAAATAATGAAAGTGGGGACGCGTTATAAGTATTTGTTTTAACGTCTTTTTTTGACCTATTGACGGATGTTTTTTGGAGGCTTTCATCCCACCATTCTTTCGTGTCATCGTCTTGACGGTTGCATAGAAACAACAAACGGAATCGATGGAACCACACGAAAACGGTAATTTTTACCCAAAACAATCTCAAATGTTGGGCCTGGCCGCCTAAAACGCAGCGACTGAACGGTAAACATTCGGCCGCGCGGCCGTAGCCGACCCCATTGGCCGTCGGCGCCAACTGCAACGGGGAGATCGGCGGCGGCACCCCGGGTGCCGCCGGGCCGCCGTGACATGCGGTAACAGCCTTAACGGCCCGCGTAACCCGGCTCCGGGACCGGCAGGCTAATGTAAGGCGGCTCTGACAACATATATAGAGGACCCGCCATGAATCGACGCTCGTTGCTGCGCGCCGTCGGACTGACCGCCGCCTTCGCCGCCACCGGCGGCTGGCTGCGTACCGCCTCGGCCCAGCCCGCCCCACCCGGGTACCGGCGGCCGGGACCGCCTCCCGGCCACGGCAGGCCGCCTTATTCCGATCGCCCGGGCTTCGCGCCGCCTGCACCGCGGCATGATCGCCGGCCGCCGCCTCCACGGCCGCACGGCTATGTCTGGACCGACGGCTACTGGCGCTGGCAGCGCGGCCACTATATATGGGTGTCCGGACGCTGGGTCGCCCGCCGCCCCGGGCGCAGGTGGGTACCTGGATACTGGCGGCGCCAGGGTCAAGTGTGGGTCTACGTCGACGGCACCTGGCGTTAAGTCGTCCGCGGCGGCCGTGGCTCGGCGCGAAGCCGCCGCTTCCGCGCCCTTGCCGATCGACACGCCGCCCTGTCTGCATTCGAGCTGACCGACCGGGCGGATGCCGATCGCGCTCGCCCCGGTCACGACGGTCGTCGGCCCCCCTCAAACGCCGATCGCCACGCGTGCGTTGCGCCCTTCGCGACACCGCACGCGAAAGCAGCGCCCTCGAAACGTTCGGATAACGAAATCATCTGTTGCTGCCGCAACGCACGCATCCTGTCGCCGGTCGTCACGCGACCACACGACGCACGCTGCTCAACGCCCGCTGCTTTCCTGCTCGCGCGCGCGGCGACGGGCCGCGCAAATCGCACGATGATGTTCGTCGGCCCAGCGGATCACCGCGTGCATCGGCGTCAGGAACGAACGCCCGAGGTCCGTCAACGCATATTCGACGCGCGGCGGCACCTCCGCATACAGCGTGCGGCTGACGAAGCCGTCCTGCTCGAGCCGCTTGAGCGTGCGCGACAGCATCTGCTTCGACACGTCGCCGATCGCACGGGCGAGTTCGTTGAAACGCATCGTGCCGCCGGACAGCGCCTCGAGCACGAGCAGGCTCCACTGGTCGCCGATGCGGTCGAGCACATCGCGGATCGGGCACGGCTGATCGAGTTCGACGGATTCGTCGGCGGACGGAAACGACATGACGGGATTCTCTTTCACGGGCAATGCACGGTCACCGCGGTGTGACCTGTTCACACCGCGGTGACTTCTTGTGACGGGTTCGCGGCAACTGTACCATTCGATCGACTCGATGGCCGAGCGGACTTGCCAGTTCTACGAAGCATGCGCACGCGCACCACCGGCACCCCGTCGCCGCCGATGACGACGATCGGCGTCATCCGCAGTCGCACACCACGCACCGCGCGTCCGTCCACGCATCTCCAGACAAGGAACCTGCCGCATGTCATCGCTCCGCTCGCCCGTCCGCACCGTTGCCGCGTTCGTCCTGCTTGCCGCATCGACCGCCGCGCCGGCCGCCGGCCCGGCCGCGCGCGACCTGGCCGCCGAGGAAGCCAACCGCCAGCTCGTGCTGACGTTCTACGACCGCTTCTTCAACAAGCACGAAGCGCTCGAGGCTGCCGCCGTCGTCGCCGACGACTACAAGCAGCACAACCCGCACGTGCCCGACGGCAAGAAGCCGTTCGTGTCGTACTTCGTCGGCGCGTTCCAGAAGACCCCCCAATCGCGCGCGCAGATCGTCCGCAGCGCGACCGACGGCGACCTCGTCTATCTGCACGTGCATGCGACCGAGCGCCCGGGCGATCGCGGCGAAGCGGTGGTCGACATCTTCCGCGTGAAGGATGGCAAGATCGTCGAGCACTGGGACGTGATCCAGCCGGTGCCCGAAAAAGCCGCGAACGGGAACACGATGTTCTGACCGGGCGGGCCGCGCGCCGATGCGCGGCCGACCGCTTCGCACGCTTGAACGCGGCCAGCGCACCGGCCACGCATGCGTCGTGCGACATCGAGCGCGAGCACCTGCCCGGTCGTCAGCACGTCGCCGCACGCGGCCCCGCGCCAGATTGCCGCCGTGGGCTGACCCGTCGTGACCGCGAGGCGCCAGTGCCGGGCCGCGCGGTCACGCGCGACAGCGGCCCGCAGGACAACGTCCGACAGGATCGGGCCAACCTGCGCGCAACCGTCTACGATAGCGCGGCCGTGCGCCCGCCGGCCTGCTTGCGCCCGTAGCCCACCATCATCACGAAGCTGAGCAGGAAGCCCGCGCCGCCGATCAGCAGCAGCCCGCTCTCGCCGAATACCGGCAGCAGGTTCGTCAGCGCGCCCGTCACGACCCATGCGACGGCCATCACCGAGCCCGCGACGCCGAGCACCCAGCCCTGCCGGTCCTCGCTGACGGCATCGGAAAACGCCGTATACATGGTCGTGTAGGCGACCATGTCGAAACAGCCGACCACCATCGCGAGCACCCACAGCACCGGCTCGTGCGGAAACAGTGCCGACGCGATCTGGCCGAGGCCCGCGACGAGCAGGCCCGTCTTCGCGATGTCGACCACACGCCACACGCGCAGCATCAGCCGCACGACGAACAGCAGGCCGAACACGAAGCAGATGCCGATCACGCCGCTGAACAGCCCGAGCCGCGCGCTCGTATAGCCGAACTTCGCCTGCAGCAGCAGCATGATGGTCTGCAGGTAGAGTCCATAGCCGACCTGCATCAGGAAGAACACCACCGACAGGAACGCGACGTTGCGCTGACGTGCGGCTTCCCCGATGATCCGCAGCGGCAGCAGCGGATCGATGCGCGTGTCGCTGCGCGGCGCGGCCGTGTCGCGATACGACGCCGAGGTCCAGAACGCGCACACGAGCGACAGCGCGGCGACGAGCACGAACGGCGTGCCGTAGTCGAACAGCGGCGAGATCGTCCGGTCGGACGTGACGCCGCCGAGCACGGGGCCGACGATCACGCCGGCGCTGAACGCGAGCGACATGATGCTCATGTTGTACGCCTTGTTCCCGGGCGTGCTCAGGTCGGTGATGGCCGCCTGCGCGATGCCCTGGCAGCCTGCCATCAAACCGGTGAGCCCGCGGCCGGCCAGCAACAGCGCGACGCTCCCGTGCCACGCGCCGGCGGCCATCAGCGCGTAGCCGGCAGCAAGGCCGAGCACGCACAGCAGCAGGATCCGGCGGCGGCCGTAACGGTCCGACAACTCGCCCATCAGCGACGAGCCGAAGAACATGCAGAGCGGATAGATCCCGTAGCCGACACCGAGGTAGAAATTGCGCGCGTGTTCGCCGGCGTCGGCCGGCAGGATGCCCGCGTGCGGATCGCTGAAGATCGCGGACATCATCGGGTAGACGAGCCCGAACCCCATCGCGTCGATCGCGATGGCGAGCAGGCAGGGGCCGAGCAGCGTGTAGTCGAGCCGGGACATGGCGACCTTCCGGACAGAGTGGATGATTGCGCAAGCGTAACGAGCGGGCGGCGGCCCCGGTAGGCCGCTGTCCGCGATGCTAACCATCGGCGGCGCCGATACGCCGCATGCCGCCCGGGCCGATGGCTGATCGCCCCGAATGGCGAACGACTATTTGGCGCTCAGCGGCTCGCCCGAGAACTGCCGGCGCGCGAGCACGCACGGCGCGCCGTCGTGCATGAACACGCTCGCGGCCAGCCCGAACGACGCGGCGAACAGCACGTACCACGCGGGCGCGACGGGCGACCCGCTCGCACGCGTCGGCCATGTGACGATGAACGGCGCGAAACCGCCGAACACCATCACGGCAACGTTGTACGCGAGCGCGACGCCGGTCGATCTCGTCCGGTTTACGCGCTTCGTCAGCTTCGGCTCCGCCCTGCTTTGCTGCTTCCCTGCTTCCCTGCTTCCCTGCTTCTCCGCTTGCCGCTTGCCGCTTTCCTGCTTCCGCGCTTTCCGCGCTTTCCGCGCTTTCCGCGCCTTCCTCGCCTTCCTCGCCTTCCTCGCCTTCCTCGCCTTCCTCGCCTTCCTCGCCTTCCTCGCTTTCCTCGCCTTCCTCGCTCGTCCTGCCCTGTACGCAAATCCGTCGTCAGCGATGCAGCGCCCAGGGCCGTCCGCATAGCGTGCAGCTAGTCCGTTTGGACGGCACGCCGCACCGCCTTTGTTGCCATCATGACCGTCATTCATCGCGCGCCGATTGCCGCACGAAACGGCGCCGCGCCCGCTCGCGCCCGCCACGGAGACACCATGAACGCCCCTATCCTCGGCCCCATCGACCAGATCGGCTATGTGGTCGCCGATCTCGACCGCAGCATCGCGCGCTGGCGCGCCCGCCACGATGTCGGCCCATGGACCGTGTTCCGCAACGTGCGGCTCGACGGCCGCTGCTTCGGCGAAGCGACGACGGTCACGATGGACGTCGGGCTCGCGTATCGCGCCGATCTGCAGATCGAACTGATCCACGTGACGAACGACGCGCCGTCGCCGTACCGCGATGCGCACGGACAACTGCTCACGGGCCTGCATCACGTCGCATGGGTGGTCGACGATCTCGATGCCGCCGTCGCGCAACTTACGGCACGCGGGCTGCGCGTGGTGTTCGACGCGCACAACCCGGCCACGCGCGTCGCCTATCTCGACGACGCCGACGATCCAGGCGTGCGCGTCGAAGTAATCGAAGGTGCAGGCATGCGCGCGATGATCGCGCACGGCATCGCCGAAGCGCATACCTGGGACGGCGCCGATCCGGTCCGCATCATCGACGCGTCGGCCGCCGCCTGAGCGGGCCCGCGCGCGTCCCCCTTCACTCACAGGAGCAAACAGGATGAAACGACTCGAAGGCAAGGTAGCGCTGATCACGGGCGGCGCCCGCGGCCAGGGCGAGGCGGAGGCACGCCGGTTCGTCGCCGAGGGCGCACGCGTGGTGATCGCCGACGTGCTGGACGACGCGGGCCGGCGCGTCGCGGCCGAACTCGGCGACGCCGCGCGCTACCAGCATCTCGACGTGACGAACGAAGGCGACTGGCACACCGCCGTCAATGCGACGCTCGCGCATTTCGGGCGGCTGGACATCCTCGTGAACAACGCGGCGATCCTGAAGCTCGTGCCGATCGAGTCCTGTTCGCTCGACGACTATCGCAAGGTGATCGACGTGAACCAGGTCGGCTGCTGGCTCGGCATGAAATCGGCATTGGCCGCGCTGAAGGATGCGGGTGGCGGCTCGATCGTCAACGTGTCGTCGACGGCCGGGATGGAAGGCGTGGCCGGCGGCAGCGCGTATGTATCGAGCAAGTTCGCGGTGCGCGGGATGACGAAGGCCGCCGCGCTCGAGTTCGGCCGCTACGGGATCCGCGTGAACTCGGTCCATCCGGGCGGCATCGACACCGTGATGGCACGCCCGCCGGAATACGCGGATTTCGATTCGTCATCGATCTACAGCGGGCTGCCGATCGCGCGTATCGGCAAACCCGACGAGGTGGCGAGCCTCGTACTGTTCCTCGCGTCCGACGAATCCGCGTATTGCACGGGTTCGGAATTCATCGTCGACGGCGGGATGCTCGCGGGCAGCACGTTCCACTGATCCGCAGCGGAGTCGACACACGCCCGCCTGCCCGGCGGGTGCTGTCGTTTTCGGCCGAGCGAGGGAGAAGTCAGGGGCGGCATCCCATACGCGCATACAACCCGGCATCCCGAAACAACCATGCCGCCGGCGGATCTCCCGCGCGGCGGCACCGGTATTTCCAGCGCGCAGCGACGCGCGATGCTGCGCTCAATACCCCTTCGGCTGAATTGCCGGGGCGCCGACACCGCGCGCCGCTTGCCTGCCGCCGCGCACGAGGAAACGTCCGCGCGCGCCGTACACGCCTTCCGCTTCCGGATACACCGTCAGCAGCACCAAATACAGCAGCCCGCCGACCGCCAGCGACACCGGCACGCTGAGATCGAGTCCACCCGCGAGGTTGCCGAGCGGCCCGACGAACTGGCCCGGCAGGTTCACGAACGACAGTCCGATGAAGGCCGCCGGCAGCCACGCGCCCATCGCGCGCAGGTTCCAGCCGTGCGTGAACCAGTAGTGGCCGCCGCGCAGCCCGCGGTTGAACACCTGCAGGTCGTCCGCGAGATAGTAACCGCGACGCGTCACGTAGCCGATCACCATGATCGCCATCCACGGGCAGCTGAACGTGTCGATCAGCGTCGAGAACGTCGCGACGCTTTCGACGAGGTTGAACCAGAAGCGGCCGACGAAGATGAACGCGATCGCGATCGTGCCGATCAGCAGCGTCGCGCGCACACGGTTCAGGAAGCGCGGGAACATGCTCGACACGTCGAGGCCCGTGCCGTACAGCGCGGTCGTGCCGGTCGACATCCCGCCGATGATCGCGATCAGGCACATCGGCAGCAGGAACCAGCGCGGCGACACGGCGAGCAGCCCGCCGACGTAGTCGTTCGACGCGATGAACGCGGGCGCCTTCGACGCGATGATGGTCGCGGTCGCGAGCCCGAAGAAGAACGGCACGAAGGTCGCGATCTGCGCGGCGAACACGGCGGCCATCACGCGCCGCTTCGGCGTCTGCTGCGGAATGTAGCGCGCCCAGTCGCCGAGCGTCGACGCGAACGACACCGGGTTGCTCAATGCAACCAGCACGGCGCCGACGAACGCGGCCCAGAAGCCTGCGCTGCCCTGGTTCAGCGTGCCCGCGTAGTTCAGGTCGAACATCCCCGCGAACGCGAACAGGCCGGCGACGAACAGCAGGCTCGCCGCCCACACGGCGATCTTGTTGACCCACAGCATGAAGCGAAAGCCGTAGATGCAGACGATCAGCACGAGCACCGCGAACACCATGTACGCGGCGCCGAGCGTGAAGCCGTTGACCGGCACGCCGACCATGTCGTGCGCGCCGCCGACGAGCGCATCGCCCGAGCTCCACACCGCGAGCGAGAAGAACGCGATCGACGTGAGCAGCGCAAGGAACGACCCGACGATCCGGCCATGAATGCCGAAATGCGCGCCGGACGACACGGGGTCGCTCGTGCCGTTGCGCGGGCCGAACAGGCTCATCGGCGCGAGGATGCAGGTGCCGGCGAGCACGCCCAGCACGATCGCGCACATGCCGGCCTTGAACGACAGCCCGACCAGCACGGGAAAACTGCCGAGCACCGACGTGGAAAACGTGTTGCAGCCGCCGAACAGCAACCGGAACAGATCGATCGGACGCGCATAGCGCGATACGTCGGGAATACGCTCGAAACCGAACGATTCGACTTGGGTAATCCTGCCTTCAGTCATTTGTCTCCAGCTCCTCTGGTGCATCGGTACGGCCCGCGACTGCGGCCATACGACACATCGTCATCGATTTGCGGCCACTCTAAACCGGATCGGGCAGCGCAAATATCACGCATTCGAGACGTTTACGACGAGGCAGAACAATGTTTCGCGACGGGGAATCGACCGGTTGGCGCGCCGCGCGGGCGGCCCGGGCGATGCAAGGTGCGCCGACCGATGCGCCGGGCCGCCGCCGGCGCGCGAGCCGACCGGCGATCCGGCCCCGCCGAACGGCCGGCATCGCTGTAAGGCAGGCACACGGAGCGCCATGCCGATCCACGGGACCGGCGCCGCATCGAACGTCGTCAGTCCATGCGACGCCGTTACGCGCCGGCAACGGGGACGCAGGCGCCAACCCGGCGATGCGAAGTCGATCGCCCGGCGGGCGGACCCAACGTCCCTGCCCGCCGTGCGACCCTCGCCCTACTCCCCCGATCGCGCGAGCGGACCGGGTGCCTGCTGCGCCGTTTCCGACGGCCAGCCGCCCGCGAGCGCCTTGTACAGCGCGACCGTCGATGCCGCGCTGCGCATCCGCCCGTCGGCCGCCGCGTCCTGCGCCTGCAGCAGCGTCCGTTGCGCGTCGAGCACTTCGTAGTAGTCGATCGCACCGGCCGAGAAGCGCGTCTGTGCAAGCTGTGCCGCGCGAGCGCTGTCGTCCGCCGCGCGCACGAGGTGCGCGGTCTCCTCCTGCGTGCGGGCGACACGCAGCAGCGCGTTCTCCGTTTCCTCCAGCGCGCCGAGCACGGTCTGCCGGTACTGCGCGAGCTGGCCGGCCGCGTCCGCGTCGCTCGCCGCGATCCGCGCGCGCACGCGGCCGACGTCGAGGAACGACCAGTCGATGCCGAGCGCGATCAGGTTCGTATCGCTGCCCGCACGGAAGAATCCGTAGCTGCTCGTCGCGCTGCCGAGCAGCCCCGACAGCGTGAAGCGCGGAAACAGGTCGGCTGTCGCGACGCCGACGCGCGCGGTCGCCGCGTGCAGCCGTGCTTCGGCGGCAGCGACATCGGGGCGGCGGCGCAGCAGGTCGCCCGGCGTGCCGGGATCGATGTCGGCTGCAAGCGCCGGCAGCGGTACCGGCGCGCCTTTCGATGCGGCAGCGTTCGGGATGTCGAACCGGCCGATCAGCGCATCCGGCGTCTGCCCGGTCAACACCGCGAGCCGATGCTCGTCGACGCCGATCGCCGCTTCGTACACGGCGATCCGCGACGTCGTCGATTCGTACTGCGCGCGCGCTCGCGCCGCATCGAGTTCGGAGCCACGTCCCGCGCCGACGCGCGCATTGATCAGCGCGAGCGTCTGCTTCTGGTTGTCGGCGTTCTCGCGTGCGATCCGCAGCCGCTCCTGCGAGCCGCGCAGATCCACGTACGTGCTCGCGACCTCGCCCGCGATCGCGACACGCACCGCGCGTACGTCGGCCGCACTCGCAGCCGTTTCCGCCCACTGCGACTCGATCGAGCGGCGCACGCGGCCGAACAGGTCGAGTTCCCACGCCGCATTGATCCCGACACTGGAGATCGGCGTATCGCGCTGGCTGCGCGGCGCGCCGAACGCCTGGTCCCTGCTCGTCAGCTGATGGCCGATCCGGCCGCTCGCGGTAATCGTCGGATAGCGGTCGAACGCGGCCTGCGACAGCAGCGCGTTCGATGCGTCGTAGCGCGATACGGCGACCTGCAGGTCCTGGTTCGCGGCGAGCGCCGCATCGATCAGCTGCGTGAGCGCCGGGTCGCCGAAGCCGCGCCAGAACGCGGCATCGGCAGCGGCCGACGCAACGGGCGGCGACGCATCGGGCGTGGTCGCATGCGCGTCGCGCGCGAAGCGCGCGGCGCTCGCCGTATCGGGCCGCTTGAAATCGGGGCCGACCGCGCACGCGGCGAGCATCACCGACAGCGCGAGCGCGGAAAGACGGAATGCGGCGCTCATCGGTTTTCTCCTTCGAGGGTGCCGTGCTGTTCGCTCCACACGGCCGGCGTGCCGCGCGCGAGCTTGCGGATCGCCACGTAGAACACGGGCGTCAGGAACAGCCCGAACAACGTGACGCCGAGCATCCCCGCGAATACGGTGACGCCGGTGGCGGCGCGCACTTCGCTGCCCGCGCCGCCGCCGATCAGGAGCGGCACCGAGCCCGCGATGAACGCGACCGACGTCATCACGATCGGGCGCAGCCGCAGCCTGCATGCCTCGAGCGCCGCTGCGATCGCACCCTTGCCCTGGATTTCGAGTTCGCGCGCGAACTCGACGATCAGGATCGCGTTCTTGCACGCGAGCCCCATCAGCACGACGAGACCGACCTGCACGAACACGTTGTTGTCGCCGCCGGACAGCCACACGCCGAACAGCGCCGCGCACATGCACACCGGCACGATCAGGATCACCGCAAGCGGCAGCGTCCAGCTCTCGTACAGCGACGCGAGCACCAGGAACACGAGCATCACCGCGAGCGGGAACACGACGATCGCCGCGTTGCTCTGCGTGACCTGCTGGTAGCTGAGATCGGTCCATTCGAGCGTGATGCCCGGCGGCAGCACGTCCTTCGCGATCTGCTGCAGCTTCGCGATCGCCTGCGACGACGACATCGCCTTCGGATCGGCGTCGCCGATCAGGTCCGCGGCCGGATAGCCGTTGTAGCGGACGACCGGGTCCGGCCCATACGCGGGCGCGACCGTCACCATCGAGCCGATCGGCACCATCTCGCCTTTCGCGTTGCGCGTGCGCAGGTTCGCGATGTCCGCGGCCGTCTGCCGGTGACCGGCATCGGCCTGCGCCATCACGCGGTACACGCGGCCGAACGCGTTGAAGTCGTTCACGTACATCGAGCCGAGATAGACCTGCAGCGTGTTGAACAGGTCGGTGAGCGCGACGCCTTGCGCCTTCGCCTTCAGCCGGTCGACCTTCACCTCGAGCTGCGGGATGTTCGCCTGGTACGAGCTGACGGGGTAACTCATCCCAGGCGTCTTCGCGACCGCGGCCTGGAACGCCGTCAGTGCCTTCTGCAATTCACCGTAGCCGAGCCCGCCGCGATCCTCGAGGTACAGCGAGTAGCCCGAACCGTTGCCGAGGCCCTGGATCGGCGGCGGCATCAGCGCATAGGTGATGCCGCCGCCGATCGCCGCGAAGCGTGCGTTCAGGTCCGCGTTGATCTGCGCGGCGCTGCGGTGACGCTGGTCGAACGGCTTCAGGATCACGTACGAGTTCGTGATGTTCGGCGTGTTCACGCCCTGCAGCGCGTTCAGCCCGGCAAACGCCGGCACCATCTCGACGCCGTCGGTGCCGAGCGCGATCTTCGTCATCTGCTCGGTGACCGCGCTGGTGCGGGCGAGCGACGCGCCCTCCGGCAGCTTCGCGCCGGCGAACAGGTACAGCTTGTCCTGCACGGGGATGAAGCCGCCCGGCACCGCGTTGAACAGCAGCGCGGTCGCGGCGAGCAAGGTCGCATAGACCGCGAACACCGCGCCGCGCCGCTTCAGCGTGCGCGCGACCACGCCGTGATAGCGATCGGAGCTGCGCTCGAAGAAGCGGTTGAACGGATGGAACAGCCAGCCGAATGCGCGGTCGAGCACGCGGGTCAACGCATCCTTCGGCGCACCGTGCGGACGCAGCAGTTTCGCGGCGAGGGCGGGTGACAGCGTCAGCGAGTTCACCGCGGAGATCACCGTCGAGATCGCGATCGTCACCGCGAACTGCCTGTAGAACTGGCCCGTCACACCCGACATGAACGCCATCGGCACGAACACCGCGCACAGCACGAGCGCGATCGCGACGATCGGCCCCGACACCTCGCGCATCGCCTGGTGCGCGGCGTCGCGCGGGCTCAAACCCTGTGCGATGTTGCGCTCGACGTTCTCGACCACCACGATCGCATCGTCGACGACGATCCCGATCGCGAGCACGAGCCCGAACAGCGTCAGCGTGTTGATCGAATAGCCGAGCAGGTAGAGCCACGCGAACGTGCCGACCACCGACACGGGCACCGCGACGAGCGGAATGATCGACGCGCGCCAGGTCTGCAGGAACAGGATCACGACGAGCACGACCAGCACGACGGCCTCGATCAGCGTGTGCTGCACCGCGCGGATCGATTCGCGCACGAACACGGTCGGGTCCCACACGGGACGATAGGCGACGCCCGGCGGGAAACGTTTCGACAGTTCGTCGAGCTTCGCATACACCGCCTTCGCGACGTCGAGCGCGTTCGCGCCAGGCGACAGGAAAATGCCGACCACGGCCGAGTGCCTGTCGTTGAAGTACGAGCGCAGCGTATAGTCGCCCGCGCCGAGCTCGATGCGCGCGACGTCGGACAGCTTCACGACCTGGCCGTCGTCGCCGTTGCGCAGCACGATGTCGCCGAATTCCTGCGCGGTGCGCAGCCGGCCGCGCACGTTGATCGACACGAGGAAGTCGTTTTTCTTCGGCGTCGGCTCCGCGCCGAGCTGGCCGGCCGACACCTGCACGTTCTGCTCGCGCACCGCGGCGATCACGTCGCTCGCGGTCAGCCCGCGCGACGCCAGCCGGTTCGGGTCGAGCCAGAGCCGCATCGCGTAGTCGCCGGAGCCGTACACGCCGACGTCGCCGATGCCGGTCAGGCGCGACAGCTCGTCCTTCACGTGCAGCGTCAGGTAGTTGCGCAGATACAGCGAATCGCGGCTGTTGTCCGGCGAATAGAGACTCACGTACATCAGCGGCGTCGGCGACTGCTTCTGCGTGGTCACGCCGTACTGGCGCACCTCGTCCGGCAGGCGCGACAACGCCTGGCTCACGCGGTTCTGCACGCGCACGGCAGCCGTGTCGGGGTCGACGCCCTGCAGGAACGTGACGACGACCTGCAGGCTGCCGTCCGAACCGGCGACCGACTTCATGTACATGATGCCTTCGACGCCGTTGATCGCCTCTTCCAGCGGTTCGGCGACCGATTCGGCGATTTCCTTCGGGTTCGCGCCCGGGTACGTCGCGCGCACGACGACGCTCGGCGGCACGACTTCCGGATATTCGCCGGCCGGCAGCATCGGGATCGAGATCAGGCCGATCGCGAAGATGACGATCGACAACACGACCGCGAAAATCGGCCGGTCGATGAAGAAGCGGGAGAAATCCATTGCGGGCCTCCCGTTACCGCGCGGCCGGCGCGCCGGCGTCGGCCACCGCCACCGCTGCGGCCTGCGTGCCGCTGCCCGGGCCGGTGCCGGTGTCCGCATCCGCGCGTGCAGGCAGCACCTTCGGCTTCACCTGCGCGCCCGGATAGTAGATCCGCTGCACGCCGTCGACGACCACGCGATCGCCCGGCTCCAGCCCCTTCTCGACGATCCGCTCGCCGTCCAGCGCACGGCCGATCGTGACGTCGCGACGCAGCGCCTTGTCGCCGGCGCCGATCACGTACACGTACTTGCGGTCCTGGTCGGTGAGCACCGCCTTGTCGTCGACGAGCAGCGCATCCTGGTCGCGACCGCTGACGAGCTGGACGCGCGCATAGAGGCCCGGCGTGAACGTGTGGTCCGCGTTCGGCAGCCGCACGCGCGCACGAATCGTGCCGGTTTGCGGATCGAGCCGGTTGTCGAGAAAATCGACGGTGCCCGCGTGCGGGAAACCCGTCTCGTTCGCGAGCCCCACGCGCACCGGATCGGCGCCGATCGCGCGATGCTTCGGGTCGGCGCGCCGCGCGTTGTAGCGCAGGTAGCTCTGCTCGTCGCAGTCGAAATACACGTAGACGGGGTCTTGCGACACGACGGTCGTGAGCAGCGTGTCGTCGGCGCGCGCGAGGTTGCCGGCGGTCGCGATCGCGCGGCCGACGCGCCCCGCGATCGGCGCACGCACCTCGGTGAAACCGAGATTGAGCTTCGCGTCGGCGACGGCCGCGTCGGCCGCCCGCAGGTCGGCGCGCGCCTGCTCGGCGGTCGCGCGCGCGTTGTCGAGTTCCTCCTCGGAAGTTGCATGCGCATCGATCAGTGTCCGCACGCGCTTGAGCTGCACATCGGCGAGGCTCGCGGCCGCGCGCGCCCGCTGCTGCTGTGCGTTCGCGCGGTCGAGCGCGATCCGGTACGGACGCGGATCGATCTCGAACAGCACCGCGCCCTGTGCGACGAGGTCGCCCTCCTTGTACGCGATGCGCTGCAGATAGCCGCTCACGCGCGGCCGCAGCTCGACCGCGTCGACTGCTTCGACGCGTCCGTTGAACTCGTCCGCGAGGCGAATCGTGCGCGGCGCGACGGTCGTCACGCCGACTTCGGGAAGCGGCTGGGCCGCCGTTTCGCCTTTGCCGTCGTGACAGCCCGACAACGCCAGCAGCAGTGCGCAGGCCGCGCCCAAAGGCGAGGTCCTGCGTAGGGATAAGGAGAGCATGATGCCTCGCGACGGGTTAAACTGCCGCGTAGCATAAAAGTTGAAGTTAACTTCAAGTCAAGCTTTCCCGGAGGGCGTCATGGGTATCGACGAAATCCCGCAATGGCCGCTGATGTCGATCCGCGAAGTGGCCGCGCGCAGCGGCGTGCCGGCATCGACGCTGCGTTTCTACGAGACGCGCGGGCTCATCAAGTCGCACCGCAACGGCTCGAGCCATCGCCACTATTCGCGCGCGGTGCTGCGGCTGATCGCGTTCATCGTGTTCGCGCAGAAGATCGGCTATTCGCTCGACGAGATCGCCGAACAGCTCGTGAGCCTGCCGGAAGACACCGCGCCGACCAACAAGGACTGGCAGCGGCTGTCGCGCGGCTGGAAACAGCGCGTCGCGAACCGGATCGAGGAACTGCAGCGGCTCTACATCAATCTCGACGAATGCATCGGTTGCGGCTGCCTGTCGCTGAAGCGCTGCAAGCTGACCAATCCCGAGGACCGCGCGGGACGCAACGGGCCGGGCGCACGGCGCTGGCTCGGTGATACGCCGCCCGATCTCGACTGACGCATGCGCGGCGGCCGGCGCGATGCACGATGCCGCGCCGGCGTCCCGCGTCACCCGACCCGCCCGCCCCGCCGCTCACCGCGATCGCCGTGCCCGTGAGGGCGCCAGTCTGCGCAGACGTTGCCGGTTGGCAGCAATGGCAGTCCGGGCCCTGCCCGGCGTAAGGTCAATCGCGCCGGCGCGCCAGCCGGCTTCGCGTCGCGCGCGGCGCTCAGACGCTCAGGATGCCGAGCGCGACGTCGAGCACGGCCTGCCGGAACGCCTCCTGCCGCGTGGGCAGCGACGTGAACTCCAGCATCATGTGGCTGTACGACACCGTCGTGCCGACCGCGCTCGCGATCATGAAGAACAGCACGTTCGGATCGACCGGGCGGATCTCGCCGGCCTCGACCGCGTCGGCCAGCAGCGGAAACATCGCGTCGTGATACGGGCGCACGATCCGCTGCTGCAGGCAGTCGAGCCGCCCGCCCTCCTCGGTCGCTGCCGTCGAGAAGAACATGCCGATGTCCGGCTCCGCGAACTCGTGATCGACGCACAGCTCGATCGCGCGCCGCACGCGCTCGCGATGCGGCAATGACGACGTGCGCAGCGCGCGCAACGCGTCGAACAGCGGCTCGGCCAGGTCGACGATCTGCCCGACGACAGCCAGCCACAGCGTCTCCTTCGCGCCGAAATGATGGGCGATCAGCGCCGCGTCGATGCCCAGCTCGCGCGCGACCTCGCGCACGCTCGTCGCGTCATAGCCGCGCTTCGCGAACGTGCGGCGCGCGGCCCGCAATATCACGTCCGGTCCGACGGACGCCTCCGCCAGCGGCCGCCCGCGCGTACGCCGCTTCGACGGCGCGCGCTCAGTGACTTCAGCCACGTTTTCCTGCTCCCGTTGAATGAATCGAATGCCCGTGTCCGGGCCCCGGTTCGCGTCCGCGGAACCGGGTCGCCTGCCCGGCTCCGTTGACACGCGAAGCCGGGAAGCGCTAGGATCATACCTTATTCATCACGTGATGATTTATTCATGACAACCCCTACTCGCATCGTGATCGTCGGCGGCGGCATCGCCGGATTGCAGCTCGCAACCCGCCTCGGCGAACGTCTCGGCCGCACCGGGCGTGCCCAGGTCACCGTGGTCGACCGCAGCCCGACCCATGTCTGGAAGCCGATGCTGCACACGATCGCGGCCGGTACGCGCGACGTGCAGCAACAGCAGGTGATCTTTCTCGCCCATGCGCGCGATCATGGCTACACGTACCAGCCCGGCGAATTGACGGGGCTCGATCGCGCGCGCCGTCGCGTGCAGCTCGGCGAGATTCGCTCGCAGGACGGCGAACGCGTGGTCGACGCGCGCGAACTCGAATACGACGTGCTGATCCTCGCGCTCGGCAGCCAGGCCAACGATTTCGGCGTGCCGGGCGTGCGCGAGCACTGCTACTTCATCGACAGCCAGCGGCAGGCCGAAACCTTCAATGAAGCGCTGCGGATGCGCGTGTTCCGCAGCATCGCGCGCGACGAGCCGTTTCGCGTCGCGATCGTCGGCGCGGGCGCGACGGGCGTGGAGCTGGCGGCGGAACTGAGCCGGCTGCTGGAAGTGGCGCAGGCGTATGGCGACGCGACGGTGCGCGAGCGGCTGCGGCTCACGCTGCTCGAGAGTGGCCCGCGCATTCTCGCCGCATTTCCGCCGCGGATTTCCGCGTCGGCGCAGCGGCGGCTCGAGCAGATCGGCTTTCACGTGCTGACGTCCACGCGCGTGACGGCGGCCGATGCGAACGGCTTCCACTACGGCGACGGTTCGTTCGCCGAAGCAGATCTGATGGTGTGGGCGGCGGGTGTGAAGGCGCCCGATTTCATGCAGGCACTGGGCGGGCTCGACACGAACCGCGCGAACCAGATCCTGGTCGGGCCCACGCTGCAGGCCACGGCCGACGAGCACGTGTTCGCGATCGGCGATTGCGCCAGCCTGCAGCCCGACGGCCACGAACGGCCGCTGCCGCCCACCGCGCAGGTGGCGACCCAGCAGGCCGAACATCTCGCGAAACACCTGCCCGCCTGGCTCGACGGCAAGCCGATGCCGCCGTTCGCGTTCCACGATTTCGGCGCGCTCGTGTCGATCAGCGACTACGACGCGTTCGGCACGCTCGGCCAATTCGGGTTCTTCCGCGGCGGCTTCATCCAGGGGCGTTTCGCGCAATTCAGCCACCTGATGCTGTACCGGCGCCACCAGCAGGCGCTGCACGGATTCTCCAAGGCGACGCTGCTGTGGCTCGCCGAACGGATCAACGGCTGCGTGCAACCGCGCATCCGCCTGTCGTGACGCCGCGTTTCGCGGCGTCGCCCAACGTTTCGAGGAAAGCAAAGATGAGCAACAGTGCAGTTGCCTGGCTCAGGACCGTCGCCGCGATCGGCAGCTTCGACATGCCGTCCGTTTCATGGGCCGCCCCGCGACGGCGCAGCATCACGCGCGATCGCCTGCCGTCGTGGGATGCGACGAGCCAGCCGTCGATCAGCGTGCTCGAGCGGCCCACGGCCGACACCGTGATGATTTCGTGGTGCGACGCGTGCACCGGCCACTACGGCTACCAGAAGCGGCGGTTGTTCACGACGCGCAAGCGCGGCGTCTGCGCGCTGTCGGGGCGGCCGATCGCGCGCGGCGACAGCGTCTACGCGCCGCAACTGCTCGGCTCGGCGCCGGGCAACGCCGCCGCGATGGTGCTGGCGGCGTGCATCGACGAGGCGTGTGCCGCTTAAACGGACGTCGCCTGACCGGCACCATAGGCCGGATCGCGGTTCTGCCGTTCCAGTTCCGCGTCGAGATGCGCGGCATGTGCTTGCGCTTCGGACTCCGACATCAGCTCGCCCTCCCACTTCGCGACCACCGCGCTGGCGATCGAATTGCCGACCGCATTGGTGGCCGAGCGCCCCATGTCGAGGAACGTGTCGACGCCGAGAATCAGCAGCAGTCCTGCTTCCGGGATGTCGAACTGGTGCAGTGTCGCCGCGATCACGACGAGCGATGCGCGCGGCACGCCGGCCATCCCCTTCGACGTCAGCATCAGGACCAGCAGCATCGTGACCTGCGTGCCGAGCGACAGGTGGATGTTGTACGCCTGCGCGATGAACAGCGACGCGAACGTGCAGTACATCATCGAGCCGTCGAGGTTGAACGAATAGCCCATCGGCATCACGAAGCTCGAGATCTTGCGCTTCACGCCGAAGCGGTCGAGCGCGTCGAGGATCTTCGGATACGCGGCTTCGGAGCTCGCCGTCGCGAACGACAGCATGAACGCTTCCTTGATCAGCACCAGCAGCTTGAATACGCGCGGCCCGAGGAACAGCAGGCCGGCGATCACGAGCGTGCTCCACAGCAGGAACAGGCTCACGTAGAAGTCGCCCATGAACACCGCAAACTTCAACAACACCGACAGCCCGTTGACCGCGACGGTCGCGGCCATCGCCGCCAGCACCGCGAGCGGCGCGAGCTTCATCACGTAACCGGTGATCTTCAGCATCACGTGCGCCAGCTGGTCGATCGCGGCGACGAGGATCTTGCCGCGCTCGCCGAGCGCCGACAGCGCGACGCCGAAGAACATCGAGAACACGACGATCTGCAGGATCTCGTTGTTCGCCATCGCCTCGGCGATCGACTTCGGCACCATGTGGCTGACGAAATCCTTCAGCGTGAACTTGGAGGTCGCGAGATGCGCGGATGCGCCGATGTCCGGCAGCGGCAGGCCGAGGTTCTCGCCCGGGCGCAGCAGGTTCGCCATCAGCAGCCCGAGCAGCAGCGAGATCAGCGACGCGGTGACGAACCAGCCGAACGCCTTCACGAACACGCGTCCCACCGACGAAGCGTCGCCCATGTGCGCGATGCCGACGACGAGCGTCGAGAACACCAGCGGGCCGATCACCATCTTGATCAACCGCAGGAACACGTCGGACACGAGGGAGATGTAGCCGGCGATCTCGGTCGCGGACTGCTTGTCCGGAAACTGCGTATAGATCATGTAGCCGATGAAGATGCCGGCCGCCATCGCGAGCAGGATCCAGACTGCCGCAGACATTCGTTTGTTCATAACGGAACTCGATGCACGGAGCAGGAATGAAAAAAATGCGCGCGTCAGTGCCGTGCCACGGCGCGCATTGCGGGTCGGTCGGGCCCGGCATTCCGGGCACCCGCCCCGCCCGATACTGCGGACGTCCGCGAACGGACGCGCTGTCGCTGCCCCGGCGCTCGCGCGATGGCGAACGCCGGGGCAACCGTTCAGCCTGGTGCAATCAGATCAAATCAAATCAGCTCAGGTCAGTAGCCGATCGCCGAACCGGCCGGTCGGCGCGGATCGTTGACGCCGTAGATGTAGCCGACGCGCACGTTGCCCGACACCGACGAATCGTTGCCGGAACTCTGATGGCTCACCGCCTCGGTGCCGGGCAGGCCGACCATGATCAGCTCGGCGGCGCCCCACGGCGTCTGCTCGACCATCTTGTAGCCCATGTTGCGCAGGATCGCGAGCGTGTCGGGCGACAGGCCGCGGGTCTCGTAATAGACCTGATCCGGCAGCCATTGATGATGGATGCGCGGCGCACCGACCGCATCCTGCGGCGTCATCCCGTAGTCGATCACGTTCAGCACGGTCTGCAGCGTGATCGTGATGATGCGCGAGCCGCCCGGCGAGCCGACCACCATGAACACCTTGCCGTCCTTCTTCACGATCGTCGGCGCCATCGACGACAGCGGACGCTTGCCCGGCGCGATCGAGTTGCGCGTGCCCTGCACGAGGCCGAACAGGTTCTGCGCGCCGACCTTGACCGTGAAGTCGTCCATCTCGTCGTTCAGGAAGAAGCCCGTTCCCGGCGCGATCACCACGGCGCCGAAGCGGCCGTTGACGGTGTACGTGGTCGACACCGCGTTGCCGTCGCGGTCGATGATCGAGTAGTGGGTCGTCTCCGGCTTCTCGTGCACGCCGACACCCGGCTGCACGTCGACCGATGCCGTCGCCATGTCGCCGCTGATCTGCTTGCGGATCTCGGCCGCATACTGCTTGCTCGTCAGCTTGGCGACCGGATTGTCGATGAAGTTCGGGTCGCCCAGCAGCGTGTTGCGATCCTCATACGCGTGGCGCATCGCCTCGGTCATGTAGTGGACCACCGACGCCGACTGGTAGCCGAACTTGCGCAGGTCATACCCTTCGAGCACGTTCAGCGTCTCGCACATGGTCACGCCGCCCGAGCTCGGCGGCGGCGCCGACACGAACTCGTAGCCGCGATACGTGCAGGTCAGCGGCGCCATGTCCTGCGCACGATACGACGCGAAATCGGCCGCCGTGATCACGCCGCCGCCGCGCTTCGCCGCGGCTTCGACGATCTTCGGAATCTCGCCGTGATAGAACGCGTCGGGGCCCTGCTCCGCGATGCGCTCGAGCGTGCGTGCCAGGTCCTTCTGCACCAGGCGGTCGCCCGGCTGCAGCGGCGTGCCGTCCGGGCGCAGGAAGATGCGCGCGGCTTCCGGGTCCTTCCTGAAGCGCTGGATCGTCGTGTCGAGGATGTCCGTATCGCCGCGCGTCAGCACGAAGCCGTCGCGCGCGAGCCGGATCGCCGGCTCCATCACCTGCCTGCGCGTCAGCTTGCCGTACTTGCGCTGCGCGAGGTCGAGACCCGCGACCGTGCCCGGCACGCCGACCGCGCGATAGCCGTACAGGCTGTCGTCCGGAATGACGTTGCCGTTCGCATCGAGATACATGTTCGCCGACGCCGCGGCCGGCGCGGTCTCGCGGAAGTTGATGAAGCGGTCGCGGCCGTCGGCCAGGTGCAGGGTCATGAAGCCGCCGCCGCCGATGTTGCCGCAGCACGGATTGGTCACCGCTTGCGCGTAGCCGACCGCCACTGCGGCGTCCACCGCGTTGCCGCCTTCCTTGAGGATGTCGACGCCGATCTGCGACGCGAAGTGCTGCGACGACACGACCATGCCGTTCTTCGCTTCCACCGCGGGTTCCGAAGCGGCGAGCGCGCCTGCGCTGATGGCCGACAACAGAGTAAGTACGACGAGCCGCCTCATGACGGAATCCTCCAGACGAATGACCGGGCCATACCGGGATGCGCAACCGACTCGGAAGGCCGGACGACGCCGCTGATCCGGCATGTAATAAACCATACATTCCGGCGAGGCCGCGATCATAGCATCGGCATTTTCATGTCAAAACCTAGGGTAATTACTGAATTCTCGATGAATTTATGGAAACGTTCCGATCGATAATGTTTAATACATTACATAATCAGCCGATTGACGACCCGAATGATGCGCCCCTCTAATCTGTGGCCTCACACGGTCCGCGGCGCGGCGATCGGCTAACATGCACGGCGTCGCCGGCAGACGCATGCCTGCCGTTTGTCATTCATTCAGATAAAAACAAGCCGGAGTGCCCGATGGGGACAAGCATCAGGGCGTTGCTGCTATCCCAGATGGATAGCTTCACGCCGTCGGAACAGAAGGTCGCGCACGCGCTGCTGGATCGCTATCCGAGCCTCGGGCTCGGGCCGATCGCGAGCTTCGCGAAGCAAGCCGAAGTCAGCGACCCGACCGTGTTCCGCTTCGTCGTGCGAATCGGCTTCCCGAACTACTCGTCGTTCCAGCAGGCGCTGCACGACGAGATCGATACCGCGATGAATTCGCCGCTCGCGCGGATGGATGCGTTCCACTCGGAATCGGGGATGCGCGACAGCCATGCGGCGATCTTCCAGCGGCTCTCGCAATCGCTTGCCACCACGATCGAGGGACTCGACGCGGCGGCGTTCGACGAAGCGGTGACGCTGCTGGCCGATCCGGAAATCCGCGTGTTCTGCGGCGGCGGGCGTTATACCGCGCCGCTCGCGTCGCTGTTTTCGTTCACGCTCGCGTATGCACGCCCGCATGTGCAGTACGTCGAGCCGAACCTGAATCTCGCGTCGGTGTCGCTGACCGACATGGGGCCCGGCGACGTGCTGGTCATTTTCGATTTTCGCCGCTATCAGAAGGACAGCATCCGGTTCGCGCAGGCCGCGCACCAGCTCGGCGTGCGCGTGCTGCTGATCACCGACGAATGGCGCTCGCCGATCAGCGCGTTCGCCGAGATCGTGCTGCGGATCCAGGGGCGCCCGTTCGCGATGCTGCAGACCAACGTGCCGGCGCTGGCGCTCGCCGAAGCGCTGGTGATCGGCGTGACGAACCGGCTTCCCGAACTGGCGCGGCAGAGGATGGAAAAGATCGAGCGGCTCAGTACGGGCGGCAGCGCGCAGGACGCGAATCAGCGGGATTTGCCCGAATGACGGTCGCGCGTCATTCGGGCGCGGACGTCAGCTCTCCACGTCCTCGAGACTGAACACTTCCGTCTTGTCGTTATACGAAAAGACTTCGCCGTAACGCCCCCAGTCGATCACCGCGTCGAGCGTTTCCTCGGCCGCCTCGTCCGACAGGAAATCCTCCAGCTCCTGCTCGAAACGCACGCGCGGCGCACGATGGCCGGGGCGCTCGTTCAGCACCTTCCGGATCCGCGCGGCGAGCGGCACGTGCTTCAGCAGGTGATCCGCGAACATCAGCTTGCGTTCCTGCGTGCCGAATTCCGCGAACACGCGCGCGGGCGGCGTCAGGAACACGTCGCCTTCGCGCACGTCGGCGAAACCGAGGTACTGCAGCACTTCGGCGATCGGAAACAGTTCGTCCACTTCCAGATGCAGCGTGCGCGCGATTTCCGGCATGTCGGCACGACCGTGATACGGCGCCATCGCGAGCGTCTCGATCAGGCCGGCCATCAGGTTGGTCGACACGCGCGGCATCCAGCTGCCGAGCTCGAGCCCCTTCTTCGTCGCCTCGTTGGTCTGGCGGGCCGTCATCTTCGCGTAGATGTCGTCGACCAGCTTGCGGAAATCCGGATCCAGCCGGTTGCGCGGATGCTTGAACGGTACCTTGATCTCGGCGATCACGCGGCCCGGATTCGACGACAGCACGAGAATGCGGTCGCACATGAACACCGCTTCCTCGATGTTGTGCGTGACGATCAGCACCGACTTGATCGGCATGCGGCCTTGCGTCCACAGGTCGAGCAGGTCGGTACGCAGCGTCTCGGCGGTCAGCACGTCGAGTGCGGAAAACGGCTCGTCCATCAGCAGGATCGTCGGATCGACCACGAGCGCGCGCGCGAAGCCCACGCGCTGGCGCATGCCGCCCGACAGTTCGCGCGGATACGCGTTCTCGAAGCCGTCGAGACCGATCAGGTCGATCGCGGCGAGCGCGCGTTCGCGCCGCTCGCGTGCGCCGACGCCGAGTGCTTCGAGGCCGGCTTCCACGTTCTGCAGCACGGTCAGCCACGGAAACAGCGCGAAGGTCTGGAACACCATCGCGACGCCTTCGGCCGGGCCGCGCAGCGGCTTGCCCAGATAGGTCACGTCACCGCCGGTCGGCTCGATCAGCCCGGCGATGATCCGCAGCAGCGTGGACTTGCCCGAACCGGAGCGGCCGAGCAGCCCGACGATCTCGCCTTCGCGCAACGACAGGTTCGCGTCGTCGAGCACGAGCAACTCGCCCTGCGACTTGTTGAAGCCGCGATTCACGTGTTCGACGCGCAGGATTTCCTCGCCGAGGCGCGGCGGCTGAAGCGGCTGGGACGTCTGGACAGGGGCGTTGATTACGGTCTGGTTTTGCATCGCGCTTACTCTCAATCGAGACGGAGCCGGGATTCCGCATAGGCGTACATCGGACGCCACAGCAGACGGTTGAACAGGGTAACGAACAGGGACATCACGGCGATGCCCAGGATGATCTTCGGAAAATCGCCGGCGGCAGTCATCTGTGCGATGTACGAGCCGAGGCCATGCGCGACGACCCTGGTGTCGCCCCACTGCACGAACTCGGACACGATGCTCGCGTTCCACGCGCCGCCCGATGCGGTGATCGCACCGGTCACGTAGTACGGGAAAATGCCGGGCAGCATCGCCTGGCGCCACCACTGCCAGCCGCGAATGCGGAAGTTCTTCGTCGCTTCCTTGTAGTCGTTCGGATAGGACATCGCGCCGGCGATCACGTTGAACAGGATGTACCACTGCGTGCCGAGCACGATCAGCGGCGACAGCCAGATGTCCGCGTTCAGATGGAAATGGACGATCACGATCACGAACACCGGGAACAGCAGGTTCGCCGGGAACGCGGCGAGGAACTGCGCGAGCGGCTGGATCTTCTCGGCCAGCGCGGGGCGCAGCCCGATCAGCACGCCGAGCGGCACCCAGATCACCGACGCGATCGCGATCAGCACCAGCACGCGCAGCAACGTGATCAGCCCGAGCACCACCACGTGGCCGACCTCGCCCATCGTCACGCCGGTCGCCACGAAGCTGACGACGCGCCACCCGACGTACACCGTCAGCAGGATCACGAACGCGCCCCACACGACGTCGCCGACGCGCGACGAACCGCGCGCCGACGTGCCGCGCGAGCGCTTGCCCGTGAGCGCCGGCACGCGCAACGGAATCCGCGCGGCCTGCGACAGCAGCCAGCCGGCCGGCACGAGCAGCTGGTGGATCAGGTGCGTGCGGCGCAGCATGTCGAGCAGCCAGGACTGCGGCGCATCGCCCGACGCGGTGTTTTCCATCCGGAACTTGTCGGCCCACGCGACGAGCGGGCGGAACAGGAACTGGTCGTACGCGAGGATCACGACCGACATTGCGACGATCACCCAGCCCACCGCACCGAGGTTCTTGTCGGCGATCGCCTGCGCGAGATACGCGCCGATGCCCGGCAGCGTGATCGTCTGGTTGCCGACGGTGATCGCCTCCGACGCGACGACGAAGAACCAGCCGCCCGACATCGACATCATCATGTTCCAGATCAGCCCCGGCATCGAGAACGGCACCTCGAGCTTCCAGAAGCGCTGCCACGACGTCAGGTGGAAGCCGCGCGACACTTCGTCCAGGTCGCGCGGCACCGTGCGCAGCGACTGGTAGAAGCTGAACGTCATGTTCCACGCCTGGCTCGTGAAGATCGCGAAGATCGCCGCGAGCTCGGCGCCGAGCACGCGGCTCGGGAACAGCGCGAGGAAGAACGTGACCGTAAACGAGATGAAGCCGAGCACCGGCACCGACTGCAGGATGTCGAGGATCGGGATCAGCACCATGCCGGCGCGGCGGCTTTTCGCGGCGAGCGTGCCGTACACCAGCGTGAACGCGAGCGACGCGACCATCGCGGCGAGCATCCGCAGCGTGGTGCGCAACGCGTATTCGGGCAGGTTCGACGGATCGAGCGAGATCTTCTGCGTCTGCAGCACGGCGATCGGCGCCATCGTCTGATGAAAGCCGACGATCGCCATTGCGAGTATGCCGATGATCAGCGGAAACGCGACCGCATCCCAGCGGTTGGGGAGCACGCGCCACGCGGACGCGTTGGCGGTGCGATTCGGATCGAAGAAACTGATATCCATCGGTAGCGTCTTGGTCGAATTGAAAATCGATGGGATCGGCCGCGTGACGCGCGGCCGGATGCGCCGTTAGCCGGCGCGGCTCAGAACGGCTTGTGGCGGGCCCGGCACAGGACCGCCGAACGCGCGATCGACGCGGGCAAGACCAGCACCCGCGCGACGGCGGGCAGCATAATCGGCAGGACCGAACCTTCCTTGACCGGACCGGGATCCACGCTCAGGTGAACGCCGACGTAGACGATGCCGCAGGCAACGATCGGCACGAACGGCGCGAAGCCGATGGTGCGCGTGCGATGACCGCCCGCACCGCTGGTTTCCGTTGCCGCGAGATTCGGCATGAGGGGCTCCGGAGAAGTGATTCGGTGTCGCAGGCTATCGGGCGGACATGACGCAAACGTGACGTGTCACTTACAGGACATTGACAGGTCATCCGCCGGTGGTCGGTCATTGCGCCGCAAGCCGCGAGCAACCTCGCAACGCGCGGGAATAAATCCGCCGCCGCAGCGGTATGGCATACGAAGGCGCCGGCTTATTCCAGGACGATCCGGCCGTCCGGTTCCGTCACACGAATGCGAGGCTCACATGTCTTCATCGAATCCCACCCGCCCGTCGCGTCGCAAGGCCCTGCAATGCATGGCGTTCGGCGGCCTCGGCACGCTGTTTACACTGTCGGGCGGCATCCTGACGCCGTTCGACCTCGCGCTCGCGCAAAGCGGCGCCGCACTCCCCGCGGACAAGGGCCGGCCGCTGTTCGTGCAGATCAGCGACACGCACATCGGCTTCAACAAGGACGCGAATCCCGACGTCGCGGCCACGCTGCGGCAGACCATCGAGCTCGTCAACGCGATGCCTGCCACGCCCGCGCTCGCGATCCATACCGGCGACATCACGCACCTGTCCAAGGCAGCGGAGTTCGACCAGGCGTCGCAGCTGCTGTCCGCGCTGCGCGTGCCGGAGCTGCATACGGTGCCTGGCGAACACGACGTGACCGACGGCTCGGGTGCCGAATATTTCAGCCGCTTCGGCAAGGCGTCGGACAACCGCGGCTACTACAGCTTCGATCACGCGGGCGTGCACTTCGTCGCGCTCGTCAACGTGATGCACTTCAAGCCGAACGGGCTCGGCAGCTTCGGCGACGAGCAGCTCGCGTGGCTCGCGCAGGATCTGAAGGGGCAATCGTCGAGCACGCCGATCGTCGTGTTCTCGCACATGCCGATGTGGACCATCTACGAGCCGTGGGGCTGGGGCACCGGCGACGCACCGCAGACGATGGCGCTGCTGCGCCGATTCGGCTCGGTCACCGTGCTGAACGGGCACATTCACCAGATCGTGTCGAAGGTCGAAGGCAACGTGACGTTCCACACCGCGCGCTCCACCGCGTTCCCGCAGCCGACCGCCGGCAACGGCCCCGGCCCGGTGCCGCTCACCGTGCCGCGCGACCGGCTGCCCGCGATGCTCGGCGTGACGACCGTCGACTTCGCCGGCCATCCCGTGGCGGCGTCGCTGCGCGACACGACGCTGGCCTGATCCCTCGCCCGATTCCGCTACGCAAGGAGACCGACATGACCATCCTCAAGCCCTCGACGCTGCTGGCGGCGCTGACCCTGTGCGCGGCCGCCGCCGGCACGCCGCTCGCCGCATTCGCGCAACCCCCGGCCGGCCCGCTCGTGACGATCCACAACTTCATGTTTTCGCCGATGTCGACCACGATCAAGGCCGGCACGACGGTCACGTGGAAGAACCTCGACGCGGAACCGCATACCGTCGTCAACGACGCGGGCATCTTCCATTCGAATGCGCTCGACCAGGACGAGACCTACTCGTTCCGCTTCGACAAGCCGGGGGTCTACAAGGTGTTCTGCGGGATTCATCCGTACATGAAGGAGACCATCACCGTGGAATGACGCGGCGCGCCGCGCCACGCGCGCGAAGGTCCGGCACCGCGGAGCGACGCCCGCCGATCGCCTACACTGGTTCCAACCGGCCGGCCCCCGCCGGCCGTCACCGACCACGAGGCAAGCGATGACGGCAAGTCAACCCGCACACCCGAAGCTACCTGGGCAGGTCGTGCTCGTGCTCCAGGGCGGCGGCGCACTGGGCGCATACCAGCTCGGCGTATTCGAGGCGATGGACGCGGCGGGCATCCAGCCCGACTGGGTGATCGGCACGTCGATCGGCGCGATCAACGCGGCGCTGATCGCCGGCAACGCGCCCGCGCACCGCGCGCAGCGAATGGCCGAATTCTGGCGCCACGTCACCGAACGGCCCGCCGTGACCGTGCCGGGCTTCCCGACGACCTGGGACAAGATCGGCTCGGAACTCGCGGTGATCGGCGCGGGCCTCACGGGATTCTTTCGGCCGAATCCCGCCGCGTGGCTCGGGCCGCTCGCGCGGGTCGGCGTCGAGCACGCGTCGTACTACGTGGTCGAGCCGCTGCGCGACACGCTCGCGTCGCTGATCGACCTCGACCTGCTGAATGCGTGCCGGCCGCGACTGACCGTCGGCGCGGTCAACGCGTGCACCGGCACGATGCGATATTTCGATTCGCGCGACCGGCCGCTCGACCTCGACCACGTGATGAGCTCGGGCGCGCTGCCGCCCGCGTTTCCGGCCGTGCGGATCGACGGCGCACCCTACTGGGACGGCGGCATCTATTCGAATACGCCGGTCGAGGTCGTGCTCGACGATGCGCCGCGCCGCAGCTCGATCATCTTCTCGGTGCAGATGTGGAATCCGGTCGGGCCCGAGCCGCAAAGCATCTGGCAGGTGTCGGAGCGGCAGAAGGACATCCAGTACGCGAGCCGCACGGACGGCAACATCGCGCGGCAACAGCAGATTCACCGGCTGCGCCACGTGATCAAGGAACTGGTGATGCGGCTGCCGGAGGCGGAGCGCACGTCGGCCGACGTGCAGGCGCTCGCCGCGTGGGGCTGCCAGACGACGATGCACGTGATCAAGCTCGCGGCGCCGCGGCTCGACGGCGACGATCAGTGGAAGGACATCGATTTCACGCCGGACGGCATCGCGGCGCGCCGGCAGGCCGGGTTCGACGCGACGATGCAGGCGATCGCCGCGAGACCGTGGGATCAGCCGATGGACCCGACGGAAGGGCTCAGCGTCTGGAGCCCGGAGGAGAACCGGATCGGCGAACGGCACAACTGAGGCAGCCGGCGCAACGTCCGCGCGCGCACCGCCCTGCCCGGCAGCGGCTTAAAGCGCGCGGACGATGCCGCCGTCGACGCGAATGTTCTGCCCGGTAATGTAGCCGGCGCCTTCCGAAAGCAGGAACGTCACGGTCTGCGCGATCTCCTGTGTCTTGCCGAAACGGCCGGCCGGAATGCGGGCCACGATCTCGGGCGTCTCCGGCCAGCTGTCGATGAAGCCGGGCAGCACCGAATTGATGCGGATGTTGTCCTTCGCGTACCGGTCGGCGTACAGGCGCGTGAAGGCGCTGAGCGCCGCGCGCAGCGCGGACGACACCGGCATCGCCTGCTCGGGCGCGTCGGCCGCGAAGCTCGAGATGTTGACCACCGCGCCGCCGCCCTGCTTCAGGAAGACCGGTGTCACGCGGCGCAGCACGCGCGCGACGTTGAGCACGATCAGGTCGAGCCCTTCGTGCCATTTGTCGTCGTCGATCGAGAGCAGGTCGCCCTTCGGCGGATGCCCGGTATTGTTGACGACCGCATCGATACGGCCGTACTTCGCGAGCGTCTCGTTCACGAAGCGCGCGATGTCGGCGTCTTCGGTGACCGACCCCGCCACGCCGAACCCGCCGAGTTCCTTCGCCAGTTCGACCGCGCTGCCGGACGGCGACATCAGCGCGACGCGATAACCGTTGCCCGCGAGATCCCGCGCAATCGCGGCGCCCATGCCCTTGCCCGCCGCCGTCACCAAAGCCACTTTCTCTACAGTCATGCTGTTCTCCTGAATGGGTCGGCGCAGCGCCGCGATCATCGTCCATGGCAGCACTGTAGGACTCTATAATCGGCTTGTCGAACCATGATTTCTCCACCCACCCTGTAGAATTTCTACTGCATGAAGGCGCTATCGCGTATCCGCCGGTTCCCGCCGCTCAATGCGCTTCGCGCGTTCGAGGCCGCCGCGCGACACCTCAATTTCCGGCTGGCCGCCGACGAACTCGGCGTGACCCAGGGCGCGGTGGCGCAACAGGTCAGGCATCTGGAGGACGTCGTGGAGGTTCAGCTGTTCCGGCGGCTGCCCAGGGGGCTGGCGCTGACGCGCGAAGGGCTCGAGTATTTTTCGTCGGTCCAGCGTGCGCTGCAGATCATCTCCGACGCCACGGACGCGCTCGGGCAGCGCCCGACGGTTCTGGCGGTCAGCACGACGCCGTCGTTCGCGTCGAAGTGGCTGATTCCGCGCCTGTCGGACTTCGGCCGGCTGCATCCCGACATCGAAGTGCGCGTGATCGCCGACGAAAGGCTTGCGTCGTTCCGGGCCGACGGCGTCGACATCGCGATTCGACTGAGCAAGCCGCCGTTCCCGGCCGGCCTGGTCGCCGAGTTGCTGTTTCCGCTCGACATCTTTGCCGTCGCCAGCCCGAAACTGCTCGACAGCGGCTCGCCGATCCGGACGCCCGCGGACCTCGCAAAGCATGTGCTGTTGCACGACGCGCACGATCTGTGGCCCGAGTTCATCGACAAGCTCGGCGGCAAAGGCCGGGCCGATCCGACGAAAGGGCCGCGGTTCAGCCAATCGCTGCTCGCAATCGACGCCGCGGTCGCCGGCCAGGGCATCGCGCTGACCAGCGAGCCGCTGGTCGAACGCGATATCGCGGATGGCCGACTGCGGCGCGTGTTCGATTTTTCGTTTCCAATGTCGCTCGGGTTTTACGTCGTCTTTCCGCAGGCCAGTGCGCACTCGGAAGCGCTCGATGCGATGCGGCGGTGGCTGTTCGCGCAGTACGGGAACGGGTGACGCGCTGAAGTCCGACCGACCAACAACCCCACTTCCATCAGTGCCTTCACACGTATCGTTATTTTACGATATATGATTCGCCCATCGACGATACCCGTATGCCCAGAACACCACGCCCTTCCATGCCGACCGAACTCGACATCGACGCGATCCTGAAAGCGCTCTCGAACCCCGTGCGCCGGGAAATCCTCGTCTGGCTGAAAACGCCGGGCGCGCATTTCCCGGAGCAGACGCTGCCGTACGACCACGGCGTCTGCGCCGGGCAGATCGACGCGCGCTGCGGGCTGTCGCAGTCGACGGTTTCCGCGCACCTCGCGACGCTGCAGCGCGCGGGGCTCGTGACGTCGACGCGGATCGGCCAGTGGGCGTTCTTCCAGCGCAACGAGGCCGTCATCGACGCATTTCTCGACGCCCTGCGTCGCGAACTCTGACCCAGGACATGCGGGCCACCCGTCGCGCACGACGCGACGGCCATCCCGCCTTTCGTGAAGAGGTTACCTCCATGCCTACCCTGTTCGATCCCGTTACCCTCGGCGACCTGACTCTACCGAACCGCGTCGTGATGGCGCCGCTCACCCGTGCCCGCGCCGGCAGCGCGCGCGTGCCCAACGACCTGATGGCCCGCTATTACGCCGAGCGCGCATCGGCCGGCCTGATCATCAGCGAAGCGACTTCGGTCACGCCGCAGGGTGTCGGCTACGCGGACACGCCGGGCATCTGGTCCGACGAACAGGTGGAAGGCTGGAAGCGCGTGACGCAGGCCGTGCACGCGGCGGGCGGCCGCATCGTGCTGCAGCTCTGGCACGTCGGCCGGATTTCCGATCCGGTGTTCCTGGACGGCGACCTGCCGGTCGCGCCGAGCGCGATCGCCGCGGGCGGTCACGTGAGCCTCGTGCGGCCGCCGCGTCCGTACGTGACGCCGCGCGCGCTCGACATCGATGAAATTCCGGGTATCGTCGCCGCGTACCGCAGGGGCGCGGAAAACGCGAAGAAGGCGGGCTTCGACGGCGTCGAGATCCACGGCGCGAACGGCTACCTGCTCGATCAGTTCCTGCAGGACAGCACCAACCTGCGCACCGACGCGTACGGCGGCCCGATCGAGAACCGCGCGCGCCTGCTGCTCGAAGTGGTCGACGCGGCGATCGACGTGTGGGGCGCGGGCCGTGTCGGCGTGCACCTCGCACCGCGCGGCGACGCGCACACGATGGGCGATTCCGATCCGGCCGCGACGTTCGGCTACGTCGCACGCGAACTCGGCCGCCGCAAGATCGCGTTCATCTTCACGCGTGAATCGTATTCGGGCGACCAGCTGAGCCCGCGTCTGAAGGAGGCGTTCGGCGGCCCGCTGATCGCGAACGAGCAGTTCACGCTCGAATCGGCGCAGGACACGCTCGCGAGCGGCCACGCCGACGCGATCGCGTGGGGCAAGCTGTTCATCGCGAATCCGGACCTGCCGCGTCGACTCGAACTCGGCGCACCGCTGAACAAGCCGGTGCCGGAGACGTTCTACGCCGAAGGCGAAACGGGTTACACCGACTACCCGGCGCTCAGCGACGCGGCATGACGGCCGGCGGCACGTTCATGCGCACACGTCCGCGCGCATGAACACGCGCTGCGTCTCGTCGAGCCCACGCGCGACGTGATGCGCGCGGACCGCATGCAGCGTGTCGTCGAGCGATGCGTCGTCGATGATGTCGAAGCCCAGGCGCGCGTAGTACGGCGCATTCCACGGCGCGTCGCGAAACGTCGACAGCACGACCTGCGCGATGCCGTCTTGCGCGGCGCGTGTCATGATCCGTTCAATCAGGCGCGCGCCGATCCGCTGCCCCGCATGCGACGGCGCGACGTCCAGTTCCTCCAGATAAAGCCGCTGCGCATCGAGCAGCCGGTAGAACGCGAAACCCACGCAGCCCCCCGCTTCGTCCGTCGCCACATACGCGCGGCCGTCGTCGATGCGTGCGAGCACGTCGGCCGCATCGGTCGGCTCGCCTTCGGCGATGTCGGACATGCCGATGTCGCGAAAGCGCTGGGCGGCGGCCACTTCCACGGCGGCCATCGCGGCCGCGTCTTCCCGCGTGGCGGGACGAATCCGGATCGATACTGTCATCACGACGAGGTAGGCAGGCAGGAACGGCCGTCACTATAATCGAAACTTCATACCTTTCGAACGCCTTGCCCACGAGGTTCGCCATGACGCTGTCCGCGCTCGCCGTGTTCGCCATCGCCCTGCTCGTCACCGCCGGCACGCCCGGCCCGAGCGTCGCCGCGCTCGTCGCGCGCGTGCTGACGAACGGCGTGCGAGACGTGCTGCCGTTCCTCGCCGCGATGTGGATCGGCGAGGCGCTGTGGCTCACGCTGGCGGTGGCCGGGCTGTCGGCGTTCGCACGCACGTTCGAGACGGGCCTGCTCGTGCTGAAGCTGCTCGGCGTCGCGTACCTGCTGTTCCTCGCGTGGAAGATGTGGACCGCGCCGACCGACACGCAGGCCGGCGACCTGCCGCGCGGGCAGTCGCCGTGGCGCATGTTCGTCGCGGGCACGCTGGTCACGCTCGGCAACCCGAAGATCATGCTGTTCTATCTCGCGCTGCTGCCGACGATCGTCGATCTGACGCATGTCGGTGTGCTCGCGTGGGCCGAGCTGGTCGGCACGATGCTGGCGATCCTGATCCTCGCCGACTGCTTCTGGTCGCTGCTCGCGGTGCGTGCGCGCGCATTTCTGACGTCGGCACGCGCGAAGCGGGTCGCGAACCGCACGAGCGCGACCGCGATGGCGGGTGCGGCGGTGGCGATCGCGACGCGGTAGTCCGTCGATCGCACACCATCCCGTTCTCCGTAGACCTGCAATGCCGCAACTCGAGAAAATTCCCGCGGCACTTGCCGCACTGTCGATTTCTCGTCGCGAGATCGTGCTTCCGCTCGACGCCGCGCTCGAATGCATTGACTATTGCGAGCGTCATCGCATTCCGATCTATGGTTGGGAAGGTTGGGTCCTGACTGTCGGCGAGTTCGCGGTCTTCAATGCGAATGCGCTAACAACCCATTAGCCTGCGCCTGCCACCCACCACGGGCCCATCCTCATTACACTCGACCAACGCCCGCACCAGCGCCCAGTCATCGTCGTCGCAGAAATCGAGCAGCATCGCGCCACACGGACCGCGCGTTTCACGCAACCGCGCCGCGAGCCGCGCCTGAATCCCGACTACCCTGCCGTCGCCGCGCGCGACCACCGACGGATTCGCGCCCATCCCCGTGCCGCTGCAGAAATTGATCGCCCAGCGCCCGCTCTCCGGCGACGGCATGCGGCTCAGCAGCGCATCGATCACACGCCACTTGTAGTGGATCGACCCGGCGACAGGCACACGGTATTCATCCTGGATCACGAACGCCGCATCCGGATGATCGATCGTAAACGTCGCATTGTCGGGCCACGCGGTCAGGTCGATGCCCAGCGGCCGGCTGCTGCGGAACCGCCGCAACAGCACCATCGCGCCGCGCACATCGCCGAGCGCCGGCAGCGCGCGGCCCGCATGCCAGCGCAGCCGCGGATGCCGCGCGCAATGCGCATCGAACGTCGCGTCGAAACTGCGCGTGCACGCATGCGCGGGCCATTCGTCCTTCACCGACATCACGATGCATTCGCGCGGATGCGCATCGAGAAAGCGCGTGCAGTCCGCGAGCACGTCGTCGAACGACAGGCCGAGCGCGATGCCGCCGTGATGGATGTCGAACGTATCGCCCCGGTGCCGGCAGCGAATGTCGAGCAGCCGCACGCCATGCGCGAGCTGCGCATCGAGCGGCGCGCGCTGCGTGCGTACGAGCGGATCGTCGACCGTATACGCACAGGTGTCATGGCTGCCCGGTAGGGTCAGCGTATGCAGCGGCCGCGCGTCGTCGAGCGCCGACATCCAGTCGGCCAGCGGCGTGGAGGCTTCGTGTCGCGAAGGGATCATGAATCGATGACTGACAAGGAAAGAAAGACGTGGGTGACCGCGTCGGATGTCGCCGTGCGGGCCGGCGTGTCGCGCTCCGCGGTGTCGCGCGCGTTCTCGCCGACGGCGAGCATCGCGCCCGAGACGCGCGAACGCGTGATGGCGGCCGCGCGTGCGCTCGGCTACCAGGTCAACCTGATCGCGCGCGACATGATCACGCAGCGCAGCAGCATGATCGGCGTCGTGACGGCCGGTTTCGAGAATCCGTTCCGCGCACGGCTGCTGTCGGACCTGATGGCCGCGCTCGGGCAGCGCGCGTTCACGCCGCTCGTGACCAATGCGGACGATCCGCATCAGGTCCGGCAATCGCTGGAGCGGCTGCTCAGCTACCGGATCGCGGGCCTGGTGATGACGTCCGCTTCGCCGCCGCTGTCGGTCGCGCAGCAGTATCTCGACCACCGGATTCCCGTCGTGATGATCAACCGCGAAGCGAACCTGCCGGGCGCGGACGTCGTCGTCAGCGACAACGCGACGGGCGCCGTCCATGCGGCGCAACGGCTCGTGCGGGCCGGCGCGCGCCGGCTCGCGTTCGTCGGGCCGCGTACCGCGAGCTACAGCGCACGCGCGCGCGCGGAGGCGTTCGCGCAGGCGCTGCAACACGGCGACGCGTACGATGCGGCGCTCGTCCGCGTGATCGATACGGACTCCGACACGCACGCATGCGGCCTCGACGCCGCGCGGCAACTGTTCGCGACGGGCGAGCGGCCGGACGGTGTGTTCTGCTCGTCCGACCTGCTCGCGCTCGGCATGATCGACGCCGCGCGCGACGCCTTCGGCTTGCGCGTGCCCGACGACCTGCGCGTGATCGGCTTCGACGACATCCCCGCCGCCGCATACGACGCCTACCGGCTCTCGACGCTGCGCCAGGACACGCAAGGCCTCGCGCACGCGGCCGTCGACCTGCTCGCCGACCGGATCCAGACGTTCGACGGCGCGTCGCGCACGCGGGTCGTGCCGGTTACGCACGTGGCGCGGCATAGCTGCGCGTAACGCGTCGTGTCACTTCAGTCCGCCGGCGAAGCCGCGCAGCAGGTAGCGCTGCACGTAGCCGGCCACCGCAAGGGTCGGCAGCGACGCCAGCAGCCCCGCGCTCATCAGGTCGCCCCAGTCGATGCCGTTCTCCGTCACGTAACCGGCAATCGCGAGCGGCAGCGTAAAGCGGCTCGGCGTCGACACGAACAGCAGCGCGATCAGGAACTCGTTCCATGCGGCGATGAACACGAAGATCGCGGTCGCGATCAGCCCCGGCGCGCACAGCGGCAACACGATCTGCACGAGCCGCCGCGCGAGCCCCGCGCCGTCGATGCACGCGGCCTCCTCGTATTCGACGGGCACGTCGCGCACGAACGCGAGCAGCATCCAGATCGCCATCGGCAGCGCGTAGATCTGGTAAGCAAGCATCAGCCCGAGCGTCGAATCGAGCAGATGCAACCGCTTCGCGAGCGCGAACAGCGGCACCGCGATCGTGATCGGCGGCATCAGCTTCAAGGCCAGCACGAGCATCAGGAACAGCACATCCAGCCGCGCCGGAAACCGCAGCCGCACGAGCGCGTATGCGGCCGGAAACGCGAGCGTCAGCGCGAGCAGCGTCGTGCCGAACCCGACCAGCAGCGAATTGGCGAGCGGCGCGCCGATACCGTTCGACCACACCGACGCGAAATGCTCGAACGTCGGTGCAGCCGGCCAGATCCGTAGCGGATGATCGAGGCGTTCGAGCGTCGGCATGAACGCCGCGCCGGCCATCCACAGGCACGGCAGCAGCAACAGCGCGAGCGCAATGATGCGCAGCGCCAACGGCGCGGCATGCGCGAACGCGGCACCCTTTCGCGCGTGCGCGAGGTACGCGGATCGCGCCGTCATGCGCGCCGCTTGCGAACCGTCTGCCATACGTACCCCGAAACGAGCAGCGCGGACGCCGCGAGCATCAGCACCGACGCGGCGCTCGCCGGCCCGACGTTGAAGAAGCGGAAGCCCGTGTCGTAGATGTAGGTCGACAGCGTCTGCGTCGCGTTGCCGGGGCCGCCGCCCGTCAGCGCGTAGACCTTGTCGAACAGCTTGAACGTGTCGATCGATCGCAGCAGCAGCGCGAGGCCGATCTGCGGCGCCGCGAGCGGCAGCGTGATGTCGCGCAGGCACTGCCATTCGCTCGCGCCATCGGTGCGCGCGGCTTCGTACAGTTCCTGCGGGATCGATTGCAGCCCGGCCAGTACGATCAGGAACGCCATCGGCGTCCACTGCCACACGTCGACGAGCGCGAGCGACCACAACGCAAGATGCGGATCGGACAGCCAGCGCACGCCTTCGACGCCGAACGCGGCGAGCAGCGCGTTCAGGAAGCCGTCGAAGTTGAGCCAGTTGCGCCAGATCGCCGAGCACACGAGCGTCGACAGCATCATCGGCAGGATCGCGAGCGGCAGCGCAATGCGCCGCCCCGGAAACGCGCGCACGAACAGCAGCGCGAGACCGAAGCCGAGCCCGACCTCGACGAGCGACGCCGCGATCGTGAAGCGCAGCGTATTGCCGAAACCGGCCGCGAACGCGTCGTCGCCGAGCACCGCGCGATAGTTCGCGAGCCCCGCGAATGCGCGACGGCCCGCCGTGTAGTCGACCTGGCAGAACGAGTCGATCAGCACCTGCGCGACGGGGTACAGCGCGAGCGCGGCCAGCACCAGCAGCGCGGGCCCGAGCAGCGCGACGAACGGCAGGCTGCGGCCGAGGGCTTTCATGCGCGGATTCCGGACGATGCGTGGCGGCGTGCCGTCACTTGCCGGCCGCGGCCATCGCCTGCGCGATCTTCTGCTGCGCCTGGCGCAGCGCGGCGTCGGGAGTGGCCTGCCCGGTCAGCGCGAGCTGCAGCTGGTCGCCGAGAATGCTCTCGACCTGCTGCCAGTCCTTCACGCGCGGCCGCGCACGGCCGGCCTCGAGCGCCTTCAGCTGATCGGGGTACCAGCGGTACTGGCGCACCAGCGCCGGATCGGCGAACACGCTGCGGCGCGTCGGCGGAATGCCGATCCCGGCGAGACGCGTTTGCGTGTCGCGCGAGCTCAGGTAGGCCAGAAAATCCTGCGCGAGCTTCGCGTGCGGCGCATCCTTCGGAATGCCCATCTGCCAGATGCCGAGCATCGGCGCCGGGCCGGCCGTCTGCCCGGGCGGCGGCTGCAGCGCGATCTGCCCGACCACGCGCGACTGCTTCGGATCGTCGAGCGCCGGGATCCACGCCGGCCACACCTCGATCGACTGCGCGGCCGTGCCGCGCTGCAGTGCGTCGCGCACCTCGGCGGCGCCGTACACGTCGACGTCCTTCGGCGCGGCGGTCTTCAGCGCAAGGAAAGTCTTCAGCGCGGCCTGCGACTCACGCGAATCGATCGTCACGTTGCCGGCACGGTCGAACACGTCGCCGCCGTAGGCCCACAGGATCGGCAGGAAGCCCGTCACGACCGGGTTGCCCTTGGTGCCGCGGAACACGACGCCCGACACGCTCTTGTCCGCGCCGCCGATGGTCTGCGCGATCTTCAGCACGTCGTCCCAGTTGCGCGGCGGCTGCAGCTGGTACTTCGCGAGCAGATCCTTCCGGTACGCGAACATCTCGACGTTGCCGACGATCGGCAGCGCGTACAGCGCGCCCGCCGCGTTGCGGCCGAGCGCGACCGCGGACGGCACGAGATCGGCGTCGGCGAGCGCTGACGGCAGCGGCTTCAGCCAGCCGTTGCCGATGAATTCGGGTGCCCACGTATCGTCCATCATCACGAGGTCGTACGTGCCGGTGCCTTCGCGCATCGACAGCTTCAGCTTCTGGTACAGGTTCGCGTTCGGCAGCTTGAGCAACTCGATGTCGGTGCCCGGATGCAGCTTGGTGAAGCCGGCGACGGCGTCGGCCAGCCCCTTGCCGTAGATGTCGTCGCGGCCCGCGATGACGAGGTCCGCCGCGAAGGCGTGCGAGGCGGCAAGGGACAGCGCAACGGCGGCGGACAGCGCGCGCAGGCGGCTCAGCAGGGTCATGTGGTCTCTCTCGATCGGCGTGGTGGCGAGCCGCCGGGCGTTGCACACGTGTGCAACGCGGGCGACGCTTCGGGCGGCCTGAAGCGAACGCCATTGTTCACGTCGATCGTTAAGAATTTGTGGCACGCGGCGAAAGCGGCCGACGGTGCGGCCGCCCGCCCCGCCCACCGCCCGTGCCACCGTGTGCGTGCCGTCAGAAGTTCACGCGAATCCCGGCCATCACCGCGAGTTGCCGGCTCGAATTGCTGTTCGCGAGCACCGGAATCTGCGCGTAGTTCACCGCATTGCCGTTCGCGTCGGTGCCGAGCCCCGTGCCGCTCGCGATCTGGCCGATCGCGACCGCATACAGCGCGGTGCGCTTCGACAGGCTGTAGTTCGTGCCGACGTTGACCTGGTGAAAGCGCGTCGTGCCGCGGCCGTCCGTGTGCGCGGCGTTGAAGATGTACGCGACGCCGCCTTGCAGCGCGGGCGTGAACATGTACGTGGCGTTCAATTCTCCGATGTCGAACGTGAACGCCTGCGTGCGCGGCTGCGCGCCGGTCGAGAAATAGCGGCTGTCGCCGAGGCGCGTGTGCGTGTAGGTCAGCGCGAGCGTCGCCGCGCCGAGCGTCACCGAGCCGCCCGCGCCGAACGCGCGCATCGAGCCGGCGTCCTGCAGCAGGCAGTACATCGCGCCCGGATTGCTGCACGCGAAGTCGCCGATATAGCCGCTCGCGCCGCCGAGCGCCGCGTCGAGCGGCTGGTGCAGGTCGAGATAGCCGACCGAGAACGCGACCGGCGCACGCGTGTAGGTTGCGGCGACCGCATAGCCGCGCTTCGCGGAAAAGTCGCCGGCCTGGCCGCCGAAGCTGAACGTGCCGCCGAACGTCAGGCCGTTGAAATCCGCGCTGGTGAACTTCACCGCGTTGTTGAAGTTGAACGCGGCGTTCAGGTTGTCGACGTCGCCGAGGTGCGAGCCGTACGGCGTCGCCCAGTTGTTGCTCGATACATAGGCGCCGAGCATGTCCGTGTACGAGTCGTATTGCCGGCCGAGGCCGAGCGTGCCGATCGCATCCTGGCGCAGCCCGACCCACGCCTGCCGGCTGAACGCGGTGCCGCCCTGCAGCGCCTGCCCGCTCGCGGACAGGAACTGCTGTTCGAGCGAAAACACCGCGTCGAGCCCGCCGCCGAGCGGCTCGGCACCCTGGAATCCGAAGCGGGACGGCACGAGGTTGCCGCCGCCCATCTGCCATGCATGGCCGCCGCCCGTGCTGCCGTCGGCGCGCGTGAACTGCTGGTTCGTCGAATAGATGACGCCGGTGTCCACGGTGCCGTACAGCGTCACGCTGCCGGAGGTCTGCGCGTGCGCGTGCATGCAACCCAGCGTGGCCGCGGCCGCGGCCAGTCTTCGTCCGATCTTCATGTCCCGTCCCTCTGTTGTCATCGATTCGCAGTGCGAACCGATGGTGTTGTCGATTTCGGTGACAGGACTCTATCCAGCGAAAATTCGGGACCCCTATCCCAAATCAGCAAATGGTGAAACGAACGGAACGGGCGACACGCGGCGGCGCCCGGCGGCACCGTCGCGATGCGAAGACGTCATTCGGGGCGCAAGGTTTGCGACGGCAGCTCGCCGAACAGGTCGCGATACTCGCGCGCGAAATAGCCGAGATGCGTGAAGCCCCAGCTTGCTGCGGCCTCGCCGACGCCGAGCTGATGCGCGGACGTCGTGCGCAGCAGGCGCCGCACCGCGTTCAGCCGGATCGTGCGCAGATAGCCGACGGGCGTGACGTCGGCGACGCGCTGGAAGCTCGTCTGCAGCGTGCGGCGGCTGCAGCGCAGCGCGCGGCACAGCTCGAGCACGGTGACGGGTTCCTCGGGCCGGTCGCGCAGGTGTTTCTCGCAACGGCTGACGATATCGCTGTAGGTGGCGTGCGTGATGTCGCGGCGCTCGACGCCGATGCCCTGCTCGAGCGCATCGAGGAACATGCCGAGCATCGTGTCGCGGAACATCTTGCGGGTGGCCGCGTATTCGAGGCAGCCGGGGTTGCGCTGCGCGTCATCGATCAGCGACGACAGCCGCGCGCCGAGCGCGACGCCTTGTGCGTCCGACAGCCGCGTGACGTGCCGCAGCTTGCGCGCGCCGGCCGCACCGAATTCGGCCTCGCAGAGCTCGTCGACCATGTCCGACGCCGCGCTGATCCCGACCAGTCCCATCCCTTCCGGCGTATGGAATTCGAAATCCTCGCCGGCGCGCAGCGCGAGCAGCGCATAGCCGTCGACCGGCTGGCTCTGGAACGTGCCGGCGAGCGGCACCGACAGCGGCACCGCGAGCGACGTGCGCCCGGCCGGTGCGAGGCCGGTTTGCGCGACACGCCGGTTGGTCGTCTCGCGGAAGAAATGGAAGTCGTCGTACAGCACCTGCGTGACGGTGCCCCTGAAGCGGCCCGGCGTCATCTGGCGGTAGACCTGATGCCAACCCGCGATCGCGAGCCCGTGGTCATGCACGTCTTCGTGTGAGCGTGACTGGAACAGCATCGGCATCTCCGGTAAAACCCTGATTCCACGCTGCGGCCGCACGGCACGCAGCGCCACAGCTTACCCCCGCAAAATTCCGCGTAGTGCAGTTTCGAATGCAAGACAGGCCGCCGACAGCGCGGCGGCCTGCTCGCTGGTCACGCGCACGTAGCGGCGAAACGACGGCATCCGGTTCACGACCTCGCTGCCGCCGAACGGCACGACGGCGAGCGTCCAGCGGCCGTCGCGCGCGGCGATCGTGCAGTCGGTCAGGTGCAGCGGGCGCAGCGCGTCGGCGAGCGACGGCTGCGCGGCGAGTGCGGCCACCGTCCGCGCGAATCCGGGGTCGCTTCCCGGCTCGGGCGCGGCCGCGATGCCGGCGCGCCGCAGCCAGCCGGTCTGCAGCACGCGTGCAAGGCCCTGCGCGGCCGGGCCGTCCGCGCTGATCGACACCTGCACGCTGACCGTATGCATCAGGAACTGGCGGTCGACGCGTTCTTCGACGCTCACGCGCACGCCGTTCGGAAGCCGGGCCAGGATTTCGGCCGCGCCGCCGTTCGCGTCGCGCACCGCACCGAGGTCGGCCAGCACGCGCGCGGCGATCGCGCCGGGCCGGTGGCCGGGCGGCGGTGCGTCGGGCGCCGCGCGCCAGCGGGCGAGCGCGGCCCTCACGAGGCGACGTGCTCGTTGCGCAGCACTTCCTCGACCGGCACCGGCCTGAACGGATGCCGGCGCTGCACGACGAGCGTCCAGAACAGCGCGTACAGCGCGGTGAGCCCGAGCATCGCGCCGAACGGCACGTAGATGTCGCGCGCATTCATGCCGGGCGGCGTGATGTACCAGATCGCGAGCACGATGCCGACGCTCGACACGATCTGCGGCAGCGGAAACAGCGGCGAACGGTACGGGCGCGGCAGGTCCGGGCGGCGGATGCGCAGCATCACGACCGACGCGGTGACGAGCAGGTACGCCGTGCCCCATGCGCAGGTCGCGGCGAGCACGAGGTGCAGGATGCTGTCGAGGTTGCCGTTGATCAGCCACGCATGGAAGATCGGCACGATCGCCGACGCGACGATGCCGACCACCGGCGTCTTGAAGCGCGGATGCAGATACGCGAAACAGCGCGGCAGCGCGCCGTCGATCGCCATCCCGTACAGGATGCGCGGCAGCCCGGCCATCAGCGTGTTGATCGTCGCGGCGCCCGCGCACAGGAACGCGATGCCGAACCAGATGCGGCCGAAGGGCCCGAGCACCTGCAGCGCGAACGCGGGAATCGCGCCCGGCGTGTCGAGCAGGTGCGTGAGGCCGTCCGGGCTCACCGGCACGTTCGCGACCTGGCGCCGGATCGCCGCGCCGTACAGGAACATGCAGATCGCGACGCCAACGAGGCCGAGCGCCATCGCGCGCGGAATCGTGCGGCCCGGCGCCTTCATTTCCGGCGCGAGCGGCGTAACGAACTCGCAGCCGACGAACATGAACATCGCCATCCCGACCAGCGACAGCACGGCCGGCACCGACGTGCCGACTTCCGAGCCGCCGAACCAGCCGTCGAGATGCACGGCCGGCGCGGCCGCGAGGCCGAGGATGCCGAAGATCATCAGCGACAGCCACATGCCGGCCGTCAGCACGATCTCGAGCTTGCTGAACACCTTGATGCCGATGATGTTGGTGATCGCGAACGTGACCACGAGGCCGACGCCGACGAGCCACGAGCTGTTGTGCTTCTCGAGCGCGGCGTTCAGCGATTCGAAGTTCACGAGCGCCATGATGCCGCTCAGGATCGTCTCCGCCGTGCCGGCGAACACGTGCACGAGGAAATACGCGGAAATCGTGCCGGTGATCGCCCAGAAGCGACCGAGCCCGCATGACAGGTAATCGTAAACCGAGCCGGCCGTCGGCAGCATCGCGGCGGCTTCGGAGAACGTCGTGGCCTGCGCCTGCATCATCACGAACGCGATGAGCATCGCGACCGCGAACGCCCAGCCGCCCATCCCGAAGCCCGAGGTCGCGGTGAGAATCACCGGGCTCGCCATGATGAGGCCGACGGCGCTCGCCAGCGCGGTCGGAAACCCGACCGCCCCGGCCTTCAGCACCGTGCCGCCGCCCGCTTCAGCCGACGCACCGGCGGGCGTGTCGCCCGCTGCGCCGGTCATTCCAGACCATCCCGACATCTTCGTCTCCTTCCCTTTTCGGGCCGGAACCGGCGCTGCGGCGCCCGCTCCGAGCCATGCTTCGCGGTCGGCCCGGGGCGGCGCTCAAGCGCCGGCACCCGGGCCCCTGTCGATCCAAACCTGATCCGATGTCGAAAAAATACGCAGGCAAAATAATCCGGTCATAGCGCAAATCGGCAAACCGGCGGTGGCGAACGGGTTATCCCGCCCTCCACCGCCGGTTCGGCGTCATGCGCTCATGCCGTCACGGCCTCATGCGAACGGCACGGCCTCGAAGCCTGCCGCGAGCGCGTCGACGATCCGGTCGAGCTGCTCGCGCTGGATCACGAGCGGCGGCGACAGGATGATCTTCGTGCCGACCGGCCGCACCAGCACGCCGTGCTCGCGCGCCACTTCCGCGACCGCGTTCGCATAGCCGGACAGCGGGTCGATCGGCTCGCGGGTCTGCTTGTTCGCGACGAGATCGAGCGCGAGCATCAGCCCCTTGCCGCGCACCTCGCCGACCGCCGCGAAGCGTTCCGGGAACGACTGCAGCGCTTCCAGCAGATACGCGCCCTGCTTCGCCGCGTTCGCCGGCAGGTCTTCCTTCACGACGATGTCGAGGCTCGCGATGGCGGCCGCGCAGGCGACCGGGTGCCCTGCGTACGTGTAGCCGTGCATGATCGCGCCGCCGAAGTCCGCGTTCGCGGCGAACGCGTCCTCGATCCGCGCGTTCACGGCCGTCGCGCCGAGCGGCACGTAGCCGGACGAGATCCCTTTCGCGAGGCACATGATGTCCGGGCGCACGCCCCAGCCGCGGCTGCCGAACAGGCTGCCGCTGCGGCCGAAGCCGGTCACGACTTCGTCGGCGATCAGCAGCACGCCGTAGCGGTCGCACACCTCGCGCACGAGCGGCCAGTAGTTGGCCGGCGGCACGATCACGCCGCCCGCGCCCTGCACCGGCTCGGCAATGAACGCGGCGACCGTGTCGGGGCTCTGGAACTGGATCTCGCGCTCCAGCATTTCCGCGCAGATCCGCCCGAGTTCCTCCGGGTCCTGCGTGAACGGGTTGCGGTACAGCCACGGCGTCTCGACGTGGAAACAGCCGGGCAGGTTCGGCTCGTAATTGCGGCGGAACACCGTGTTGCCGTTCACCGACGCGCCGCCGAAGTGCGTGCCGTGATAGCCCTGCTTCAGCGAGATGAACTTGGTGCGGTCGGCCTGGCCGCGCACCTTCCAGTACTGGCGCGCGATCTTCAGCGCGGTCTCGATCGAGTCCGAGCCGCCCGAGCTGTACAGCACGCGGCGCATCCCTTCCGGCTCCATCATGTCGATCAGCTTCTTCGACAACTCTTCCGCGCGCGGATGCGAGATGCCGTCGAACAGCTGGAAGTATTCGAGTTCGTCGAGCTGGCGCACGATCGCATCCTTCACTTCCTGGCGGTTGTGCCCGACGTTCACGTTCCACAGGCCCGCGACGCCGTCGACCAGCTGCTTGCCGGTTTCGTCGAACACGTAGCAGCCGTCGCCGCGCACGATGCGGATCGGCTTGCGCTGTTTCATTTCGTTCGGGTGCAGCATCGGGTGCCAGAATTTCGCTTCGTTGTAGCTCATTGCAATCTCCACTTTCGGATCGTTTGAACCTCGACCGTCCGGGGTCGGGGTTCGAGGTTTTCGGGTTGTTCGCGGGGTTCGTGGTGTTCGGAGCAGGCGCCGCGCGTCAGTGCGCGATGCAGACGGATTTGGTTTCGGTGAAGCCTTCGATCGCGTACTGGCCGAACTCGCGGCCGATGCCCGATTGCTTGTAGCCGCCGAACGGCATCGACGGGTCGAGCGGAATGTGACAGTTCACCCACACGGTGCCGGCCTCGATCTGCGGCACGAGGTTCATCACGCGCTTCAGGTCGTTGCTCCAGATGCTCGCGGCGAGGCCGTACGGCGACGCGTTCGCGAGACGCACCGCGTCGGCCGCATCGTCGAACGGCACGACGACGATCACCGGGCCGAACACTTCGTCGCGCACGATCGCGCTGTCCGGATGCGGATCGGCGATCACGGCCGGCTTCACGTAGTAGCCGGGCAGGTCGTCGGCGGGCGTGCCACCCGCGAGGAACGTGAGGCCCGCGCGGCGCGCGCCTTCGATGTGCTGGACGACCTTGTCGCGATGGAGCGCGGACACCAGCGGGTTGATCTGCGCGGTGGTATCGAGCCCCGCGCCGAGCTTCATCGACTGCGCGACGCCCGCGAGGCCGTCCGCGAGCTGCGCGAATTTGCTGCGATGGACGTAAATGCGCGACGCGGCCGCGCACACCTGCCCCTGGTTGAAGAACGCGCCGGCGGCGACGCCGTCGAGCGCCTGCGCGACGTCGACGTCGTCGAGCATCACGATCGGGTTCTTGCCGCCGAGTTCGAGCGAGAAGCGCGTCATGTTCTGCACGGCAGCCGCGCCGACCAGCTTGCCGGTCGCAGTCGAACCCGTGAACGAGATCTTCGCGATCGACGGATGGCTCGACAGCGCGGCGCCGCACGTGCGGCCGCCGGTGACGACGTTGAACACGCCGGGCGGCACGCCGGCGTCGAGGGCGAGTTCGGCGAGGCGCAGCGCGGTGAGCGGCGTTTCCGGCGACGGCTTCAGCACGATCGTGCAGCCGGCCGCGAGCGCCGGTATCAGCTTCCACACCGCGATCATCAGCGGGAAATTCCACGGCACGATCGCCGCGACCACGCCGACCGGCTCCTTGCGCGTATAGGCCGTATAGCGGGCGCCGGGCGGGAACGGGATCGACACGTCGAGCGTCTGGCCGGTGATCTTGGTCGCCCAGCCGGCCATGTAGCGCACGTATTCGACGCTCGCGCCGACCTCGATCGCGCGCGACACATGGATCGACTTGCCCTGGTTCAGCGTTTCGAGCTGCGCGAGCGTTTCGGCGTCGGCCTCGATCAGGTCGGCGAGCTTCAGCAGGATGCGCTCGCGGTCCGCCGGGCGCAGCCCGCTCCACACGCGGGTGTCGAATGCCCGCTTCGCACTCGCGACCGCGCGGTCGACGTCGTGCGCGTCGGCATCCGCGACCGTCGCGAGCCGCTCGCCCGTCGCCGGGTCGTACACGTCGAGCCGCGTGGGCGAGTGCGCGCGCTGCATGGCGCCGTCGATGAAAAGGCCGAAGTCGCGTGCGACGAAGGTGCGCACGGTGTCGCTGACCGCGACGAAGTTCGTGGTGCTCATGGGCGTCTCGATGATTGTCATGACTGGGCCGCGTGCGCTTCGGCATGCGGGTGTCGAACCACTGTATCGACGGGGGATCGCGCCCGGTGAGCGCAAATTGGCAAGCGCGTGCGGGACCGGAACGCGGGTGACTCGGGAACGTGGAATGGCGGGGTGCGAGCGTCGCGTTATCGTCGGATCGATGGCGCGGTGTGGCGTGGTGCGATGCGGTGCGATCGGTGCGACGTGGACGTGGACGTGGACGTGGATGCGGACGCGGGTGCGGGTGCCGGTGCGGATGCGGATGCGGATGCGGATGCGGATGCGGATGCGGAAAAGCTACAGGAACAACGCGCCGACCAGCTCGGTGCGGTTCGACACGCCGAGCTTCCGGTACATGCGCATCAGATGTGTCTTGATGGTCGGCTGGCCGAGCGCGAGATCGCGTGCGATTTCCTTGTTCGAGCGGCCGTCGCGTACGAGTCGTGCGATCTGCTCCTCGCGGTAGGTCAACCGCTCCTCGCAGCCGATCCGGTGAATCCCGCGCCGCGCGCGCAGCAGCGGGGCCAGCGCGGCTTCGGCGACCGGCTGCAGCCGTGCCAGCGCGTCGATCTCGCCTGATGCGAACCGGCCCGCCGTGCGGTTGCCGTCCGCGTCGCCCGTCCCGAAGCGCAGCAGCGAAAACGCGCCGACCGTGCGGCCCGCGTCGTCGCGCAGCCAGATCTCGACGACGTCGGCCACCTCGTGCCGTCGCAGGAAACGGGTCCAGTACGCGGACGCATCGCGTCTTTCGTCAGGCAATTGGGACGCGAGCGTCACGACCGCACGTTCACCTGCCGCGCAGCGCGACGGGTGCAGCGGGTCGAGCATCCGGTAGCGCGCGATGTAGGTGCGATGCATCGCCTCCGGCATCCCGAACAGCTCGAAATCGGCCGGCTCGCCGCTGAGGTCGAGCCGGTAGAACACGGTCGCGGACGGGCTCGCAAATGCGTCGAACGCATCGACGCACGCGCGCAGCGCGCGCTGCCAGTCGGCGGCTTCGTGGTCGGCGGAAGCGGATGAGGTCGGCATGATGGGAGCGGCCGGCGGCCGAACGCGTCGAAGGTCGGGCCAGCCTACCCGCGCCGAAATGGGCCGGTGAGCACAAATCGGCAATTCGTCCGCAGGGGGCGGATGACGAAGCTGCCGGCCATGTCGCGACAACGGAGCCTGCGACGGGAAGTCTTGCGCCACGAGCCGTTCGGACGATGATGGCTGTCGAGGGTGACGCGAGTCATCGCACGCGCCGGCGGCGACCCGACGACAGAATCCGCGTCGCGTAGGCATGCGCCGCAAGCCGTGCAGTCGAGAATGGACGTCGAGGGTGGCGCGAGACATCGCGCGCGCCGATCGGGCACGATCGGAATGATCAGCGAAACCTGCGGAGCGGCCGCACGCGCAGCCGCGAAACGGCGGCGCGGCAGCGTGTGCGCCGCATCCTGTCAGGCAGGGTCCGCGTCAGTGCGCGTTCGCGGCGAACGTGTCGCAGGCGCTTACTTCACCCGACTCCATCCCGCGCCGCAGCCAGTACACGCGCTGCTCGCTGGTGCCGTGCGTGAAGCTCTCCGGTACGACATAGCCCTGGCCTTGCTGCTGCAAACGATCATCGCCGATCGCAGCAGCCGCCTTCAGCCCCTGTTCGAAATCGCCGGGCTCCATCAGCCGCTGGTTCGCGCGCTGCGCGTTGTTCGCCCACACGCCGGCGAAGCAGTCGGCCTGCAGTTCCATCCGCACCGACAGCGCGTTCGAGCGCGCTTCGCTCGAACGGCGGCGCGCGGCATCGACCTTGTCGGAAATGCCGAGCAGGTTCTGCACGTGATGGCCGACTTCATGCGCGATCACGTAGGCCTGCGCGAAATCGCCGCCCGCGCCGAAGCGCTTGCGCAGTTCGTCGTAGAAGCCGAGATCGATGTACACGTTGCGATCGCCCGGACAGTAGAACGGCCCCATCGCGGTCTGGCCGGTGCCGCACGCGGTCGGCGTCGAGTTCGTGAACATCACGAGCTTCGGCGCCTCGTACTGCGCATGCAACTGGGTGTTGAAGACGCCCGTCCACGTGCGCTCGATATTGCCGAGCACCTTGCGCGTAAATACCGCGCCGGGATCGTTCGCCGGCGCGCCCTGGTGCTGCGTGGGCGCGGGCTGCGCCTGCTGCTGGCGGCCCTGCAGCGCCGATGCGCCTTCGAGCACGACGCGCGGGTCGATCCCGAAGAAATACGATGCGGCCAGCGCGACCACGATCGTGCCGATGCCGATCGTCGCACGCCCGCCGCCGAACCCGCCGCCACCGCGTCGATCCTCGACGTTCACGCTTTCTCTTTCGTCGTCCAGCCTCATTGCCGGCCCCTCCCTTCCTTGTCGTTGTGCTGACCGGACAGCCCCCGGCAGACGATTGATTCCCGTTGCGACGTGCAGCGTCCGGCGCGCCATCGCACGGCGGCACCGCCCGGTCAGTGGCGCGGCACCATGCAGTACCGCGCCGCCCCGCCGTTACACGACGCACGCGGCACCCGGACGACAGGCTGGCGCACGCGCCATTTTGCCGACCTTGGCGTCTTATCGCAAAATAAGGAGCATAGAGCGACCGGACCGGCGACATCGTCATTCTTTGCAAAATGACGGCGCGTGCGGCCCGGGAGGACGAGATGACCGGCGGAAGAACCAGGCTTGCCCGTCTGCCGCCGGGCCAGGCCTGCCGCGACTTACTTCGCGTGACCTCGACGAACGTCGCTCACTGCTTCGAGCAAGCGGTACTTGCGGATCTTTTCATAGAGCGTGCTCTTCGCGATGCCGAGTTGACTCGCTGCCTTCGTCAGATTGCCGGCATGACGCGCAAGCGCGCGACGGATCGATTCCGCCTCGGCCATCTTCAACGAGTCGCCCGCATCCGGCGCGAGCGCGTCGACGGCCCGCGCGGCGCATGCATCGATCGGCGCCCCCGCGCCGATCTCGGCAGGCAGCTTGTCGGCCTTTATCACCGGGCTGTCCGACAACAGCAGCGCCCCCTCGATCGCGTTCCGCAGCTCGCGCACATTGCCGGGCCACGGATAGCGCAACAGGCGTGCATACGCATCGTCGTCGAACGACCTCGGGGAGAGGCCATACGACTCGCACAGATGCCCGAGCCAATGCGCAATCAGCGCCGGCAGGTCCTCGCCGCGCTCGCGCAAGTTCGGAATCGACACGGTCGTGACCGCGATCCGGTAGTACAGATCCATCCGGAACCGGCCTTTCGCGACTGCGTCCTTCAGATCCCGGTGCGTCGCCGCGACCAGCCGGAAATTCACCCTGCGCGGCGTGTTCTCGCCCAGGCGATAGATTTCGCTCTCCTCCAGCACGCGCAGCAGGTGCGGCTGGATATCGAGCGGCATTTCCCCGATCTCGTCGAGAAACAGCGTGCCGCCATCGGCCGCTTCGATCTTGCCCGCCGCACCGGACTTGCGTGCGCCGGTAAATGCGCCTTCCGCGTAGCCGAACAACTCGCTGGCCAGGAGGTCTCTCGACAACCCGCCGCAGTTGAGCGCAACGAACGGACCGTCGGCGCGATCGCTCGCCTGGTGGATACCCTGCGCGAACAGTTCCTTGCCGACGCCGGTTTCGCCAAGCAGCAGCACCGGCACCCTGGACGGCGCGAGCTGGCGCGCACGATTCACGGCCGCCCGCAATGCGGCGCTGTCGCCGACGATACGCTCGAACCCTCGCGGCTCACCGCCGTGCCGTTCCCGTCCGCGCGCGATCGGAACGGCGCCGCGGGGATTCGTGATGCCCGGCGTCACGATCATGTAGCCGAGCACGTCCGCACCGTCACGCACGGCTTCGATGTGGCTGCGCGACAGCCATGCCGGCGCACTCGCCGACAGGCGGCCGTCGCCCGCGTAGTGCTCGAGTTCGGGCAGCGCGAACGCCGCGTCGCACCGGATATCGAATCCGAGCCGGCGCAACACCGGAACGACCTGCGCGTTGGCCTTGACGAGTCGGCCGCGTTCGTCGACGACGATCACCGCATCGGAGGAAGACGCACCGAAGCGTGACGCGCAGCGGTCGAGCAGGCTCAGACGGCGCGCCATGCCCTCCTTCGCGAGCCGGCTTTCGATGCGGCCCGCAAGCGATACCGCGAGCGCAAGGCTGTATGGGTTGTAGGTCTGCGCGAGCCCCGAAATGTCGATCACGCCCAATACGTGCCCGTCGCGCGGATCCTGGATGACGGTCGCCGAGCAGGTCCAGCGCTTGATGCCCGCGCAGAAGTGCTCCGCGCCATGGATCTGGACCGGCTGCCTGAGCGCGAGCGCGGTGCCGATCGCATTGGTGCCGCAATTCAGCTCGGTCCACTCGCAGCCCGGAATGAGGCCGACCTCGCGCGCAGGCTCGACGATCCGCATGTCGCCCTCCTGCTGGAGGATCATCCCGCTCGGATCGGCCAGCAGCATTACCGTACCCGTCTGCGAAAGAAAATCCCGGGTGTGCTGCATCAGCGGCAGACTGGCATCGACGAGGCGACGGTTCGACGTGCGCCACTGCACGAGCCCGTCTTCATCGAGCGGCGGCGGCGCGCGGTCGACGCCGGGATCGACGCGACTGACGAGACAGCGCTGCCACGAATCGTCGACCACGCCGCGTACGTCGGGCGAACGCCACTCGCTGCCTGTCACCAGATGCTCCCATGCGGCCATGATGCTCGCGTCATGGCGTGGACTGGGAAACCAGTCCATCGGCGTGCCTCTCTGTTGCATGTCTGTCTCCTGGCGGTGTCGTGACGGCACCAACCGCACGGCCGTCTCAGCGGCCATTTTGTCGACTTTGTGGGGCGCCCGACCGCAGCCGGCGGCGAGCGTAGCGACTATCGTACTCCGTCCCGGCGCCTCGACGTCCGTCCGGACACCAATCACTGCAAGCAATGCGCGCGCCAGCAAGCGGTCGCCCGCGCGTCGTCGCGCGGCGCGGCACGCCGTCGAGAACCGGTGGCCGAAAAGAAACCGGCCGTTCGAAAATCGAACGGCCGGAAATCGAACGCTTTCCGCGCATGAAGCCGAGGCGAGGCCGGCGAACGCCGAGCCCGCGGACAGCGTCAAACGTCAGATCATTGCACGCGCTCCGGAACCGGCAGCTTCACCCATTCCGCGTAGAACGCATCGATGTCGGGTTCGAAGTCGTGAATGACCGGGTACCACGGCGTAGGCGCCTCGACGTCGTGCATCGCGCCGCAGGTCGGGCAGTAGTATTCGCGATAGACCTGCCATTGCGTATCGGGCGCCATCAAGCGTGGGTAGACCTCGTCCATCGCCTCTTCGGATTCGCGCACGAAGATGTTCGCGTGCAGTTTCCAGTTGTCGCGGTAATCGCAGAACACATGGCCGCAGTCGCATTGCGTGACCCAGTGCTTCGTCGCCCATTGCTGCACGATGTACAGGTGCGGGCCGAGCGGCAACACGATGCGGTCCTTCCAGCCGAGCTTCTGCTGCAGCGCATCGACGTACATCCGGAAGCGCTCGCCGTCCTTCGGCATCGACAGCATGCGCAACGTGGTGTCCCAGTCGAGCTTGCCGTCGACCATGTTCCTGATCTGTTCCTTGGTGTAGGTAGACATCTCCAGTCCTCCATGTGGGTGATAGTGCGCAGGGTCCGGCTCACTCCTCGACCAGCACCACCGTATTGACGTCGGGCATCTTCGACAGGTCCATGCGGAATTTCGAGCCGTAGGTCGGCACGTCGAGCTCGTCCTCGGTGAGCGTCCACGTGTCCGGCAACTCCCAGAACGCGCGGAACTGCTGCTCGAATTTCGTCGACAGACCGAAGCTCGTCGCGAACATGTGCCGCACCTGCGTCGATGCATGCTTGAGCAGGATCCGCTCGCGCTCGCCCTTCATCCATTCGCGGGTCGGTTGCGAGCGCGCGAGCCGCGCGTTGCGGATCTCGATGCGCCGCAGCGCGGTCGCTTGCGGATCGACCGTCCAGATGCCGTTGGCATCCCGCGTCGCGACCGCCCCATAGACCTTCTGCGCGTATTCGGGCAGCAGCACCGCGTTGTTGAGATCGCGTTCGATCGCGTCGATCTCGCGGTCGAGCGGATCGCCGAAGCCGGGGCCGCCGCGCAGATAGTTCAGGTAGAGATCGTAGTTGCTGTAGCAGTCCTCCGTGGTCATGCATTGCTGGTCGCGCTTGACGATCGCGCCGGCGTTCAGGTGGTTTTCGTAATCCGGCAGGTCCGGATTCGTATCGCCGCCGAGCGGCAGGCTCTCGCCGAGCGCGATGCGCTCCTCGATGCCCGTGCGATGCGCTTCGAAGCGGTAGCCGGTGGCGGGCGGGTAGCCGCCCATCAGGCCCCAGTCGCTGTTCATGTAGCCGTTGCCCATGAAGAACATCGTCCAGTCCTGCGCCTTCCAGACCATGCGCAGCGTCTCGAATCCGCAACCGCCGCGGTACTTGCCGTAGCCGCCCGAATTCGACTTCACGTTGCGGCCGAGGTACAGCAGCGGCTCGGCCATCTCCCAGATCTCGATGTCGCCCATGTCGCCTTCGGGGTTCCAGATCGCGGCCGCGTGATTCAGACCGTCCTTGATCGCGCACGCGCCGGTGCCGCACGACGACGCCTCGAAGCTGTTCACCGCATGGATGTCGCCGTCCTGGTTGATCCCGCCGCCCTGCAGCCAGTTCGACGTGTTGGCGTTCCCCGCGTTGACTTCCTCGAGATAGCCGCGGCTGAAGTACGCCTGCGACAGGGCGCGCCACATCGCGCTCCAGCCCGACACCAGGAAGTGCCACGCGTAAGCGTGTCCGGTGCGGCGGTCGTCCGGGTTCATCCACGCGCCCTTGGGCAGGTGGAATTCGGTGCCGAAATACGCGCCGTCGTTGATGCGCTGCGTCGGCACCAGCGTCTGCGTCATCATCACCCAGATGCCGCTCGTGAACGCGACCTGGTGCGCGTTGTACGAGTGCCAGCCCCAGCGGCTCGCGCCTTCGAAATCGAGACGCCACGAGCCGTCCTTGCGGATCTCCATCTCGACCGGCGAATGCATGATCGAGTCGAGCTTCGCAAACGCCGACGACGTCTGCACGTCCGGATGGTCGTACGGCACGTCGACGAACGCGACCTTGCGATACTTGCCCGGCAGCGTCATCGCCTTGAGGCGCGTCTGCAACCCGCGCCGTCCTTCCTCGATCACCTCGAAGCCGAATTTCTCGTAGGCGTCGAGGCCCTCCTCGTCGATCACTTCCTCGATCAGATCACGGATCATGTGGCAGCCGGCGATGCGCGTGCGCTCGTCGAGAATCCAGTACTTCGGCGTGCGAACCGAGCGCTGGCTCTCGTGCAGCCAGTCGCGCAGCGGCGTGTCGTTCACCCCTGTCTTACGGCACGTAATCATGTAGCCGTCGCCGAAACGCTGCACCTGGCCCGTCGACATCGATCCCGGCGTCACCGCGCCGGTATCGATCACGTGCGTGACGCCGCCAACCCACCCGACCAGCTTGCCGTGCGCGAAAATCGGCACGATCGTTGCGATGTCGCACGGGTGGACGTTGCCGATCGAGCAGTCGTTGTTGGTGAACATGTCGCCGGGCTGAATGCCCGGATTGGCTTCCCAGTTGTTTTCGATCATGTACTTGATCGCCGCGCCCATCGTGCCGACGTGGATGATGATTCCGGTCGACGTGAGCACGCAATCGCCCGCCGCGTTGTAGAGCGTGAAGCACAGCTCCCCTTCCTGCTCGACGATCGGGCTCGCGGCAATCTTCTTGGCCGTTTCGCGCGCATGCACGAGGCCGCCGCGCAGCTTCGAGAAGATCTTCTCGTAGCGGATCGGATCGCGCTCGCGCAGCTCGAGCCGTTCGAGCCCGTTGTAATGGCCGGTTTGCGCGGTGCGCTCGAGAATGCCGTCGCGAAACTGCTTGAGCGTCTGGCCGTTCTTCAGCAGATCGGCGAAGCCGACTTCCTGGCTGGACATCATGTTCATCGCATGTCTCCTTACTTGACTTCGCTGAGATGGAAGAGGCGGTGCTTGTCGAGCGTGGTGGCGAAGCCCTTCGGGACGACGAACGTCGTCGCGTCGGATTCGATGATCGCGGGCCCCGCGATCTCGTTGCCCGGCTTGAGCGACTCCATTCGCCAGATCACCGCGTCATGCCACTGCTTGTGCCGATACAGACGCCGCGTGCCGATACGCGCGTCCGCCGGCGGCGTGGGGCCGGCAATGGCGTCTTCCGGCAATACCGGCTTCTGCGTGACGACCATGCCGCGCATGATCGCGCCCGTGACCGAGAAACCCAGCTCCGGCGAGCGCGCGGAACTCGCGTACACGCGGCCGTAGGTCTCTTCGAAGGCCGTCACGATCTTGTCCCAGTCGTCCGCACCGGACGCGCCCGCGATCGGCGATTCGATTTCGAGGTCGTTGAGCTGGCCCATGTACTGCATCCGGAAGCCCGGCCGCAATATCACGTCCCGCTCGCCGAAACCGTTGATGCGAAACTCGTCGATCACCTTGGCGGTCAGTTCGGCCCAGGCTTTCTGGATCGTCTGCGCGGCCTGCGCCTTCTCGGCGTCGGACGCGAGCTGCGGCAGCGCGAGATCGACGCTCTTGTCGTAGCGATACTCGAAATCCGCGCACGCGCAGCCGAATGCCGAGAAGCCCGCCGCCCACGCCGGCACGACGACATCCTTGAAGCCGAGGCCCTCGGTGTAGCCATAGGTATGAACCGGCCCCGCGCCGCCATACGAGAAGCACACGAATTCGGTCGGGTTGTACCCTTTCGCGCTGACGTTCGAGCGCAGGTATTCGCGCAGTTGCAGGTCGAGCAGCTCGATCACGCCGGCCGCCGCATCCTCCACGGAGAGTCCGAGCGGCTCGGCGATCTGCACGCGAATGTGCTCGCGGGCGCGATTCACGTCGAGCTTGATCTGGCCGCCGAGGAAGTTGTCCGGGTTCAGGTAGCCGAGCACGACATGGCAATCGGAGACGGACACCGTCGTCAGGCCGCTGTCGGGCCAGCACGTGCCGACGCGATAGCCGGCACTGTCCGGCCCGAGCTTGATGGCCCCGCTGTACGGATCGAGCCGCACGAAGCTGCCGGCGCCCGCGCCGACCGAATCCATCGTGACGAGCGGCAGCGACAGCACCAGGCGCGCCATGTCCGGGTCGGACGCGATCGCGAATTTGCCCTTCGTGATGAGCGCCATGTCGAACGACGTGCCGCCGATGTCCGAGCATGCGATGTTGTCGTAGCCGAGCGCCTCGCCGAGGAGCTTCGAGCCGATCACGCCGCCGATCGGCCCCGACACGATGGTGCGCGCCAGTTCCTTCGCTTTCCAGCTGATCGTCCCGCCGTGCGTCGCCATCACGCGCAGGTCGAATTTCGCGCCGTGCTTGCGGAAGCGGTCGCTGACTTTCCTGAGCGTCTGCCGCGACGGCTCGGCCGCATACGCTTCGAGCACCGTCGTGTTCATCCGGTGGCTTTCCTTGCGCTGCGGGTAGTAGTCGACCGATGCGAACACCGGGAGATCGACGCCGCGCGCAGCCAGCTCGTCGCGCACGATGTCCCGCGCCTGGCGCTCGCTCGCGGCGTTCTTGTGCGACTGAAGAAAACAGATGACGATCGCTTTCGCACCGGCGGCGACGAGCTCCCGCGTAGCCTGCCGCACTTCGTTTTCCCGCAGCGGAATCACGATCTCGCCCTGGACGTCCGTACGCTCGGTGACGCCGCGGGTTCGCGACAACGGCACGAGCGGCTCGTCGTAGCGGTGCGTATTCAGGTGGATGCGCTCTTCGAGCGCGTACCCGAGGTAGCTCTGGATCGCCCGCCCCATCAGGTGCACGTGCTCGAAGCCCTTGTTGACGAGCAACCCGACGTCGAGCCCCTTGCGCTGCACGACGCGGTTGAGCATCGCAGTGCCGGAATACACGCAGGTGACCAGTTCCGGATAGACGTCGTCGACGTCGCGTTGCCAATGCGCGAGCGCGTCCTGCGACGAGTTGAAGATCGCGAGTGATTCATCCTCCGGATTGCTTTGCGCCTTGCCGACGACAAACCGTCCGTCCTCGCGCACGAAGAAGGTGTCGGTCATCGTGCCGCCCGCGTCGATGCCCAAGACCTGGACTTGCGAAAGTCCTTCCATGGTGATGTCTCCAATGATTGAAGTCGTGATGAGCCGCGCTCCGGTTCGAACGGGGTCATCGTTCGATCCCGGGCGTCGGCTCATCTGCAAGGAGGCAACAACCGTGCCATTCGGTGGATCCGGCCGGTCGGCGCGCCCCGGTCAAGCCAGGCGGGGCGCCCATCGGATGAAGCGGGTTGCTTCGGGTAGGCGGCTAACCTCGGGACGTCCGGATTCCGGACTGGTCAGGCGTCCGAATATCAGTCGGCTCCCCCGGCGGGCGGGTGCACGCTCGCCCCGGATCCGGAACGGCAGAAACGCGGGCGCCTCGCCGTGCGGCGTTACGTCATCGCCGGCCATCGCTACTCATTCACGTTCATCCTTTCGGCTGATACCGGCGTTCATCCGTGCCGCCTAAAGTGACCGGAACGCCCTTCCGGAGAACGACATGACGCACCCGCAACCCCGCACGATCGTGCTCACCGGCGCCGGCACCGGCATCGGCGCCGCGTGCGCGCGCCGCTTCGCCGCCCGCGGCGATCACGTCGTGCTGATCGGGCGGCGCCGCGCGCCGCTCGACGCGCTCGCCGCCGAGACGGGCGGCCTCGCGCTCGCCGGCGACGCCGCGAGCACGGCCGACTGGGCCCGCTTCGTGCCGGAGATCGCCGGGCGGTTCGGCCCCGTCGATGCGCTCGTCGCGTGCGCGGGGGGCCACGGTCTCGGCCGCGCGGACGAAACCGACGACGCGCAATGGCGCGACGCGCTGCATGCGAACCTCGACACCGCGTTCGTCAGCGCACGCGCGTGCCTGCCCGACCTGATCGCGCAGCGCGGCAGCATCGTGCTGGTCGCGTCGATCGCCGCGCTCGCGGCCGGGCCCGGCGTATGCGGCTATACGGTCGGCAAGCATGCGCTGCTCGGGCTCGCGCGATCGCTGGCACGCGACTACGGGCCGCACGGCGTGCGCGCGAACGCTGTGTGCCCGGGCTGGGTCCGCACGCCGATGGCCGATGCGGAAATGGAACCGCTGATGTCCGCATACGGCGACACGCTCGACGGCGCGTATTCCCGCGTGAGCGCCGACGTGCCGCTGCGGCGCGCGGCCGATCCGGACGAGATCGCGGCCGTGTGCGCATTCCTGGCATCACCGGATGCGTCGTTCGTAACGGGCGCGACGCTCGTCGCCGACGGCGGCGCAACGGTCGTCGACGTGCCGACCCTCGCATTCGACACGCTTTGATGCATGGGGATACGCCGCCCGCACCACGCATCTTCACTGCACGGGGACGCATCGCCCGCGCGCGCATCGTGACAGGCGGCCGCGCTCGCCCGCCGGCACGCGACCGCCCGTCCCTTCGCCCGGCGCATGCACCACGCCGCGCACGCTTCCCGCCCCGGAAATCCGCTAACATCGACCGATCCCGCCGCCCCTGCGCGGCCCTGCCTCACCGATCGGAATTCCATGAACATCCGGTTTCTAGAAACCTTCGTCTGGCTCGCGAAGCTGGAGAACTTCCGGCTCACGGCCGAGAAACTGCACACGACGCAGGCGGCCGTGTCGAGCCGCATCGCGTCGCTGGAAGAAGCGTTCGACGTGCGGCTGTTCGACCGCAACACGCGCTCGGCGACGCTCACGCCCGCGGGGCGGCGCATGCTCGCGTACGCGGAACGCATCGTGCGGCTCGACAGCGAGATGCGGCGCGACATCGACGCGGCGAGCGACGCGGGGCTGATCCGGATCGGCGTGATCGAGTCGATCGTCCACAGCTGGTTTCCGGCACTGATCGCGCAATTGCGCGAGCGCTATCCGCGCCTCGACGTCGAGATCACCAGCGACACGACCCTGCACCTGATCCGCCTGCTGAGCACCGACGGCGTCGACCTGATCCTGCAGACCGACCCGGTGCCGGGCCCCGACTTCACGAACCTGCCGCTGTGCGAATTCCCGGTGCGCTGGGCGGCGAGCCCGCGTCTCGGGCTCGGCGGCGAACGGCTCGACGTCGCGCGGCTTGCCGCGTACCCGATCATCAGCTTCTCGCGCCACTCGGGCCCGCACGCGACGATCGAGCGGCTGTTCGCGGCCGTCGAGCGGCCGGCCAGCATCAACTGCATCACGTCGGTCGCCGCGATGATCCGGCTCGTCGCCGACGGTTTCGGCGTGGCCGCGCTGCCGCCTGCGATCATCGGGCGCGAACTGCAGGAAGGCGCGCTCGAACTGCTCGACGTCGAACCCGAATTCCCCGCGCTGCCGCTCGTCGCGTCGTATCGCACGCAGGGGCTGCCGGTCGCCGCGCGCATCGCGGAACTGGCGAGCGAAGTCGCGCGCGCGATGCCGGCGGCTTCCAGTCATGCGAAGCCCGCCGCATCGGCAAAGGCCGAGGCCGACATCGTCGACAAGTCCCCCGCCCGCTCGGCGAAAAAAGCCCGACCCGCCTCGGCAAAACGCACGCTCCAATCCGCGTCGCCCGCCCCCCCGGCGAAACGCCGCCCGCGTCGCTCATAAGAAAACCTGTTCACCGCGAATTTGTTTTCTTGTTGGACGGGTGCGGCCCGTCTTCGGGACACTGCGGTTCCTGACACACCCCGTCACAAGGAACCCGCCATGTCCCGCCTTTCCCTTCCGCACGGCCAGCTCTGCGTCTGGACGGACATCGATCCCGCGCACGAAGCCGATTTCAACGCGTGGTACGACCGCGAGCACATGCAGGAGCGTGTCGCGATTCCCGGCTTCACGCATGCGCGGCGGTTTCGCGCGACCGACGGCGGCCCGCGCAAGTACCTCGCGCTGTACGTGACGGACACGCTCGACGTATTCCATAGCGACGCGTACCGGCGCGCGTTCACGCAGCAGACCGCGTGGTCGCTCGCGAACTTCGAACGGATGACGGGCACGCAGCGGCGGGTCGGCGACCTGACGATCGAGGCCGGCGACGGCGAAGGCATGCATCTCGCGCTGTTCGTGCTGCCGCCGGAGCGCGTCGACGTGCCGCACCTGCGCGAGCGCTTCGACGCGGCGCTGCACGAACCCGGCATCCACGCGGCCCGGCTGTTCCGCACCGCGCCGGACCTGTCCGCGCCGATCGGCGCCGATGCGGCCGCGCGTCCGGCCGCCGACGCGCTCGTGCTGATCGAGGGCAGCGATGCCGCGGCCACGCGCCGTGTCGCCGCCGCGATCGCCGGTCACGACGACGTGCGCACCTTCGACCTGCTGTGGCGCGCCGCCGCGCCGCTGCCGGCCGCCAGTCGCGACGCCCAAGCAAAACCAGCCGCCGCCGCGTTGCCGGCCTGAACGCCGACGCCGCCACCGGCCGCGCCGTCCGTGATCCACACGCGGCCCGCGCATCGGTCCCCGCGCGTCACCCCCGTCCTTCTTCACGACATGCCCGACACCATGAGCACTCTCGCCCAGCCCGCCGCCCACGCGCCCCGCCGCGTCCGCAACAGCCGACTCGCGACCGCGAGCATGATCGGCACGTCGCTCGAGTGGTACGACTTCACGATCTACAACACGCTCGCCGCGCTCGTCTTCAACCACCTGTTCTTTCCGTCGGTCGATCCGCTGGCCGGCACGATCCTCGCGTTCTCGACCTATGCGGTCGGCTACGTGTCGCGTCCGCTCGGCGGCTTCGTGTTCGGCAACCTCGGCGACCGCATCGGCCGCCGCGCGGTGCTGATGCTCACGCTCGTGCTGATGGGTGTCACGACCGCGCTGATGGGTGCGCTGCCGACCTATGCGCAGGCCGGCATCCTGAGCCCGATCCTGCTCGTCGCGCTGCGCTTCGTGCAGGGTGTCGCGCTCGGCGGAGAATGGGCCGGCGCGGTGCTGCTGTCGGTCGAGCACGGCGACCAGAAACGGCGCGGACTGTCCGCGTCGTGGACGCAGATCGGCCCGTCGTTCGGCACGCTGCTCGGCACCGGCTGCATCGCGCTCGTGACGCTCTCCACCACGTCCGACGCCTTCCTGTCGTGGGGCTGGCGCGTGCCGTTCGCGGCCAGCGCGCTGCTCGTCGTATTCGGTTTCTGGCTGCGGCGCGGCGTCGACGAAACGCCGCAGTTCGAGCAGCTCGCCGAGTCCCACGCGACCGCCGACGTGCCTGTCGCCGAAGTGCTGAAGTGTCACTGGCGGCGCCTGCTGATCGCCGGCGGCTCGCGGATCGGCTCCGACGTGCTGTACGCGCTGATCGTCGTGTTCACGTTGACCTACGTGACGACCGTGCTGCACCTGTCGCGCCCGGTCGCGCTGACGGCCGTGATGATCGGCACGGCCTGCAACGCGCTCGCGGTGCCGTTCTTCGGCGCGCTGTCGGACCGCTTCGGACGCCGTCCGGTATACCTCGCCGGCGCGATCGCCGGGATCGTGTGGGCGTTCGTGTTCTTCGCGATGCTCGATTCGGCGCGGCCGGGCGCGATCGTCGCGGCGGTCGCGATCGGCCTCGTGATCCATGCGGTGATGTACGGCCCGCAAGGCGCGTTCGTCACCGAACAGTTCCCGACCCGCGTGCGTTATGCGGGCTCGTCGCTGGCCTACACGCTCGCCGGCATCGCCGGCGGCGGCTTCGCACCGCTCGTGATCGCCACGCTGTTCCGCCAGACGGGCACGACGACGGCCGTATCGCTGTACGTCACCGCGGCGCTCGTCGTCACGTCGATCGCGCTGCTGGCCGCGCGCGAGACCGCGCACCGGCCGCTCGCGGATTGAACATCCCCGCCGGTCGTTTCACTCATTCGCACTTCGAACGGATACCCGCATGCAAGCCCTGTCGTTCAACGTGATGTCCCTGCAAGGCGCGCCCGCCCAGGTCGACGTCGAGATCGAACGTGTCGTGATCGCCGGCTGGGCCGGCCGCGATCCGGCTGCGATCCGCGCGCACATCGACGAACTCGCGGCGCTCGGTGTCGCGCCGCCGTCGGCCACGCCGTGTTTCTATCGCGTGTCGTCCGCGCTGCTCACGCAGGCGCCGTCGATCGGCGTGCTCGGCGCACGCTCGGGCGGCGAGATCGAGTGCGTGCTGATCGACAGCCCGGTCGGCACGCTGGTGACGGTCGGCTCCGATCATACGGATCGGGAAGTCGAGGCCTACGGCGTCGCGGTGTCGAAACAGGTGTGCGCGAAACCACTCGGCCGCGAGGCGTGGCGTCATGCGGACGTCGCCGATCATTGGGATGCGATCGAGATGCGTTCGTGGTGGATCAAACCCGGCGGCAGCCGCATCGCGTATCAGCACGGCGCGGTCAGCGGGCTGCTTGCGCCCGCCGCGCTGTGGCATCGCTTCGACGACCGGCGCACGATGCCCGCGCGCTGCGCGATGTTCGGCGGCACGGTCGCCGTACACGGCGCGATCGCGGCGATGGGCGACGGTGACGCGTTCGAGATGGAACTCCACGATCCGGTGCTCGGGCGCAGCCTGCGGCACCGGTACGAGGTCGAGGTATTGCCGGTTGTCGCGTAAAGGACGGTGGCGGGTGCGCAGGCAATAAAGAACATGACCCGCACGCGGCCCCGTCACCCGCCTTGAGCGCTCGCCGTCATCGCAAGCAGCCCAGCGCGGCCAGCGTCGCCTCCACCGCCGTATCGAGCGGCGTCACCGGCTCGCGGCCCAGCACCGCCGTCACCCGCGCGTTGTCCATCCGGAGCGGCTCGCGCCACAGATAGCGCATCTCGAGCATCTCGCGCATCGTCGTGACGAACGGCGCCGCGACCCACACGAGCCACCACGGGAAACGCCGCACCGTCGGGCGCATCCCGTGCCGCTGCGCGACGCGGCGTACGGCCTGCGCCATCTGCGTGCCGTCCGCGTCCCAGTGACCGCCGAAGTGGAAGCGCGCGAACGGCGCCAGCGTGTCGCGCCGCTCGAGCAGCTCGACCATCGTGCGCGCGACGTCCGGCAGGTACGCCCATTGATGGCCGACGCCCGGCCGGCCCGGCACGCTGATGGCCGCGACGGGCCGCCCGGCCTTGACGAGCGCCTGCCCGAACCAGTTGTTGCCCGCGTGCGCCCCGAAGAAATCGCCGGCCCGCACGATGATCGTCCGGACGCCCTGCGCGGTCGCCGCCTGCAACCGCCGCTCCATCTCGACGCGGATCGCGCCCTTGCGCGTCACCGGATGCTGCGGCGCTTCTTCGCGCAGCACCGGAAACGCGTCGGGGCCATAGTTGTAGACCGTCCCCGGCAGCACGACGGTCGCCTGCGCCAGCGTCGCCGCCGCGATCGTGTTGTCGAGCATCGGCAGCACCTGCGTCGACCAGTTCCGGTAGCCGGGCGGATTCACCGCATGCACGATCACGCTGCAGCCGCGCGCCGCGCGAACCACCGCCTCGCGGTCGAGCGCGTCGCCGCGCAGCCACGCGATCCCGTCGCGCTCCACCGTCTCGGCGTCGAGCCCGCGCTTGAGCGCGCGCACCTGCCAGCCGGCATCGCGCAACTGACGCGCGACCTCGCCGCCGATACCTCCGCTCGCGCCGAGCACGAGTGCCTGTCGTTGCGTCCCGCCTGCGTTCGCCGTCATTGCCGTTCTCCGTGAATGAACCGTTGTCAGCACCCATTCTGGCGCGAGGCAGCCTAACAAGGAATTGCCTAACCCGATGCATCGGCTATACATTTATGCATGGCCATCGATCTGAACTGGGAACGCTACCGCACCTTCCTCGCCGTGCTGACGGAAGGCTCGCTGTCGGGCGCGGCGCGCGCGCTCGGCATCACGCAGCCGACGGCCGGCCGCCACGTCGCGGCGCTCGAAGCCGCGTTCGGCCAGACGCTATTCACGCGCTCGCCGTCGGGGCTGCTGCCGACCGAGGCGGCCCTGGCGCTGCGCGGCCATGCCGAGGCGCTGCGCAGCGCGGCGGCCGCGTTCGAGCGCGCGGCCGCGAGCCACGGCGCGGGCGTGCGCGGCACCGTGCGGATCTCGGCCAGCGACGTGATCGCGGTGGAGGTGCTGCCGCCGATGCTCGCGCAGTTGCGGCGCGACCATCCGGGGCTCGTGATCGAACTGGTGCCGACCGACCGCATCCAGGACGTCCTGAATCGCGAGGCCGACATCGCGGTGCGGATGGCGCCGCCCGCGCAGGAGGCGCTCGTCGCGCGGCGCATCGGCGCGCTGGAAGTCGGGCTGCATGCGCGCGACGACTACCTGGCGCGCAACGGTACGCCGTCATCGACGGACGAACTCGCCCATCACGCGCTGATCGGCTTCGATACGGTCACGCCGTTCATCCGCGCGGCGGGGCGCGGGATGCCGCTGTGGAACCGCGATGCGTTCGCGCTGCGCACCGACAGCAATCTCGCGCAGCTCGCGATGATTCGCGCGGGCTACGGGATCGGCTTCTGCCAGAACCGGCTCGCGCAGCGCGATGCGCGGCTCGTGCGCGTGCTGCCGGACGGGCCCGCGACGAAACTGGAAACCTGGATGGTCATGCACGAGGATCTGCGGACGAGCCCGCGTTGCCGGGCCGTGTTCGATGCGCTGGCGAACGGGCTGCGTGCGTATGCCGAAGGGACGGCCGACTAGGCCGTTCCCGCCCGCCGCACGCGCGAATCGCCGCGGCGCGCGCTATTCGTGGATCTTGCCGGCGAACAGGATGTCGGCCATGCGCCGCCACGGGTTGTCGGGCAGGTCGTAGCAGCGCAGCCCCTCCTCGGACGCCTCGGCCCAGTCGACCATCGCCTCCAGGTACTCGCCGATCGAGCGGTTTTCCCAGCCGAGCGCGGCGGCCGCATACGGCGCCGGCGGCAAGTCGGCCTCGAGCTGGCGCTCCTTGTGCCAGTCATGGCCGAGCACGCGCAGGAAACGGATCAGCGAGCGCTCGTCGATCACCCGCTCGAGCGCGTGCGCCAATCGCGCGGCCATCTCGCTTTTCAGTTCGTCGTTCATGCGTATCGCCCCCTGCTACGCAACGTTCAGAACGCTTCCAGCTCGCACCAGCCGGGATACGTTTGCTCGACGATGAAGAAATCGTCGAAGTAGACCAGCCCGCGCCGTTCGAGCGACCTCATGCACGCATCGACGGCGTCGCCGCCGAAGAACGGGCCGAGCGACACCAGCCGGTCCGACTCGTCGAAACAGTCGGCGAAATTGAATTCGCGCATGAGCGCGGACAGGTCGACGTCTTTCTCGACCAGCGCCGCGCGTCGAACGACGATCCCGAAATCTCTCGATATTTTCATCGGTACCGACTCCCGTCGAATACGTGCCGCTGCGCCGACGCGCAAGCGTGCTTCACGCTTTACATCAGCAACTGCCGCGACAGCACCTCGCGCGCCTGCGTGACCGTCTCGCGCTCGCCCGGCATCGGCGGCGTCAGCGAGAACACCGCGTCGGGCAGCGTCGGCAGCCGGTATTTCGCGCCGAGCCGCACGAGGCCCTCGCCGATCGCCGACGCGCACAGGCAGCCGACGCCGAGCCCCGCCGCCAGCATCGACTGCAGCCCCGCGACGCCCGACGCGCTGTGCACGAGCACGTACGGCGCGTGCTGCTCGTCGAGCGAGCGCACCGCGATCTGATGCATCATGCAGTCGTCCGGCAGCAGCACGAGCGGCAACGGCTCGGGCAACTGCTCGGCGAGCGCGGGCGACGTGACCCACGACAGCGGCTCGCGCCGCAGCACCCAGCGCGTATCGGCCGACGCGGGCCGGAACGGGCCGCTCGACAGGTTCATCACGACGCCAAGATCGATCTGCCCGCGCGCATGGGCAGCTTCGATCTCCGCGCTCTTCATCGCGCTCACATGCAGGCTCAGTTGCGGGTAGCACTCCCGCAACCGCGCGAGCAGGCCCGCGACTTCATGCGTCCGGTAGTAGTCGGTGATCGCGACGCGCAATTCGCCCTTGATCGCCTGTCCGCGCACTTCGTCGAACGCGGCCTCGTTCAGCGCGACGATGCGCCGCGCATGCTGCAGCAGGCGCGCGCCGGCCGGCGTCGGCTCGACGCCGCGCTTGCTGCGCACGAACAGCGGCACGCCGGCGCGCGACTCGAGCTTGCGCACCTGCTCGCTGACCGTCGACTGTGACAGATGCAGCAGCGGCGCGGCCGCCGTAAGGCTGCCCGCATCCGCCACCGCCGCGAACGTGCGTAACTGATCCAGATCGAAACCGCGCATCGCACCCTCCATCCATCGAATAACCCGATGGATGCTACCACCAATTCCCGCTTTTCCGATTCATCGGCGGTCCGCAGAATATCGGTTCAACGGCCCGCCGAACCCGTTTCCACGGGATTCGGCATGCGTTGCGGCCGCCATTCTTCCGGATTTCCTTTCATGACCGACAACACCCTCGCCCGTTGCGCGCCGGCCGGCGCGGCTGCCGCGACACCGCCGCGCAGCCATCACGGCTGGGCGCTCGTGGTCCTGCTGGTCGGCGCCATTCTGCCGCCGCTCGACTACTTCATCGTGAATCTCGCGCTGCCGGCCATCCGCGACGGCATCGGCGCGCGGCCGGCCGAGCTGCAGCTCGTCGTGTCGGCCTACGCGTGCGCGAACGCGGTCGTGCAGATCACCGGCGGGCGTCTCGGCGACCTGTACGGCCGCAAGCGGATGTTCATGATCGGGATGGCCGGGTTCGTCGTCGCGTCGGCGCTGTGCGGGCTCGCCGGCAGCGGCGCGGTGCTGGTCGGCGGCCGCGTGCTGCAGGGCCTGTTCGCCGCGATCCTCGCGCCGCAGGTGCTCGCGACGATCCGCAGCGTGTTCAGCCCGCAGGAGCAGGTGCGCGTGATGGGCTTCTACGGTTTCGTGTTCGGCCTCGCGGCCGTGATCGGCCAGCTCGGCGGCGGCGCGCTGATCGACCTGCATCCGTTCGGGCTCGGCTGGCGCGCGATCTTCCTGGTCAACGTGCCGATCGGCATCCTCGCGCTGCTCGGCAGCTGGCGCTTCATCCCGGAAAGCCGGCCACCGCGCGGCCAGCGCATCGACGTGCCCGGCACGGTGCTGCTGTCGCTGTTCCTGCTGATGCTCGTCTATCCGCTCACGCACGGACGCGAGGCGGGCTGGCCGCTGTGGATGATCGCGTGCGTCGTCGGTGCGCTGCCGATGCTCGGCGCGCTGCTGGCGGTCGAAGCGCGCCGGCTCGCCAGCGGCCGCGACCCGCTGCTCGACGTGCGCCTGCTGCGCAATCCGGTCGTCGCGCTCGGGCTCACGCTCGCGTTCCTGTTCTACATGCTGAGCGCGTTCTTCCTGAGCTACGGCATCTATCTGCAAGGCTGCCTGAACTGGTCGCCGCTCGCGTCGGGGCTGGCGATCCTGCCGCTCGGCATCGGCTTTCTCGCGAGCCCGCTGCTGATGCCGCGTCTCGTCGAGCGGTTCGGCGGCTATCGCGTGCTCACGCTCGGCTTCGCGATGCTCGCGGCCGGCGTCGCGACCGCCGCCGCGCTGGCCGGCGATCATGCGCCCGGCCCGGGCTTTTACGCGGGCATCGCGGCGATCGGCATCGGGCAAGGCCTCGTGCTGCCGTCGGTCGTGCGGATCGTGCTCGCGGAAGTCGACGCGGCGCGCGCCGGGGTCGCATCCGGCATGGTCACCGCGATGCTGCAGATTGGCGCGGCCGTCGGCGCCGCGACGCTGGGCGGGCTGTTCTTCGCGCGGCTCGGCGCGCAGCCGCGTGCGCTCGACTACGTGCAGGGGTTCAGGACGGCGATGTGGGCGCTGGCGGCCGTGCTGCTGGCGTGCGTCGCGTTGTCGGCCGCATTGGGGCCGATGCATCGGCGGGGGCGCGCCATCGCGTGACGACGCCGGCCAGGGAAGCCCGCCCCGGCAGCGAATCGCGGCATGCGCGCCCGCTTGCCGGCGGCGGGCTCACTGGTGATGCTTGAATTGCGCGTGCCGTGCTTCCCATTCGGCCAGCTCGACGCGATAGCGCGCCAGCGCTTCGTCGTACAGGTCGAACACGCACGGCGAGCAGCCGCTGTTGCAGCAGTCTTCCAGTTCGGGTTGTTCGGGCGGGGTCGGACGCGGATCGTCGGCGAGCGTATCCGCGGAGGCAGGCTTGGTCACGGCTTCAGTCATATGGTGTGGAACGCCCAGTATACGGTGATGGTCAGCGGCATGCAGGCACGCACCGGGCGCAGCCGCGCATCCCGCACCGACAGGAATCGCGCCATGGCCGAAGCAGTGAATCCGCCGGAACGCCGGGCGCCGTTCGGCGCCCTCTCGATGGCCGCGATCCAGGGCGACGGCCGGATCTGATCGAAATCGCGACGATCGCGGAAATCTCGCGTGCGCGATTTCGCATGCCCCGCCGCCGCACTCGAATGCGATAACCCGCTCCCGACTACGCCACGCGACCGCTCACCGGAATCGATGCGCCGGTGATCGCCTGCGCGTCGGGCGACAGCAGGAACCCGATCGTCGCCGCCAGCTGTTCGGGCCGGACCCAGCGCGTGAAATCCGCATCCGGCATGTCCGCACGGTTCGGCGGCGTGTCGATGATGCTCGGCAGCAGCGCGTTCACGGTCACGCCGCGATCGAGCAGTTCCGCCGCCAGCGCCTCGGTGAGCCGCGCGACGCCCGCCTTCGCGGCCGCATAGGCACCCATCCCGGTGCCCGCCTTGAACGCCGCGCCCGCGCCGATGTTGACGATGCGGCCAGCCCGGCTCGTCACCAGATACGGCAGCGCGGCCTTCGACGCGTTCAATGCCGTCTTCACGTTCAGTTCGTACATGCGGTCCCACGTGGCCGCGTCGCCGTCGGCGATCGTCTGCCAGACGAACGCGCCCGCGATGTTCAGCAGCGCGTCGACCCGGCCGAATTCGCGATTCACCGCTTCAAGGGCGCGCGCAGCCGCCTGCGGATCGACGAGGTCGATGCCGCCGATGCGCAGCGCATCGGCCGGCACGCCGGGCAACGCCTGCGCGTCCGGCGGCGCGCCGCGGCCGATCAGCGCGACGCGCGCGCCGCGCTGGCCGAGCCAGGCGGCCGTGGCGACGCCGAGATGGCCGAATCCGCCGGTGATCGCGACTGCCTTGCCTTTCAGGTCGTGTTCCATCGATGTGCTCTCCTGGGTCGAGGGGGTTGGATGATACGTGGTTCGGGGCGATGCCGGTACCGACACGGACGCGCGTGGCCACCGTTTCGACAGCGTAGCGCCGTTCATGCCGCGTGCGCACGGCGATAAATGCGTCACCGCCAACGCAGCCGCTCGGTTGATCCGCAGCCATGAAGGCGCGCACCGCGCATGACGGTGGACGGCAGGAGGTAGGCGTTAGGCGGTGGGCGGTGGACGGTGGACGGTGGACGGTGGGCAGTGGGCAGTGGGCAGTGAGCAGTGAGCAGTGGGCGGTGGGCGGTGGGCGGTGGACGGCGGACAGCGGACAGCGGACAGCCGACGGCCGGGCATAATGCGCGAACACGGTGCGCCGCGCGGTGCCCCGTGATCGCGCCGGGTCCTTGAACGGCCCGCGCCGTTTCCGTAACGAAACCCGAACCTCAACCCGTCTATCCCATGCAAGTACTCGTCGTTGGCACCGGCAAGCTGGCAACCGAACTGCTCGGCTCGCACCGGCTCGACCCCGCAACCTGTCGCGTGACGGCCTGGTCGGACCCCGCACGCACCGAGACGCGTTCGATCGTCGTGCACGCCGGATCCGGCCGCGAGCTACCTGCCGCGATCGAATTCTGCCGCGCAACGGGCTCGCCGCTCGTCGAGCTGTCCACCGGCTCCGAGCTCGAAACCGGATCGCACGACTTCCCCGTCGTGCTTTGTCCGAATACGAACATCCTGATGCTGAAGTTCATGAGCATGCTGGAAACCAGCGGTCATCTGTTTCGCGACTGCCGCATCAGCGTGACGGAGTCGCACCAGGCCGGCAAGACGTCCGTGCCGGGCACCGCGGTCGGCATCGGCCAGTCGCTCGGCGTGCCGGCGCAGGACATCCGCTCCGTGCGCGACCCCGACGAACAGCGCGACGCCCTGCAGATTCCCGACGATCAGCTCGGCCGCCATGCGTTCCACCGGATCCGCATCGAGGATGGCGCATGCAGCCTGCAGTTCGAATCGCGCGTGTACGGCGCGTCGCCTTACGCGGACGGCGTGTCGCGGATCGTCGAGACCGTCCGGCAGCACGAACTCGAACCTCGCCGATACTCGATCGTGGAGTTCATCCGCAACGGCTGGCTGTAGCCGCGACGGTGCGCGGCTTGGCCGACGACACCGCGGCCGGCACATTCGACGGCCGCGATCGCACGATCGCGCACGCTCCGCTTACCCGTCGCCCAGCACGGCCCCGCTCTCCGGCAGCGTCGCGCCCCCGTCGACGACGATCGTCTGCCCGGTGATGTACGCCGCATCGGCCGACGCGAGAAACAGCATCGCGTTCGCGACGTCCTCCGGCTCGCCCATCCGCGCGAGCGGAATGTCGCGCGCGATCTGCGCGGCGACCGACGCGTCGCCGAGATTGCCGGCGGCCGGCGTGCGGATCATCCCCGGCTCGACGCCGTTGACCGTCACGTTGCGACGCGCGAGTTCGAGCGCCGCCGCGCGGATGAAGCCGTTCACGCCGGCCTTCGACGCCGCGTAGTGCGCGAGCCCCGGATAGACGACGCGCGGCCCGGTCACCGACGACGTGACGAGCAGCCGCCCCGCTCCCGCACGCTCGAACACCGGCAGCGCGGCCTGCGCGAGCCAGAACAGCGCCGACAGGTTGACCGACAGCGTGCGTTCGAGCATCGGCTCGTCGATCTGCGCAAACGGGGTCAGCGGGAAGTACGCGGCGTTGTGAACGACGACGTCGAGCCGGCCGCCGTCGCGCTCGACCGCCGCGACGAGCGCGCCGAGTTCGTCGCGGCTCGCGGCGTCGACGCGATACGCGCGCGCGTCGCCGCCCGCACTGGCGAGCGCGTCCGCCTGCGCGGCAGCGGCATCGCCGTTGAGATCGGCGAGCGCGACGAATGCATCGGATTCCGCGAAACGGCGCGCGATTGCCGCGCCGATCCCCTGCGCGGCGCCCGTGACCAGCACGACGCGTCCGCTGAAATCCGCACGCAGGCGGGCGCTGCCCGGCACGGCGCTCATCATTGCGCCTCGCCGCCGAGCGGATGCACGGTTTCGTTCAGCACCTGCGCATGCGCACCGATCGGGAAGTTCGACAACGTGCCGAAGTCGCCGCCCTGATAGCCGAAGATCTTGCCGTCCGTCTTGCGTTGCGCGAGGTCGATCAGCACGACGCCGAGCGTCGGCACCACTTTTTCGCGCCACACGAACAGATACAGTTCATCGGCAATCCTGAAGTAATGGCAGCGATCCACGTCCGCCAGCCCGCCTTCTACGCCCTGCAGGCACTGCCATGCGTAGAAGTTCTCGTTCAGGTAGATGTGCTCGTAGCATTCGGTCGGGCTGTAGCGATACATCGTCCGCTTGCCGATCAGTTCGCGCGTGGGCCCATGCAACGGGCCCGGCTGCGCATGGCCGCCGAGCGTGCCGTGCCGGAATGCCGCGTCGACGCCAGTCAGCGGCAACCCGCGCGCGACGCGCGTGAACGCGTCGACATGCGTGTCGGCCTCGGTCGGCAGCGTGCCGATCACCGACGTCCACACGCCGCGGCCGACGTCGATCACGAGGCTGACGGACGTCGCGCGCGCCACCGGATCGATGTAGTCGACGAAGTACAGGTCGTCGCGCAGCCGCGTGACGCGGCACGGCGCACGGCCGCCCGTGTCGGTCGCCGCATCGCACCATTGCAGCGCACCCGCCTCGAACGTATAGACGCGCCATGCGCCCGTTGCGTCGCCAAGGGCCAGGGACCGCCCGACGAGCGCGTTCACGGGCGTGAGGATGTTCGCGTCCGGCGCAAAGCCGTCCGCGAGCGCGCCAACCTGAATGAATACCGGATCCTGTCGTTCCACCTGCCGTCTCCCGCGCAGCTTCAGGCCCGGCGGGCCGTGTACGCTGCTCATGTGCACATGGTGCGGGCTGCACGCGCCGAACGGTATCGGCCAAAAGGATGAAGGGCGCGCGCCGCCGGAACGCGCTACAGTGCACGTGATCCGCGCCGCTGCCGGCGCGAGGAGCCCCCATGCACCGTGTCACCCACTACCGACGGACCGATGAAGGCATCGAGGCGATCAGCCTCGAGTCCGACCGCACGTTTCCGCGGCACGCGCACGACGAATTCGGGGTCGGCGTGATCGTCAGCGGCGCGCACCGGTCCTGGAGCGGCCGCGGGCAGGTCGACGCGCTGGCCGGCGACGCGATCATGGTCAATCCGGGCGAGATGCACGACGGCATGCCGATCGGGACGCGCACGGCCCGGCGCTGGCGGATGCTGTACCTCGCGCCGGCGCTGGTCGCGGGCGTCGCGGCGGAAGAAGGCGTCGGCGGCGTCGAGCTCGCGCATCCGGCCGTGCGCGACGCGCGGCTCGCGGCCGCGTTCGGCCGGTTGCATGCTCGAATCGTCGCAGGAGATACCATGCCGCTCGCCCGCGACGAGGCGCTCGTGACACTGGTCGCCGGGCTGCTTGCGCGGCATTCGAACCGGGCGCTGCCGGCCGCCGGCGTCGCGCCGGCGATCCGCGTGGCCCGCGAGCGGCTCGATGCGGCGCCCGCCGCACCCGTCTCGCTGGCCGAACTCGCCGGCCTGAGTGGCGTGAGCCGCTTCCAGTTGCTGCGCGGGTTCGCGCGCGAACTCGGCATCACGCCGCACGCGTATCTGGTGCAGTCGCGCACACGGCTGGCGCGGGCACTGCTCGCGAGCGGCCGGCCGATCGCGGATGCCGCGGCCGAAGCCGGTTTTGCCGACCAGAGCCACCTGACGCGCGCGTTCGCACGCCAGTTCGGGATCACGCCGGGACGATTCACGCAGGCCGGCTGACGGACGTCACGGTCCCGGCACGGCCGCCGCCGTGGCGCGACGTCGCCGATCGCCGCCGTTCAGCACCAACGATGACGCTTGATGGCGGTGCCACCGGTCATCCGGGGACACCGAGCGCAATACCCTTCCCCTCACCCGCTCCGCTCGCCGGCGCCGCTGCAATTTCGTTCAAGACGCCCGCGCCGCCGCACGCGACCATGCGGCACATGAAAACACGACTGATCGGCTATCTCTATCTCGCCGCCGCGATGGCGGGCGTCGGCAGCACCGTCATCGCGAGCCGCCTCGCGGCCGGCGGCCTGCCGCCGTTCGCCGCCACCGCGCTGCGCTTCCTGATCGCAACCCCGTTGCTGTTCGCGTTGATGCGGGCGCAGCGGCTGCGATGGCCGCGGCTCTCCGCACGCGACGCCGTGCTGCTGGTCGTGCAGGCTGCGGCGGGCGGGGTCGGCTATACGGTGCTGCTGATCAGCGGCACGAAGCTGTCGTCGCCGGTCGATGCGGGCGTGATGCTCGGCACGCTGCCGGCGATGTCGACGCTGATCGCGGCGGTCGTGCTGCGCGAGCGGCAGACGCGGCGCGACTGGAGCGCGGCCGCGCTCGCCACCGCCGGCGTGCTGTTGGTCACGTTCGCGCCCGGCCAGGCCATGCCGTCGCTCCGGACGCTCGCCGGCGACGCGCTGGTGCTGGCGGCCGTCGCATGCGAGGCCGTGTTCATCCTGCTCAACCGGCGGCTGTCGGCGCCGTTGCCGCCGCTCACGCTGTCGACGGCGATGTCGGGCCTCGGCTTCGTGCTCGCACTGGTGCCGGCCGCGTTCGAATGGCACGCGCTCGCGACGAACTGGAACGTCGGCGCGGTGTCGGCGATCGTGTACTACGCGCTGGTGCCGACCGTGCTCGGCTATCTGTGCTGGTATGCGGGTTCGGCGCGCACGAGCGGCACCGAAGCCGCGCTGTTCACGGCGGTTGCGCCGGTCTCGGCCGTGCTGTTCGCGGTCGCGCTGTTCGGCGAGACCCTGGGCGGCACGCGACTCCTCGGCATCGCGCTCGTCGTCGCGGGAATGCTGGTGGGCGCGACGCGGCGGCGCGAGCCGCCGGCATGCGCAACGGACTCACGGTCGAGGTCGCCAGCGCGCCCAGCGGCATCCACGTCGACTGCTACCGATTGATCCGCGTGCGCGGCGACTGTAGGAATGTATCCGCCCGCGGCAAAATCGTTGCGCACCGTCGCACAAGATGCAATATTCGCGTGGCCGGGCCATTTGACAACCACCGAACAATAATTCGCATCATCATGAACAAGAAGGAAGCCAAGACAAGAATCGCGGCGCTGCTGTCCGCGGGTGCGAGGAAAGCCGACGTGCTGGCCGAGCTGGCCGGACAGGGCCTCAAGGATCGCGTGCTCGCGCGCCTGATCGCGTCGCGCCCCGACCCCGAGCTGTGCAGGAAGAACAAGGTGCATACGCGGGTCCTGATCGGGCTCGGCGTCGCGCAGTTGGTGATCAGCGTCGCACTCGCCTATCTCATCCTGGTGGACACACTCAGCATCGGCGCCGCGGCGCTGTTCCTCGCACTGACGGTGCCGCTGTCGCTGCTGTTCATCTGGGGCTTCGCGACCCATCGCGTCGGCGCATATCACGCGTTCATCATTCTGTCGCTGCTGCAGGTACCGAAGACCATCGCCGATCTCGGCCGCGATCCGTCGACCGCGCTGCCGACCCTCGGGGTGACGGTCATCCTGGTCGGCTACGTCTGGTTCGTCCGCAACCGGCTGTTCCCCGACTTCGGCTGGTTCACGCCGCGCAAGGTCGAGGGCCGTTACGCGTTCGTGGAAACCGCCTGATACCGCACACCACGCACCACGCACCGTGAAAAAGGCGCCGGGCCGCCCCGCAATCGCGGGACGGCCCGGCGCCTTCTGCATTCCGGAACCCGGCAGCTTATTTGGCCTTCTCAGCCGTATCGCTGATTGCCTGGCCACCCTTCGAAATGTCCTGCCCCATGCCTGCAACGGTATTGCAACCGGCGAGCGCGGCGGTCACCACCAGCAGCACTGCAGCAATCGTACGCGTCATGCTCATTCTCCTTCGAGTCAACATGCCCGACCGGGCGAATCGTATGCGGCGTGGTGCCCTGCGGCGTGCAGGACACGGGGCCTGACCTGATTATACGGAGACGGCCGCCGTGCGCCAGTGCCGACCGCGCCAGCGCCCGAGCACGACACGGCCGGTCGCACAGATTTTCCTTGACTTCGTCGGCGCGCGAACTAATATACGCACCGCGTATATTCCCATCAGGTGCCCCCGATGACCGTTCCCCAGCAAGCCTTCCTGCGCGACGCGATGCGCCGCCTCAACATGACCCGCGAAGCGTTCGCGAACCGCATCGGCGTGAGCCGCCGCGCGCTCGACACGTGGCTGTTGCCCGACGACTCGCAGGAATCGCGCGGGATGCCCGAGATCGTCGAACGCTTCGTGTCGGAAATCGTCGAGCGCTCGGCACCGGACGGCGGAGACTATACGCAAAGCGTAGACAAACAGGAGCTCGCAAAGCAATTCCTGTTCGAAGGCAAGCCGCAGTTGATCTCGGTGGACCAGTTCTCGCGCGACTCGGTCGAGGCGCTGTTCCGCGTCGCCGACGTGATGCAGCCGATCGCGCGCCGCCACAAGATCTCGCGCGTGCTCGAGGGCGCGGTGCTCGGCAACCTGTTCTTCGAAGCCAGCACGCGCACGCGCGTGTCGTTCGGCGCGGCCTTTTGCCGGCTCGGCGGCTCGGTGTGCGACACGACCGGTTTCACGTTCTCGTCGATGGCCAAGGGCGAATCGATCTACGACACGAGCCGCGTGATGGCCGGCTACGTCGACGCACTCGTGATCCGCCACCCGGAGAAAGGCTCGGTAGCCGAATTCGCGCGCGCGACCAACCTGCCGGTGATCAACGGCGGCGACGGCCCGGGCGAGCACCCGAGCCAGGCACTCCTCGATCTCTATACGATCCAGCGCGAGTTCTCGCGGCTCGGCAAGATCGTCGACGGCGCGCATATCGCGCTCGTCGGCGACCTGAAATACGGCCGTACCGTGCATTCGCTCGTCAAGCTGCTCGCGCTGTACCGCGGACTGAAGTTCACGCTCGTGTCGCCGCCGACGCTCGAAATGCCCGCGTACATCATCGACCAGATTGCGACGAACGGCCACGTGATCGAGCAGACGAACGACCTCGCGGGCGGGCTGCGCGGCGCGGACGTCGTCTATGCGACGCGGATCCAGAAGGAGCGCTTCACCGACGAGTCGTTCGAGGGCTATACGCCGGATTTCCAGATCAACCAGGCGCTCGTCGACTCCGTCTGCAAGCCCGAAACGCTGATCATGCACCCGCTGCCGCGCGACAGCCGGCCCGGCGCGAACGACCTGTCGGTCGACTTGAACCGCGATCCGCGACTCGCGATCTTCCGGCAGACCGACAACGGCATTCCGGTGCGGATGGCGATCTTCGCGGTGCTGCTCGGCGTCGAGAATCTCGTCCAGCATTCGATGCGCGATGCGACGTGGCGCCCGCCGGCGTACCTCGGGCCGGAGGATGCGGTGTTTCACGGAATCGATTGACCCGCATCCAGTGTCGCGCGGCCAGACTCGAGATTGCTGAAGATCGAGCGCCGCGCGCCGAAGCAACGCACGACGCGCCGCCTTGCACGGCGCGTTTTCATTTTCGGCGCGGGTGATATCGAGGCGACCGGCCGGAAGTTAGCGAGCCCACGGATCGATCACGCGCAGGCCCGCTGCTTCGAACGGTGCGACGTCGCGCGTAGCCACGATCAACCCGTTGGCTGCGGCGGTTGCAGCGATGAAGCCATCGGCAGGCGCCATCGTGTGCCCCAGGGCGCGCGCCTTCCCGCGTAGGCTCGCATATGCGTCACTGGCCGCATCGTCGAACGGCAGAATCCGCCCGCGAAACAACGGCACGACGCGTTGCTCGATGTTTTGGTGCAGCCAGTCTCGCCTGCGCCCCTCCGGCAACGCGGCCACGCCGAATCGCATCTCGGCCAGACTGATCGCGGCAAGAAACAGCGTCTCGACGTTTTGCGCGTCGAGCCATTCGATCACGGCCGCGCTCGGTTCGCGTCGCAGCGGCTCCGAAATGACGTTGGTATCGACCAGAATCATTCGAAGCTCATCGGATCGGTTGGCGATTGATCGCGCTGAACCTCGAAATCGATGCCGCCGGCCTCTCTCCCGATCTCCGCCAGCAGCGTTCCCAGCCTGGGACGTCCGCCGGGCCGAACGGCCTGCTCGAGGATATCGCGCACCTCGGCCTCGGTACTGCGGCCATGTTGTGCAGCACGGATTCGAAGCGCGCGATGCACCTCGTCGGGCAGGTTTCTAACAGTGATCACAGGCATGATGCGCCTCACTACATTTGCTTTCAATGCAGTCATATTATCACCTTGCTGTCATTTTGGACGAGTGAAGACCCGATCACTGTAAATCGCCCGACACGCCTTTCCCACTCGGCCATTCGGCCATCGCCGCGGCCCCCACGCGCTCGGCAGCCCTCCGCCACATTCGTCAACATTCTCCTCGCAAATGCGAACAGGAACGCTTCTCATTTAAAAAGAAATTACATAGAATGCCGCCTGAAAACAAATCGTAATAATTCCGGGCGGCATGCACATTTCCGTAGCGCGTCGTTCCCGGGGCCATACTGCGAGGTCGAAGCGCACCATGAAGTCCCGTCCTGACGAGCAGAAGCTCGGCAAATTCACCACCCTGTGCAGCGTACTCGCCGCGAGCCCGGCGTTCGCCGACGGCACGCCGCCATCCGCCCCGGTCGGCACCGAAGGCCATCTCGCGCCGATCGAGGTCCAGGGCAAGGCCGAGCACAGCTACAAGGCCGACTTTTCCGCATCCGCGAAATTCACCGCGCCGCTCGTCGACACGCCGAAGTCGGTGACCGTGATCCCGCAGGAACTGATCCGGAACAGCGGCGCGGCGACGCTGACCGAAGCGCTGCGCACCGTGCCCGGCATCACGTTCGGCGCCGGCGAAGGCGGCAACCCGCTCGGCGACCGCCCGTTCATCCGCGGCTACGACACGCAGGGCAGCATGTTCGTCGACGGGATGCGCGACACGGGCGCGACCACGCGCGAGATCTTCAACACGGAACGCGTCGAGATCACCAAGGGCTCCGACGGCGCGTACGGCGGCCGCGGCGGCGCGGGCGGCAGCATCAACCTGATCACGAAGGCGCCGCACCTCGGCACGACGGCCGCCGCGAGCGCGGGCCTCGGCACCGACCGCTACCGCCGCTTCACCGCCGACGGCAACTGGCAGTTCGCCGATCACGCCGCGTTCCGCCTGAACCTGATGAGCCACAACAACGACGTCGCCGGCCGCGACGCCGTCAACAACGAGCGCTGGGGCGTCGCGCCGTCGATCGCGTTCGGCCTCGGCACGCCGACGCGCGTGACCGCGAGCTACTACCACCTGTCGACCGACGACATGCCCGACGGCGGCATTCCGTACTTCTACACGACGTCGAACAAGCCCGCGAACGTCGACACGATCTATCCGGCGCCGGTCGACCGTCACAACTTCTACGGCCTGATCGACCGCGACTTCCGCAAGACCACCTCGGACATCAGCACGATCAAGATCGAGCACGACATCACGTCGAATCTGACGGTGCGCAACACCACGCGCTACACGGAATCGACGCAGGACTACATCTGGACGCAGCCCGACGACAGCCAGGGCAACGTGGTCAACGGCCGTGTCTGGCGCCGCAACAACAACTGCGACAGCTCGATCAACAGCCTCGCGAACCTGACCGAACTGTTCGGCGAATTCCGCACCGGCCCGTTCAAGCACAGCTTCACGACCGGCATCGAGCTGACGCGCGAATGGGGCAAGCGCGATTCGTACACGGTCGCGACCGACAAGGGCACCATCTGCCAGAAAGGCATCGGCGCGCCGTCCGGCTACAACTGCACGAGCCTGTGGTCGCCTGATCCGAACGATCCGTGGGCCGGCTCCGTCACGCGCAACAACGACTATGCGCATGCACGCACCACGACCAAGTCGATCTACGGCTTCGACACGATCGAGCTCACGCCGCGCTGGCAGGTGAACGCCGGCGTGCGCGTCGACGATTACTCGACCCGCTTCACCGACACCAAGGCCAACGGCGGCAAGACCTACACGCGCGACGACACGCTCTTCAACTGGCAGGCCGGCCTCGTGTTCAAGCCCGCGCGGAACGGCAGCATCTACGCGTCGTATGCGACGTCGTCGACGCCGGCCGGCATGCTGCTCGGCGAAGGCAGCGAAACGCAGTCGCTCACGCCGGGCCGCGGCGGCGTCGGCCCGAACGCCGATCAGATGGCCCCCGAGAAGAACCGCAGCATCGAGCTCGGCACGAAGTGGAACGTGCTGAACGACAAGCTGTCGCTGACCGCCGCGCTGTTCCAGATCGACACGACGAATGCGCGCGTGACGCTGCCGAACAACCAGTACGCGATGGTCGGCAACAAGCGCGTGCAGGGTCTCGAACTCGGCGTCGCCGGGCAGATCACGAAGCAGTGGCAGGTGTTCGGCGGCTATACGTACATGAAGAGCGAGCTGCGCGACAACGGCAAGGATGCAGCGAACGACGGCAACCGCTTCCCGAATACGCCGAAGCACAGCCTGACGATGTGGTCGAACTACGACGTGACGCCGAAGTTCACTGTCGGCGGCGGCGCGTTCTACATGTCGGAAGTGTTCGGCGATCCCGCGAACCTGCGTGCGGTGCCGTCGTACTGGCGCTTCGACGCGATGGCGCAATACCGGATCAACAAGAAGCTCGACCTGCAGCTGAACGTGAACAACTTGTTCAACCGCACGTACTTCGATCAGGCGTATCCGGCGCACTATGCGTCGATCGCGCCGGGCCGCTCGGCGTTCGTCACGCTGAACGCACGCTACTGATCGATGGAAACCGTCTCGCTGAAGGCGCTCGCGTCAGTGTCGCCGCGCGCGTTCGCCGACATTCTGGCCGGGCCGCCCGAGCGCGCCGCCGCGTGGGTCGCGGCGGCCGCCGATAACGGGATCGTCGACGCGCAGGCCGTCTACGGCCAGTACCTGCTCGACGGGCACGGCGTCGCGCGCGATCCGGCCGCCGCATGCGGCTGGTTCCGGCACGCGGCGCGGGCCGGTCACCCGATGGCGATGAACATGCTCGGCCGCTGTTACGAGTTCGGCTGGGGGACGGCGGCATGCGCGCCGGTGGCCGTGTACTGGTATCGGCTCGCCGCGCAGGCCGGGCTCGACTGGGGCATGTACAACTACGCGACGGCGCTCGCGCTCGGCAACGGCATCGACGAGGATCGCGCGGCCGCGCTCGACTGGTTTCGCCGCGCGGCCGCGCTCGGCCATGCGAAATCGATCAACCTGATTGGCGGGTTCTACGAGGACGGCTGGGTCGTGACCGCCGATGCCGACGCCGCGTTCGACCACTATCGGCGCGCCGCCGAGGCCGGCGACTTTCGCGGCCAGTTCAACCATGCGCGACTGCTCGCCGAGCGCGGGCGCGTCGACGAAGCCCTCGTCTGGCTCGCGCGCGTGCCGGCCACCGCTACCCCCGCGTTCGTCGCGAAGATGCGCGCCTATCTCGCGTCGTCGCCGCTCGATGCGTTGCGCGCGGCGGCGATGCAGTTGCCGTCACACGGCATGGAATCCGAATCATGATGCTTCATATCCCCGGCGTGTTGACCAAGGCACAGGTCGCGCGATGCCGCGAGATGCTCGGTGCCGCCGACTGGGTCGACGGCAACGCGACGTCCGGCGCGCAGTCGGCGCTCGCGAAACGCAACCGGCAGTTGCCGGAAGGCTCGCCGGTCGCGCGCGCGGCGGGCGATGCGATCCAGGATGCGCTGGCCCGGCATGCGCTGTTCTTTTCGGCGGCGCTGCCGCTGAAGGTGTTTCCGCCGCTGTTCAATCGCTATGAAGGCGGCGAGACGTTCGGCACGCACGTCGACAACGCGATCCGGCTGCTGCGCGGCACGGATTTCCGCGTGCGCAGCGATCTGTCGGCGACGCTGTTTCTGGAGGAACCGGACGCGTACGACGGCGGCGAGCTGTGCGTGGAAGATACGTACGGCGTGCATCGCGCGAAGCTGCCGGCCGGCGATCTCGTGCTGTATCCGGCGTCGAGCCTGCATCACGTCACGCCGGTCACGCGCGGCGAGCGCGTCGCGTCGTTCTTCTGGATCCAGAGCATGGTGCGCGACGATGGCGACCGCACGCTGCTGTTTCAGCTCGATACGCAGATTCAGGCGCTTTCCGCGGAAAAAGGCGCGAAGGATCCGATGGTCATTTCCCTGACGGGGATTTATCACAACCTGTTGAGGAAATGGGCGGATGCGTAGGGCGGCAACTCGCCCAGCGCCGCCCCACTCGGCCAGGAAGGCCGACTACGCTACTTGCACCACTTCATCTCGACAACTAAAATGACCATCGTCAAATGACCATGCTCATATCATGATGCCGCACGCTCCCGTATCGAAATCCGAATTCAAGGCTCGCGCGCTCGAATACTTCCGGCTCGTCGAGGCGTCGGGAGAAAGCCTGATCGTCACCGACCACGGCAAGCCAACGCTCGAGATCCGGCCGTATCACGCACGCGAGGCTCAGCCGTTGGACATATTGCGCGGCTCGGTCATGCGCTACGACAATCCTCTCGATCCGATTGCGGAAGATGACTGGGAGGCGTCGCGGTGATCGTGCTGGATACGCATGCATTGGTGTGGTGGGTGGCGGGCGATCCGTCGCTCAGCAAGAAGGCGCGAAGCGCGATCGATCGCGCGCGCGGCGAGGGCGCACTCGCTGCGTCCGCGATCTCCGCATGGGAAATCGCGATGCTGGTGCGCAACGAGCGCCTCGCATTGACGATGGACGTCGATGCGTGGCTCGCGACGGTCGCGCAAATCGACGGCATGCGCTTCGTGCCGGTCGACGCCGACATCGCCGCGAGGTCCACCGCGCTGCCCGGCACTTTTCACAAGGATCCAGCCGACCGCATGATCGTCGCGACTGCGCGCCGGCTCGGTGCGCCGCTCGTCACCCGTGACGAAAAGATCCGTGCATACGCGCACGTCAAGACACTTTGGTGACGGTCATGGGCACGTCGGCCGAATCGCAACACCGACACATCCGCATGCCACTCGACAGACGATTCGTCTGACGGAACCGATGACGGCGATCACGCGAAGCCGTCCATGACCGATCGAGGTTTTACCTCGCACCCGCTTCACGTATTACCCGTCGGACTAGCGGCATTGGCCGTTCAGCGACCGCGATTGAACCGTGATGTAACGAGAATCGCACTCCATAAACGGCCCCGTCGAGGAAACCATGCTCGACGAACGCGCCCGCCGACATTCTTTCCGACGACAACGCCCCCGCGTCGGTAACATCCGCACTTGCCGATCCCCGCCCGCTCCCGCACAATCGGGCCACCTGCCTTCCCTCCCCCCGCGCCGATGTCCTATGCGTCACTCGCCACCGGCGTCCTGCTCGCCGGCGGTCTCGGTCAACGCTTCGACCCAAGCGGTCTGCACAGCAAGCTGCTCGCGCGGCTTCCCGACGGCACGCCGGTTGCGGTCGCCGCCGCCCGTCATCTGGCGGCGGCCACGGCCGAGGTGATCGCCGTCGTGCGTCCCGGCGCCGAAAAACTCGCGATTTTGCTGAACGACGCCGGCTGCCAGGTCGTCTATGCGCCCGACGCGATGCGCGGCATGGGCGCGAGCCTGGCAGCCGGTGTTCGCACCTCGCCGGACGCGCCCGGCTGGCTGGTCGCGCTCGGCGACATGCCGTGGATCGCTGCGTCCACCTACGAAGCGGTCACACGCGCCCTCGACGCCGACGATGCATCGATCGTCGCCCCCGTGCACCGCGGCGTGCGCGGCCATCCGGTCGGCTTTGCCGCGCACCACTACGAGGCGCTCGCCGCGCTGGACGGCGATACGGGCGCCCGCGCGCTGTTCGCCAGCGCGCCGGTGAACCTGCTCGAGGTCGACGATCCCGGCATCCTGCGCGACGTCGATACGCCCGCCGATCTGCGCTGACCGCGGCGCGCGCCGGCCGCACCCGCATCGTGGCGCTGTTTGCGCGCGATCCGGCGCGATACCTGCAGCGGCTCGCCTGTCGCCGGCAATCCGCATGCCGCCGCGAGAATCCCCCGGCAAACAGCCGTCCGATTGCCTATAACGGAGACGAGACGCGCCCGCCGCGCCACCGCCGTCACGCCTTGCGCGAGTTCCCCATGGACCACACGACCCCGATGCCCGAGCCCCCGGCCGACCCGAACCGCGATCCGGAAGACGATCCGCTGTCACCGCCGCCACCGGGGCATCCTCACGACAATCCGCAGCAACCCAACGGACCGCCAAGCAAGGATCCTGTCTAGCCGGCATCCGCCCGCGCCATCAGGCCTGCTCCGGCACTCGCCCTGACAAACGACACGGCCGCTGCCGCGGCTACGCCGCCGCGCCTTCCCGCGCTACGCGCACCTCGTACGTCTTGAGGTGGTTGTACGCGATCCGCAGCAGCGACAACGCATCCGCCGCCTGCGGGTCTCGGCGCGCGAGCAGGTCGCCGATCACGTGATCGGCTTCGACCCGCGCGCGATTTTCGACGTCGCGCAGCATCGACGCGGTCAGCGGCGACGGCGTCAGCACCATCCGTTGCATCCGCTCGACCGCGGCGGGATCGGGCCGGTAACCGTTGTGCGCGGCGATCGCGCTGCATTCGTCGAGCATCGTCTCGAGCAGGCGGCGGCCGTCCGGCGCGGCCAGAATGTCGCCGATCGAACCGCGAAACAGCGACGTGCTCGCCGCGAGCGTCGCGAGGAACACCCACTTGTCCCACATCCGCGAGGCGATGTCGTCGCTGAGCGTCGCATCGAAGCCCGCGCCGCCGAGCACGTCGGCCACCGCGCGCACGCGCGCCGATTCGCCGCCGGCGAGTTCGCCGAACGACAGCCCTGCCGTGTCGTTCAGGTGCACGACCCGCTGTTCGCGATCGAGCGTCGCCGCGATCACGCACAGGCCGCCGAGCACCTGCGCGGCACCGAACCGTTCGCGCAGCACGTCGAGGTGGCGCATCCCGTTGAGCATCGGCAGGATCAGCGTCGACGGCCCGACGAATGGCGCGAACGATGCAATAGCATCGTCGAGGCTATAGGCCTTGCAGCTCAGCAGCACCAGGTCGAACGGCCCGGCCGTGTCGCTCGCGCGCACCGTCTGCACGTTCGCGAGCGTCAGGTCGCCGCGCGGGCTGCGAATCAGGAGCCCGTCGCGCGCGAGCGCGGCCGCGCGGCCGTCGCGCACCAGGAACGTCACGTCGCGCCCCGCCGCCGCGAGCCGGCCGCCGAAGTATCCGCCGACCGCGCCGGCCCCCACCACCAGAATTCGCATCGTTGCCTCCTTTCAGGTTCGTTCGCCGCCGTGCGCCCGACCGTCGGGCACGGCGCGCCATCGCCCGACAGTATAGCGACGCCGAATATGTATATGCATAGATGCCCGCACCGCGCTCACCGGTATCGGGCCGCTGCCGTTTCTAAGGGATTTCCCGCCTACGGCAACGTTCGTTGCATGCCGTCAACGAGTTATCCCGTCACGCCGTTCCGGCGCGCCTGTTCGACCGACCGACCTCACTACCCATGCGCACCCTTTCCCTGAATCAGAAACTCGCCTCGATGATCGTCATTCTGTGGCTCGGTCTGCTCGTGATCGCCGGCATCGGCGCGTGGCAGACGCGCGCGTCGATGATCACGGACCGCCGCGATCAGCTTGCGTCGCTGGTCGCGCAGGCGACGAACGTCGCCGACCACTACTACAAGCTGTCGCAACAGAATGCATTGCCGGAGGCCGACGCGAAGCAGAAGGCGCTCGAGGCGATCGCCGCGATGCGCTACGGCACCGACGGCTACATCTCGATCAACGATTCGAAGCCGGTGATCGTGATGCATCCGATCAAGAGCGAGCTCAACGGCAAGGACGTGTCGAATTTCGCGGATCCGAGCGGCAAGCATCTGTTCGTCGAGATCGTGAAGGCCGGCAACATGGAAGGCGGCAAGGGTTTCGTCGAGTATCTGTGGCCGAAGCCGGGTGCCGACAAGCCGCAGGACAAGACCAGTGCGGTGCAGCGCTTCGCGCCGTGGGACTGGTATCTCGTGACGGGCATGTACATGGACGACGTGCGGTCGGCCGTGCTCGCGAGCGTCGGCCGCTGGCTCGCGATGACGGCCGTGCTCGGCGCGATCGCGACCGCCGTGATGGTGCTCGTGCTGAAAAGCGTGCGCGCGAACCTCGGCGGCGAACTCGAAGTGGCGCTCGACGCCGCGCGGCGCATCGCACAGGGCGACCTGACCGCGCGCGTGAACGTCAAGCATGACGACCGCGGCAGCCTGCTGCATGCGCTGCACACGATGCAGAGCGGACTGATCGACATGGTGTCGCGCGTGCGGATGGGCACGGAGAACATCAACGTCGGCGCGAGCGAGATCGCGTCGGGCAACACCGACCTGTCGCAGCGCACCGAAGAACAGGCGGCCGCGCTCGTGCAGACCGCGTCGAGCATGGATCAGATGACCGCGAACGTGAAGCAGAACGCGGACAGCGCCGCGCAGGCCGCCACGCTCGCCGGTCAGGCCGCGCAAGTCGCGACGCGCGGCAGCGAGGTGGTCGACGATGTCGTGCGCACGATGAACGAGATCACCGACCGCTCGCACAAGATCGGCGACATCATCGGCGTGATCGACGGAATCGCGTTCCAGACCAACATCCTCGCGCTGAACGCGGCCGTCGAAGCGGCGCGCGCGGGCGAACAGGGCCGCGGCTTCGCGGTGGTCGCGGCCGAGGTGCGCTCGCTCGCGCAACGCTCGGCCACGGCAGCGAAGGAGATCAAGTCGCTCATCGAGTCATCAAACGAAACCGTCGAGCACGGCGCGACGCTCGTCACGAACGCGGGCGAGACGATGGCCGAGATCGTGCAGTCGGTGCGGCGCGTGAACGAGATCCTCGACGAGATCAGTCATGCATCGCGCGAGCAGAGCGCGGGCATCGAGCAGGTCAACCGTGCGGTAGGCGAGATGGATCAGGTCACGCAGCAGAACGCGGCACTCGTCGAGGAAGCCGCGGCGGCCGCGCATTCGCTGCGCGACCAGGCCGAAGCGCTGCGCGACGCCGTTACGCGGTTCGCGTTGCCGGCTTGACGGCCGGGGTCCTGCCCCGCCCTTCCGCGCGTGTCGCGCCGGAGGGCGGGAGTGGCGCGTACCTCAACACGGCCAACCGCTGAATCCGCTTCCGTTCGGCGTCGCGGTTGGCGGCATCTCGAAGCCAGACCCGTTGGAACTGTCGACCGGTCATGTGTCCAGTCGATCGCGTTCCGACACGTCGCGAATCCGCAAGCAAAGCAATCACGCCACAGCGCTGCCTTACGTCACCACGAATAGCCCTGCATGCCGTAATCGGTGTCGTGTCGACGCCCCCACCAAGGGAGGTACGCGTTGTTTCCACCGCGTGCGCGGAACCAGTCTTGGTCCGGATCGATCGGAGTGAGCTTCGACGGTGGTCTGACGACGACGGCGACGGGGTGCTCGGGGTCGGTCGTGCCGGCGACCAAGGCATTGCCGCCAAAGTGGTTGATTCGGCCGATTGCGAGTGCGACGTCGGTCAATGCGCTGCCGGTTCCCATGTCGCCGAGGAGTGCTGCCGTGTTGAACGTCTGACTCCTGTGGTCATATTCAGGAAGGGTTTCGGTCAAGGTCTGCGCGAGCGAGACAACGCGTGACGACGCTGCGTCGCTGGGTACACCTGCGTCGTGGACGATGTAATTCAGGTCAGTGACCGCGACGCCGGCATTGCGTGCTGCTTCATCGATCGTGGCTTTCCACGCCTGCACGGCGCGTGTCGTGCCGACCTTCCGTGAAAAATCGTGCGTGTTGCCGGTTGCGGCCTTGCCGATCCAGGCGAGCGGCTCGCGCTCGGTGTTGAAGTTCGGGCCGGCGAGGAACAGCACGACGAGGTTTTCGTTGATCTGTGCATCCGTGGGCGGGAAGTTAGGAGCGTCCCAGTTCATTGCCCATACGGTCTTGTCGGGGTTCGCCTGCAAGTAGTCCAGCGCGTTGTTCAGCGATGTGAAGCCGGCGTTTGCGCCGCCTTGGGTGATTTGCACGTCGGGAGGCGTGTCGCGGCTCCAAAGCGTCTTCGGTGATGGCGGGCCAATTTCGAAGCATTCGACGAACTCATTGGTCAAGTACGTCTTCGCTTCGATCGGATCGAGCCTTGGAGGTAACGCGAACTCGATATGTGTTCCGGCAAGCTCGCGCCAATCTTTGGTGTTTTCGGATTTTACGGTGTAGAAATATTTTGCATTCGCAAAATAGCGAGAGCGCGGCAACAAGAGAAATTTTCTGACGTACTTGTGATAGAAGCCCTTGAACGTCTCCGTTCCGCGGTTGCCGTAGACGAGTGCACCGATCGATCGGAGGGACGAGAACTTTTCGGGCTTCGTGCGCACCATGTCATCATCCTTGTTCGGTGCGGCAAGTCCTTGCGTCCACAACAATTGCCATTCGGTCGGATAGTCCATGCGTTGCAGCGGATTCAACCAGATTAGGCCGACGACTTGCGCAACGAATGGCTTGACCTGCTCTTCTGCCACTGGTGCTGTCTTCACGGCAGGCTCTTTAACCGAGGCGGCTTGTGCCGGGCGCGTCATAGCCGTGGTGAAGAGAAACACCATGATCGCAGCCAGGCCAGGTACAACAATGAAGCGTTTCATCCAATCTCCTATTTCCAAATGTCCCGGGTCGGGCTGTTCTATGTGCGCCATCATCGTGATCATGAGAACGGTGGCGACTAGCCATACTGAAACAGCAATGGCCACACGTCGTTTCCATGTAGCAATCAGCGTCTTCATACGACACCCCCGACCTTCAGATAGAACTCACCTTCACGCTCGTCCGTGATCGCATCAGGAATCTTGCCTTCACTGTTATTGGCATGTACCCATTCGTGCATCGGCATTCGATCAAGATTTCCGGAGTCAAAGTACTTGCCGTACTTTTTGTTCGGGTTAGTATCGGGAATCCCATCTCCCATCCTCCAATCCGCCTCGATGCGCAAGTCGTAGAGTTGTTCGGGCGTGATGTAGCACAGGCCCACCGCAACGTCATACGCAAGCGCCTTTTCGGCATGCTCGGGGTTGGTCATCGTCGTTGAGTGATTCGTCGGGCTGTTGGTCGTGCCGCGATCGAGCCAATCGACAATCTGCTGGTCGCGCCATTCCTTGTAGCCTTCGGGCATCGCGCTCTTGCCGTCCTCGCCGATCACGTGGCCGTCGCGATCGAGCCATTCGGTGTTCAACGTCCGGCGCGCTTCCATGCGCATCAGCGCGCGGTCCTCGTAACGTTGTCCAGCTTCCGTTGCGGCCGTACCTCGGGCGACGCTGTCCTCGTTCTTTGCCTTGTACTGGTCGTACGGATCGTCAGCGCGCTTGTCTGCATCGCTCTTGTTCGCGTCGCGCCAAGCAGCCGGCGGATCGTTGCCTTCGTTGAAGTCGCTGATCGCGTCGCCGTCCCTAGTCTCGACTGACTTGCCGAATCGCAAGGCCTTCGGCGGGAAAGGTTCGTCAAGCGCCGGGGCATCCGCAACTACCGTCCAGCCCTTCGGCGGATCGGCGTTCACGCGGAGCATGTTCAATGCCGAACTGATGCCGGTCACGACGAACATGAGTGGCGCAGTCACGAGCGTCGCTGCCACGCCCAGAACCGACTCATTTCCTTTGACCGCGCCGACGAGATTGAATTTGGCCGGCGGCGACGGCGGATACCAGAACCCCGGCTTCGTTCCTTGTTTGCCATGCCGCCAATCGTCTTCCCAGTATCGGTACGGTTTCTGCACGCCAACCGGGAAACCGGAAGCAAAGACCCGTTGCGTCAGGATGCCGGCTGCCCCGATATCGTCGAGTTCATGCTTGCTGATGCCGCGCCATCCGATCCCTTGAACCGTCACCGCCGAAATCACCTGATCGTGCGGACAGCAATATGCAGTGACGCGGCCATACGTCGATTCATTCAATCCGTGCCTCGCGCGATCCTCTTGCGCCGCATAAGACCGATTGCTGGTCGGCGAGACCCGCTCGTTTTCCATGTCCTCATCGATTTTGTCGGCAGGCTGTTCGTATGCTTTTCGAGCACCGATGATCGAGAGGAATTTGCCGAATGTCTTCGTGCGCGCGGCGTAGGTTTGTCGTCCACGCCGGCCGCTGCCGTCTTTCGTCGCGCGTTGCGACCAGGTATCCATGAATGTGTCGGACTTGTTCGGGCCGTCAGCATTGGCGAGACTGTACGGTGCGTTCGCCAGCACGTAGGCGTCCGCCACGCAGTGGCCCGTGCGCCCCCACGGATCTTCGACATCGGGGAATGCGTCGCCGAAGAACGCCGCAGTGAGGCCCACGATATTTCCTTGGCTGTGGCATACGACGGTAATCGGGACATCGGCCTGCATGCTTCGGATCGACTCGATCAGTCTGGCCAAGCGCAGCGCCGCGAGTACGCCATACGCTCGAGGCGGCGCGCGGTACAGCGGCCGATTGGTCGGATTGATGCCTTGCACGGTCATCCAGCCCATCGTTCGATCGTCCAGACCGCCGTGCCAAAGATCGGGCAGACTGGCACAGCCGTTCGTGAACGGGCCGCCGCCCCAATAGTCCTTCTCGTTCAGGAAGATCTTGTCGCCGTACTCCTTCAATTCCGCAGCGGTCGCGCGATAGCCCCAGCGGAAATGAATGACGGGTGAGAACGACGGATCGGGCTTGATGTAATTGTCTGCCAGCAAATCAGGGTTCAAGAACCCATCCGGCGTCACACTCTCCGTGTACTTCGCGGGCGTCAGCTGTCCGGCATCGATACCGTGATACATCATCTGATCGTCCAGACGCCCGAGCCTGCGATTCAGGCCTTTGCACAGCCCTTCCTCCGACGCCTCGAACCATTCGCCTTCGGAATTCACCCCATGCACGAAGATCACGATACCGGGCAATGGCATCTGCTTGAGACAGATGAGCGGCGTGTTCTTCGCAAACATCGTCACGCCTTCGACGCGGCCGACGACGATCGGCGGCGGTTCGGGTCGCGGCGCCGGCCCGTCTCGGGCTATGGATTCAGGGCAGCTCTCCGCCGTTCGAGCGGCCGCTACTGGACGAGCATCTGGAAATGAATCACTCATCTGCATTCCTTCTTATATCTTGACCATTCTTCTTGATGAACCTCGTCGCCAGTCTCCCGAACCGGTCTGCGTCGGCCGCCGATCGCTTTCATTTACGCGCAACCCCATGCCGCACATAGCGCCGGAGCGGTATCGGCGCGCGCTTCCTTTCGCCCCGACCGACGATCGTGGAAGGCATGCAAGTCGGCGCCCCGTCAATTCCCTGCATCGGTCCTTCGCAGACGTCAGCAAGACGAAGCGCCGACGCGCTGGCCAATCACGCGTCGCACCTGTCCAATATGAAGGACGACCAAACGCTTATTCCAGTCGACGCGGCCCTAAGAAAGATTCCGGAATGTCACTGCTACCGAGATAGCGCTCGTGATTCCTGTTCTCGGCTCCCCGCCTGCTCCGCGCCGTCCAGGCAGCCCGCAACCTTGCCGCCGTCGAGCCCCAGCGCGGCCGCTCGCTGAACCAGCTCGATGTCGTTGCTCGCGCCGAGTTTCTTCATCGCGCTGATCTTCTGCGCGCTGACCGTTTGCTTGCCCTTGTTCAGCCGCTGCGCGATCGCCTTGATCGGCATGCCGGCCAGATAAAGGCGAATCACCTCGATCTCGCGCGTCGAAAGCTTCACCGGCGGCGCCTCGTGTCCGGCCAACGCATCGAGCGCGCGGCGCACAAGCGGCGACAGATAGTGACCGCCGCTATAGCTCGAGTGAATCGCGGTGACGATATGGCCCACCTCGTCGAACTTGCTCACGAGGCTCGCGCCGACTTGCGAGAGAATCGAACGGAAGATCACCGGGTTCTCGTTCCCGACCAACGCAACGATCCCGACGTTCGGACGCATGCGCCGCAGCCACTCGCACAGTGCGAAGCCGTTCATCTGCGCATCGCCGCGGACCGAATAATCGACCAGCGCGATGTCGCAATCGAGCGTGTCGAGGGTCGCGACGAGTTCGTCCGGCGTCCGGCAGACACCGACGAGATCGATTGCGCACACGTCGCCGGCAATGTGCTCCATGCCGGCGAGCGTCAACGGCCAGTCGTATGCAAAGATGGTGCGAATATTGAATTTCCCCATGCGCGGTTCCAGAAGGTTCACCGGGCGCGCGGCGCGGAATGCGCGTACGACCGGCGTGGCGTTGAATTTACGAGCGAGATATTTTTATCCCGATCGTTATTCTATGAGGCGACGCTTGGACGGGATATCGGACGGTGAATAGAGCGGCCCGCGGGAACGTAGTACAAGTTTGATTTTTGGCGCCGGCCCGACCGTTTGGCTGGCATCGCCCTCGTCCTGACAGCCAACGTGACGGGTCGCACGGGCCGCACCGACGGCCCGCGGGGTAAAATTGCGGCCTTTGCATGCCATTCCGGGCGACCGGCCAGGGCAGCGCGCCGTTGCCGGCCGCGCGCCCCGCCCGTTCGCCGGCGGCCCGTACTCCCCGCTTCCTCCATGACCGAATCCGATCTGCAATCCGACGACACCACCATCCACGAAGACGGCCTCTGGCGCGACAACGGCTGGACGGCCCGCATCATCAAGAACGAAGACGACGACGGCTGGGCCGTCGAGATGATCAAGGACGGCGAAGCCGAGCCCGCGCTCGTCGGCCCGTGGACCATGGGTCGCGACAAGAAGAACCCGAAGCCGATGGATGCGAACGCGTTCCGCACGCTGGTGAAGACCGCGACCGAGGTGCTGATGCGTCACGAGCAGCAGCGCCGCGCGATGCTGCACAAGGAAGTGACGGTGCAGGACGGCGACGGGCAGGATGTGTCGGTCACGCTCGACATCGTGCCGGACGAATTCGAGCCGTATGCGCAACTGAAGGCGTTCGACCCGTACGGCGAACTGCTGGCCGATGCGAAGGTGTCCGCCGGGTTCAAGCTCAACAAGGCCAGCGCCGCACGCTGGGTCGAATCGGGCTTCGAACGGCCGGCCTGACGCCGCGGGCCGCGGGCCGCGCGACGTCGGGCCGCGTGCCGCGCGGCCGCAACCGGCGTCAGCCGTGCAGGCCGAGCGCGGTCATCAGCCGGTACAGCGTCGCGCGCGAGATGCCGAGTTCCGCCGCGACGTCGGCATGCTGATGCCGATGCCGCAACAGCGTTTCCTCGATCGTGCGCCGCTCGGCCTGACGGCGCGATTCCGCGAGTGTCGGCGGCCGGTGCGACGTGTACTGGTTCAGTTCGAGATCGGCGGCCGAGATCAGCGGGCCGTTCGTCATCACGACCGCGAAACGGATCCGGTTGATCAGCTCGCGCACGTTGCCGGGCCACGCATAGTTGTGGATCGCCTCGATCGCGCACGGCATGAAGCCGCGAATCCGGTGCGAACTTTCGCCGCGATAGCGCCGCAACACATGATCGGCGAGCAGCATGATGTCGCGGCCGCGCGCGCGCAGCGGCGGCTCGTCGATGCGCAGTACGCACAGCCGGTAGTACAGGTCCGGGCGGAACCGCCCCGCCTGCATCGCGGACTCCAGATCGACGTGAGTCGCGGACACGATCCGCACGTCGACCGGAATCGACGCGCGCCCACCGAGCCGCTCGATCTTGCCCTCCTGCAGGAACCGCAGCAGGCTCGCCTGGCTCTCGAACGGCATGTCGCCGATTTCGTCGAGAAACAGCGTGCCGCCGTGCGCGGCCTCGATGCGGCCGATATTGCGCTGATGCGCGCCGGTGAAGGCGCCCCGCTCATGACCGAACAGTTCGGCCTGCAGCAGCGTCGACGGAATCGCCGCGCAATTCACGGCGACGAACGGCGCGTCGGCGCGCGACGAATGCTGGTGGATCGCCGATGCGGTCAACTCCTTGCCGGTGCCGGATTCGCCGGCGATGAACACGGTGGCTTCGGTGTTCGCGACCTTGCGGATCGTCGCGAACAGGCGGCGCATCGCGGCGCACGCGCCGATCATCACGCCGTCGGGCGGCGCGGCATCGACGGCCGGATCGCTTTCCGCCAGTTTCAGCATCCCGTACGCATGGCCGACGAGATATCCGATCGTCGTGTAGGCCGTCGCATTGCGCACGTAGTCGAAGCAGCACTGGCGAATCAGGCGCGCGATGGTGCCATCGCGCAGCCGCTCGCCGTCGGCGAGCGCGACCCAGCCGATCCGCGGATCGCGCAGCAGCGCCTCGAACGACGCGACGTCGGGCGACGCGAATCCGCCGAAATCGACGATGCCCGCATGCAGGCGGTTCGCCTTCACGAGATTGAATGCGTCCGCAACGGATTTAGCGCGCCACACCTCCCAGCCGCGCGACGCGAGACAGTCGACGAGCCCCGCATCGGGACGCTGCGACAGATAGACGAGCGGGCGCGACAGCACGGTTAGGTGACGCCGGGCCGCAACGAACGGCGGTGCGTATGCGGCCCGTTCGTCCTCGTGCGGGCCTGACAGTCTGATCTGGCAGCAATGGTTCATGATGGCCTCGCCGCATAGGGTTGTCTGACGGAGCGGGCGGCGCGAAGCGGTACGCGGCGAGCCTCCCTGCTCGCACGCGGCGCTACCGGCATGTCCGCTCCGGAAAGTTTCGTCATCGGCAGAACACGACACGCTGCGTGTAGATCTGCGGTTCGACGACGGGCCGCGCGGCCTGGTTGAGTTCCTCGCGATACGTGCGGTAGGTCTTGCCGTTCACCGTCACTTGCGTCGCGGGCGCCGTCTCGATCGTGTTCAATCCTTTGCGCCGCCAGTCGCTGACCCGCGCCGACGCGGACAGGTTCGACTCGCCGGCGATCTTCTGCGTGATCGCACTGCTGTCGCTCCACGGCTGTGTCTGCATGTCCTGCGCGTGCTGCATCGCGCCGACCGTCTTGCCGGTCGCGGTCGGCCCGTTCTGCGCTTCGAACGGCGCGCCGCGGCCGTACACCGGCGATTGCCACGACGGGGCGTGTCCCTCCTCCGGCATCATGTAGACCATCTGCGGATCGCCGACCATCATCATCGGCACGCATGCCGTGTTGTCCGCGCGGCCGAGCGTCGTCAGCGCCTGCTGGACGCTCGCGGCGTTCGCGAGGGTCTGCTCGCTCAGGATGACAAAGACCGCGGGGTTCTGGAAAACCGACTGTGCGGCGGCTTGTGTGTCGACCAGCAGCAGCGCGACCCAAAAGATCCTCATGATTGAGGCCTCCTCGTACCCTCGTCAGGCAAAAAGAGGTGTTGACCTCGGGGAGGGATCAACACCCGTCCAACTTGCACCGTGCGTCGCACAGCGGATCCCGGCGTTCCCGTGCGGCCCGGCTTGCCGGTCGCGCGGAAGCGTCGCCCGCGTGCTTACGACGATGTGCTCGTCGAGATGACGGTCGGAGCCGGCATCGCCGGCGCGGCCGGGGCGACCTGCTGGTCGGCCGCGGCCGGGGCTGGATCCGGCGCGGCCGGCATGTCGGCGGACGGCGCGGGCGCGGCGGCGGATTCGACCAAGCCGGTCGCCTTTGCGTCGACGGCTGGCGTGTCGGCAGCGGCTGCCGCCGTGGCGCGCGACGCGGCCTCCGGTGCGGGCGCTTCGGCTGCCGCCTGCGTTGCCGGCTCGGCAGCCTTCGCATCGACCGCGGGCTCGGGCGCTGCAGCGTAGGCCGGGGCCGGTGCGGCTTGCGCGGTGTCCGGCACCTTCGCGTCGACGGCAAGCGCTGCCGGGGCTTGCGCTGCGGTGTCGGTTGCAATCGGTGCCGGTTCCGGTGCCTTGTCGGCGACCGTCGACGCGGGTTCCGGCGCCATGTCAGCGGCCGCCAGCGCGGGTACCGGCGCCTTGTCCGCAACCGCTGGCGCAGATTCCGGCGCCTTGTCCGCGAAGCCCCCCGCGGCAACGATGGCGGCACCCGGCACCGCGCTCATCGCAGCCGGTGCAACGGCAGGCGCAGCACTCACCGCCGGTGCTGCCGCGGCAACCGGTGCGGTGACGACGGCAGGCACGACGGCAGCCGCTGATGCCTTCACGGCGGCCGCCTGCGTCCCGGCAGGCACCGCGCTGACGGCCGGCGCGACCATCGACGGCGCGGGCACCGGAACCGGAATCGGCGCCGCCTGGACCGCGGTCGTCGCCACCGGGCGCGTCAGCACGGGCGCGGCGGCATCGAGCGGCGGCAGGCCCATGCGGTTTCGCACGAGCGGATCGCGATACTTCACGTCGTCGGCAACGGTCGCTTCGGCGGACGGCGCCACATTCGAGCGCGCGAGCGGCGTGGTCGTCCCCGGGCACAGATGCCCGGTCGCTTCCACCGCGCGCCGGTTCGCATCGCTCTGGCAGAGCAGCGCGAGCGCGACGTCGGTCAACCCCATCGCGCGGAATTCCCGCGCATCGAGACGACGCACGCACGCCTGGTCGACCAGGGTCGTGCCGCCCGTCGCGCCGAAGCCCGGGAACGACACGCCGACGCTCACCGAGCCCATGCAGGTATCGGACAGCGTGGTCGTGAGGCCGGGCGCCTGGATCGACGGGTTCGTCTTGATCGTCTGGGTGCCCGAATAGTTGACGTTTTCCGACGCCTGGGTGTTGTAGGGGTTGGTGCCGGGTGAGCCGGCCGACTGGAGCGAACTCACGCTCTGCGGCGTCACGTTCGAGCCGCCGCTCGTGCTGGATGGCATCGTAACGTTCACGTTCACGCTCGAATTGCCGCTGCCGCGCACGCCGCTCGTGCTGGCACTGCTGGCGTTGCCGCCGCGCGAACTGGTGACGTTCGTGTTCATGCTCGAGCCGCCGCCCTGGCTGATCGCCGTCGACGACGTCGAGGACTGCGAACTTGAAGTCGAGTCGGCAGTCTGCGCCTGGGCACCGATCGCGGCCATCGCGAACATTGCGGCACATGCCGCCCTGATCTTGTTGCTGTTCATTTCACTCTCCGGACGAGGTTTGACCTCCGACCCAGGCAACCGCACTAATTCCCCCGAATGCCTTCAGCTTTGCCCGCTTCCCCGAACTGCTTCCAGCCGCTACCCAGCTGGGACCACGAACCGCCCGACATTCCCGGCCACGCCAGGGAATCCGGTGCGCCGATGGCACTGCCCGACGAAAGCGTGTGTTGTTCTGACGGATTGGTTGCAGGGTTCGACGTCTGCAAATTTGATTGCACGTCCTCGGCAGCGCGGTCAGCGCAATATGCCGTCAGAGACGCGAGCATCAGAGCGGCGGCAATCAGGTTCTGCTTCATGCCAACTCCTTACTTGAACAACAGTGCGGAAAAGAGACCAGCGTCGCTGGGAAACTGGTCCCCCGCACCCGACTAGTGACTGCTCCCGGTCGCGCTCGAACTCCCCTGGCTTCCGCCCGATGCAGACGGCGAACCGGCCGGACCGGTACTCCACACGGTCGACGCGTTGTAGTGATTCGAACCCGCGATCGCGCCCGACCCACCGCTGCCCGTCAACCCGGCAGCACCCGCGTTGGCGATACCCTGGTCGTTCCCGCCGCTGGCCGTGTAGTGGTTCGCGCCGAGGACGATCGTGGCGGTCACCCCTCCCGACAGCGCATTCGCGTTCTCGTTCGTGCTGCTGTTTCCACCGTACGAACCTGCGGCACCGATACCGCCGCCTGCCGCGAACGCGCCCCCGTTCGAGCCCCAGCCGCTGGCCGTCGAAGTCGAGTTGTGGAAGGCCGATGCCGTGCCGGTGGAACCAGCGGGTGTCACGGTACTTCCTGCGCTTGCGCCCGCGACCGAATTCGAATTGCTCGTATAGCTGCCTGAGCCGACCAGCACCGAACCGGACACACCCGCTGCAACGGATTGCGTCTGGTTGGTCGTGGACGGACCGGCGGCCAATACGGCCGACGAAAGGACGGTGAGCGCTGTCGCTAAAATGACTTTGGCTTTCATAGCAATTCCTTGCCGTGAGAAAGTTTGGTGGCGAGGTCGCCGGGCTCGCCCTCGCGAAACGAAACCCGGCGTCCGTGCCACCAGCCAATGACGAACGCTGCGCGCCGCGGCTCAGTGGTGATACGTCCAGCCGATCGAGCCGGCATTCGCACCGCTGTTGCCGCCCGCTTGCGCGCCGCCGAAGCCGAAGCCGCCCACCGTCGACGTTTGGACGTGGCTCGTGTACGAGATCGAACCGCTGCTGCCGCCGCCAGCCGTGGCACCTGCTGCGCCGAGTGCGGCACCCGAATCGGTCGCGGTGAAATGGCCGAATCCGGCAACCCCGGCAATCGTCGAGCCGCCGCTCGACGAATTGCTGGTCGATACCGTGCCGCTGCCGGCGAATGCTGCACCCGAAACCGCCAGAACTGCGACTGCAATCAGAAGCTTCTTCATGGTCGACTCCATAACGGCGTGGACGGAACAAGCGAGGAAAGCTGCACGCCTTCAACTTTCCAGCCCTGAGCAATCCCCATAACATAAGGATCACTATCTAATTACAAAGAATTTATTCATCTCGAATCCGATGGCCGCGCAATTTTTCGGCGATCCGAATCCTGGTTTCGTATTTTTTTAGTTTTCCGAAATTTTTATATTTATTCTCGATATGAGTTATCGATCATTTATCAATCGGAAAACGAATCGACGCACGCACCCGGAAACAGGCATTCGCCATTCGGGATCAGTCGTTTTCGAAATTTGCTTACACGGCATACCGGCACATGGCATCCGCTTCAGCGATCGAAAATGCGTGAGTACAGTTATCTACCGTGAATGCAGTGCCATCGAAAACATGCGCGTTATCGCGGCGATAACGGGCCTGCATTACAGTCAGGCGGCATCGCTTCTCCCTGGGCTACCGATCAAAGATCTTCCGGGCAATCCGGCCGACGGGTATGCGAGCTAGTCCAGCCACCGCCGGCATCGGCCCGGCGCAGCGGATACGGGTCGGCACGAGCGGAAACGATTCGGCGTCGAGCTGTCCGGCACGGACAGCATGGCCCATCCGGACGAGCTGAATGAAGGGGAGCACGGCTGTCGGCCGGTTGTCGTGAGAAACGACAGGCGGTCCAGCACGCGCAACGCGCGGATACCGGGAAACCGGCAACGAACCCGCGAAGCTGGCACTGCATCGCGAGTCCTGTTCCGAGCTGTCCGACTACCCCACGGGTGCGCAAGGAATGCGCGCATCAAGTTGTTGCTTCTGGTCTTCATCGCTATTTCCCCGACTGCTTATTGACGAACGGGCCGCCCCCCCATCTTTGTTGCATCAGGTCGACCGCTCGCCGGTGCGTCCAATATCGCAAACGGCATGCCATGCGTGATTCCACCGATGGTTGCGCGTCGCGTATCGTTCGCGGCGCCCGCAATATCGCCGGGAATCGAATTTTTTGTTTCAGGAATGTATCGCGATAGCGCTCGGCAGCACGCGCCGATCATCGAATGGCGCGAAGCAATGCCGGAAAAGGCGGACGAACGCGGCCCGCGGAGCCTCGCGCAAGGGGGTGTCGAACGGATGTTTCATACTTGAGAACTGCACCGTCGCATATCCCGGCCGATGTACATTTCGGCCCCGGCAAACCGCCTGCCGCAGCCCGTTCGGCAGCCTTCCCGTACGCGAAAAAATCGTGAATCGAAACGCGCGACAACCGGTTCTGCGGGACCCGCGCGGCCGACATCGCTATCGTTCCGGACGTGCGCACCCGCCGCCGCGAAACGCAATTGATTCATCCGTGAAAATACCGACGATATCGAGCATCGGCCGGCGATGCGAACGCGCGGCAAAAACCGGTAAATACGACGCAAGCCGACATGGCTTTCACGCCGCATATCGGAAAAAACGACGGCAGGTGCGCCATGCGGCCTTGAACACACTTTATCGATTTTTACTGTTTTCCTTCGATTCACCGACATCCAGTACCGGCAACCATCGTGCTCCAACGGATGGGATGAGAACACGCGCTGCGCGCGAGAAACATTTTCGAATCGAGTTCGACTGCTAATCTCATCGCGCGAAACATGGTCGTGAAACGCGCGATCCATGCAGAATGTGCGGGGCGGAGCGGCGTCATTGCGCGTTTCGGCCCGTCGGTTCGCATCCTGCCGGCATTTTCCGTATCGGTTCGCCCGTTCCCGGGATGCATGCTTGAAACAGAAGTTCGTGCGCGGCGCGGCGGCACGCTCCGCTGTCCCGTTGCGCCTGCGTGCGGCGGCCATGGCACATCGATTGCGTGTCATCCCGTTCCGGCGAGCCGCGCATCGCGCGACGAAGCCAGGCCGGATGCGGTCGACACGACCGGCACTGCCGTCAGGTGCCGAGCAATTCCTTCTTGCGCAGATGCACGACATCGCGCATCGGCGGCGCGCCGAACAGCCGGCTGTATTCGCGGCTGAACTGCGACGCGCTTTCATAGCCGACGGTCGCCGCCACCGACCCGACGTCGCCGCCCTGCCGCAACAGCAAACGCCGCGCCTCGTGCAGCCGCAGCTGCTTCTGGTACTGCAGCGGACTCAGCGTGGTCACGTGCTTGAAGTGATGGTGCAGCGACGACACGCTCATGTTGACCGCCTGTGCGAGCGTGTCGACGCGCATCGGCTCCGCGTAGTGATCGCGGATCCATTCGATCGCACGCGCGATCCGGTGCGTCTGGCTGCTCGCGACGGCCATGTGCCGCAGCCGCGTGCCCTGCCCGCTCGTCATCAGCCGGTACAGCAGTTCCTTTTCGATCAGCGGCGCGATCACCGGAATGTCGGCCGGCGTATCGAGCAGCCGCAACAGCCGCAGCGCGGCATCGAGCAGCGGCGGCGTCAACTCGGCGAGCGCGATGCCCTCGCCTTCCGGGCCCGCATCGGGCTCGGGCAGCCGCATCTCGGCCGCGAGTTCGACGATGCGCTGCAGATCGAGCGTGAGCGACAGGCACAGGTAAGGCGCGTCGGGCGACGCCTGCGTGACGCGCGAGAGGATCGGCAAGTCGATCGACGTAATCAGGCAATTGCGCGTGTCGTATTCGTAGGCCTGGCCGGCCACGATCACGCGCTTCGCGCCCTGCGCGGCGATCACGAGCGCGGCACGCGACACGCCGCAGCCGAGATCGACCGGATGCGCATGCCGATGCAGCATCAGCGCCGGCACGGCCGTGGAGTGGGAGCCGTCCGTCGGCGCGAAACGGCCGATCAGCGACGCCAGTTCGCGCCGCCCGGATTCGCGCGACGCCGCGATATCGGTCATGTCCATGACGGATTCCTCGCCTCATTTCCCTGAATCGCGGGAGCATAGCGAATCGCTCGCCGCCGCGCCGGGGATTTGCAGGATTGTTCAATAAATTTGCAGGATTGGGTAGACGTAAAAATCGGCCGTTCGCGCACACTGCCACCTGATCCGGCGCATGCCGGGTTTTCCCCACGGAGACAAAAAATGCCCACCACGTTTGTCCTGAACGGCAAGAGTGTCACGCTCGACGCCGATCCGTCGATGCCCGTCCTCTGGGCAATCCGCGAGCACGCGGGGCTGACCGGCACGAAGTTCGGCTGCGGCATGGCGCAGTGCGGCGCGTGCACCGTCCATCTCGAAGGCCAGGCCGTGCGCTCGTGCGTGCTGCCGCTCGCCGGCATCGCGGGCAAGCACATCACGACGATCGAAGGCCTCGAGAGCAAACCCGCGCAGGCCGTGCAGGCCGCCTGGGTGAAGCTGCAGGTGCCGCAGTGCGGCTATTGCCAGTCCGGCCAGATCATGTCGGCAACCGCCCTGCTCGAACAGAACCCGAAGCCGACCGACGCGGACATCGACGCCGCGATGAACGGCAACATCTGCCGCTGTGCGACCTACGCCCGGATCCGGGCCGCGATCCACGACGCGGCCGCGACGCTGGGAGCCTGACCATGACGATCGAACTCGACAACGCCGGCTCGGTGCGACCGTCGCGCCGCACGTTCCTGAAGGCCGCGGGTGCCGCGGCCGCCGTCAGCCTGACGATCGGCTTCGAATGGGCCGGCCTCGGCCGCCGCGCGCTCGCCGCGACGGCGGCCGCCGCCGACTTCGCGCCGAATGCATTCCTGCGCATCACGCCCGACGGCAAGGTCACGGTCATCGCAAAACATGTCGAAATGGGCCAGGGCGCGTACACGGGCATCGCGACGATCGTCGCCGAGGAACTCGACGCGGACTGGTCGAGCGTGCGCGTCGAAAGCGCACCGGCCGATGCGAAGCGCTATGCGAACCTCGCGTTCGGCACGATGCAGGGCACGGGCGGCAGCTCGGCCATGTCGAACTCGTGGCAGCAATTGCGCGAAGCGGGCGGCAAGGCCCGCGCGATGCTCGTGTCGGCCGCGGCGGCGCGCTGGAAGGTGCCGGCCGGCGAACTGACCACCGCCAACGGCGTCGTCACGCATGCGAAGAGCGGCAAGACGGCCGCCTACGGCACGCTCGTCGCCGACGCGTCGAAACTGCCGGTGCCCGACAAGGTCACGCTGAAGCAGCCGGCCGACTTCAAGCTGATCGGCCATCGCATTGCGCGCGTCGACGGGTCGGCCAAGTCGAACGGCACCGCGCATTTCACGCTCGACACGACCTTCCCCGGCATGCGCGTCGCGCTGCTGCAGCGCCCGCCGCGCTTCGGCGCGACGGTCAAGTCGTTCGACGCGACGGCCGCGAAGGCCGTGCCGGGCGTGGTGTCGGTCGTGCAGGTGCCGGGCGGCGTCGCGGTCGTCGCGAACGGTTTCTGGGCCGCGAAGCAGGGCCGCGACGCGCTGAAGGTCGACTGGGACGAAACCAACGCCGAAAAGCGCAGCTCGGACCAGCTCATGCGCGAGTACCGGCAGCTCGCCGCGCAGCCCGGCGCGTCGGCCCGCAAGGACGGCGATGCCGACGCGGCGATCGCGGGCGCCGCGCGCAAGGTCAGCGCGACCTACGAATTTCCGTATCTCGCGCACGCGCCGATGGAGCCGCTCGACGCGGTCGTCAAGCTGAGCGCCAACAGCTGCGAGATCTGGGCCGGCGACCAGTTCCAGACGGTCGACCAGGGCAACGCCGCCAGGGTCGCGGGCCTGAAGCCCGAGCAGGTGCAGATCCACACGCTGTACGCGGGCGGCAGCTTCGGCCGGCGCGCGAACGCGTGGTCGGACTACGTGGTCGAGGCCGTGTCGATCGCGAAGGCGCTCGGCGCGGACGGCAAGCCGGTCAAGCTGCAGTGGACGCGCGAGGACGACATCCAGGGCGGCTTCTATCGCCCGATGTACTTCCACAAGCTCGACGCGGGGCTGACCGCGGACGGCCGGCTGGTCGGCTGGCGCCACCGGATCGTCGGCCAGTCGATCCTCGCCGGCACGCCGTTCGAGGCGTTCATGGTCAAGGACGGAATCGACGCGACGTCGGTCGAGGGTGCGGCGAACCTGCCGTACGCAGTGCCGAACGTGTCGGTCGAACTGACCACCACCAAGGTCGGCCTGCCCGTGCTGTGGTGGCGCGTGGTCGGCAGCTCGCACACGGCCTACGCGGTCGAGGCGTTCATCGACGAAGCCGCGCACGCGGCGGGCAAGGATCCGTACCTGTTCCGCCGCGACCTGCTCGCGAAGGAGCCGCGGATGCGCGCGGTGCTCGAGCTGGCCGCGCAGAAGGCCGGCTGGGATCCGGCGAAACCGCTGCCGAAGGGCCGCGGGCGCGGGATCGCGGTGGCCGAGGCGTTCAAGAGCTACGTCGCGCAGGTCGCGGAAGTGTCGGTCGACGCCGACGGCAAGGTGAAGGTCGAGCGCGTGGTGTGCGCGGTTGACTGCGGAATCGCGATCAATCCCGACATCGTCGCCGCGCAGATGGAAGGCGGCATCGGCTTCGGGCTCGGCGCGGCGCTGCACAGCGCAATCACGCTGAAGGACGGCCATGTCGAGCAGCGCAACTTCGACGGCTATCACGTGCTGCGGATGGCCGAGATGCCGAAGGTCGAGGTGCATATCGTGCCGTCGGGCGAGGCGCCGACGGGCGTCGGTGAGCCGGGTGTCGCTCCGGTCGGGCCGGCGGTCGCCAACGCGATCTTCGCGGCGACCGGCAAGCGGCATTACGTGCTGCCGTTCGATTCGGGCGATACGGCGAAGGCTTGACGAGCGGAACGAAGAGACGCCGGGCCGGCCGCGTGACGGGAACGTTGCGCGGCCGGTTTTTTATTGCCGAGCCTGCGGCTTCCAATGTAGGGTTCCAAGTCGGCAAAAATCTTCTGCAAACCATTAATTCACTTATAAAAACGGCTAACCCGGATAGGGTTCGATGTAGGGTTCGTCATCCGCCCGAAACCCCGTTCGCGCTGGGCGAACCGCGCGTTCCGCACGTTACGCCGCCCGTAACGTCCGTAACGCCCGTAACGTTCCCGCCGGATGCTACGTAACAATCCTTCAATGTTGCTCCGACCCTTCCGAAGCACACCACACGCCCCACGTTAAAAATTCTTTTAGATTCAAGGCTGGCGCACCGCCCACCCCGCCCCGACCACCCGTCGATTCCTGTCAGCCCGTCCCTGGCCCGGAAGTTGCGGTACATGACCCGCAAACACTCCTTTACGGACATGCGAGGGCCAACATGGATTGCAAATACCTGTACATCGACAACATAAAAATCAACTTCGTGCGCCGCACGATCGAAATCGACAACAAAGTCGTCGACGTCACGCCGCGTGAATTCGATGTCGTCGAATTCCTGCTCGACAACATGAACAAGATCGTGCCGCGGCAAGCGATCCAGGAAGCGGTCTGGGGCCGCGAGCTCGGCGTGTCGTCGCGCACGCTCGACACCCATATCTCGCGCATCCGTTCGAAGCTGCAGCTCGATCACGACAAGAACCTGCGGATCATCCCGATCTATGCGGTCGGCTATCGGCTGGTGCTGTTCGGCGCGGCCATGACGCACGTCGAACGCCACGATGTGGCGCCGATCCTGCGCGCCGCACCCCAGCAGGCGCTGGCCGCCGACTACGCGTAACGCGTAGCGGCTCACCCGCGCGCCGCCGCAGCGCGGCGCGCCGACAAGGCTCCTCCACGGCGCTGCACGCGCGACCCGGAGCGTCTCGTGGCCGGGCACGCCTTCCCCGCCGCGACACGACCGCCGCCATCGGGCGGCGGCCGCGTTTGCGGCAGTCGCATGCAAGCGCGCGTGCCGTCGATTAGCGGCTGCGCTATCGCACGCCACGCCGCCGCGACACCGCGCCGACCCACCACCGCCCCGCCACGCCCCCCGACAAAAGGCTTCGTAGCTCGCCGCCACCCGCGCGGCCCCGCGCTGGACACGACTACGGATTCCGGCGCGGCACGCGGCCGGCGGCGTCCCTACAATCGACGCAGCAGCCGCGCGCCCCCTGCGCCGCCGGCCACAACAACCCGTCGAACCAACGCCGAATCCGCCCTGATCCCGCCGTGCCTGCGCTGTCCCTGACGAATGCCGACGCCGGCGACGCCGCGAATCGGGCTCCGCCCGCCGCCGCCACCCCGGCCGCCATCCCGCCCCCGCCGGCCGCGGTCGCGCTCGACGCGTCGCCCTGGCTGCCGCGCCTGTCCGCCGCCGCCGCGCGCGGGCTGTCGCATGCGTACGGCGCGACGGCCGCGGTCCCGGTCACGCTCGGCGAACACGCGTACGAGGTGCGCTGGCGCGCCGATGCCGAACCGGCCGCCGACGCGCATGCCTACCGCTTCGTCATCGGCCCGGCCGCCGGCACGCTGTGGATCGATCCGGTCGCGGAAAGCGCATGGCTCGGCGACGCGGCCGACCCGGCCGTGCCGGCCGTTATCCGCGCGGCGCTGCTCGCCGACCTTGCCGCGCCGCTCTCGGCCGTGTTGCAGGCCGCGACGCGGCAGCGCGTGGAATTGCTGCCGCCGCCGGCGAGCGTGCCCGCGTGGCGCACCGCGCCGGCCGCGCTGCGCTTCGAGCTGCGTCGCGCCGACGGCGCCTGGCGCTGCCACGGCGCGCTGCTGTTCGATGCGCCGGACGCGCTCGCGGTGTTCTTCGCGACACCGACGCCGGCGGCCGCGCGGCCCGACACCCGCGCCGCGTATGCGGGCCTGCCGGTGCCGCTGGTATTCGAGATCGGCCGGACCGAGCTGACGATGGCCGAACTGGCCGACGTCGTCGGTGGCGACATCATCGCGATCGAACGCTGGCGCGCGCACGAGCAGAACCTGCTGTGCGTCGCGCGGGGTGCCGGCCGCGCCGGCGTGGGAGATCACCGGACGGCCGTCGGGCAACCGGCTGACCGTCGAACGAATCAGGGAGATGCCATTGGAACCGACCCGCACCGAAACCCCGCCCACGAGCGCGCACGATGCGCCGCCCGACGATGCGCCGCGCTCGCTCGACGGCCTCGCGGTCGACCTGCGTTTCGAATTGCCGCCCACGTCGATCCCGCTCGGCGAACTCGGCGCACTGCAGCCGGGCGCGGTGATCGAGCTGCAGCAAGGCATCAACCAGAGCGTGATCCATCTCGTCGCGAACGGGATGCTGATCGGCACCGGCCACCTGATCGCGGTCGGCCAGAAGCTCGGCGTGCGCGTCGTCACGCTGACGCAGCCCGCGCCGCGCGAGCGCTGAACGATGGGCAGCCTGCCGAATCCGGTCGCGCTGATCGCGGTGATCGCCGCGCTCGGCATCGCGCCGTTCGCCGCGCTGATGGTGACGAGCTATACGAAGCTCGTGGTCGTGCTTGGCCTGCTGCGCTCCGCGCTCGGAATCCAGCAGGTGCCGCCGAACCTCGTGCTGAACGGCATCGCGCTGATCCTGTCGCTGTTCATCATGGCGCCGGTCGGGATGTCGATCCGCGACGCGCTGCAGGCACGCCACTTCGACGCGTCGGGGCAGCTGTCGACCGCCGATATCGGCGCGCTCGCCGATGCCGCGCTGCCGCCGGTCAAGGATTTCCTGGTGTCGCACACGCGGCAGCGCGATCGCGAATTCTTCGTGCGCACGGCAACCTCGGTCTGGCCGAAGAACCGCGCGGACGGCATCAAGGACGACGACCTGCTCGTGCTGGTGCCGAGCTTCACGCTCGCCGAGCTGACCAAGGCATTCCAGATCGGCTTCGTGATCTACATCGTGTTCATCGTCGTCGACCTGCTGGTCGCAAACATCCTGCTCGCGCTCGGGATGCAGATGATCTCGCCGACGACGATCTCGGTGCCGTTCAAGCTGCTGCTGTTCGTCGCGCTCGACGGCTGGTCGCTGCTCGTGCACGGGCTCGTGCTGTCGTACCGCGTATCGGGGGCGGGATGAACGCGCGCGCGTTGCGCAGCGTCGTGCCGAACCTGCGCGCAGTGATCGCGCCGGCCGTGCTGATCGCGCTGGCGTTGACGCTCGCCGGCGCGGGCCTGCAGCCGCGCAGCGCGCACGCGGCCGGCAGCGCCGCCGGCTTCGCGCAGCTCGCGCGCGCGTGCGCGCCGAACGTCGATCCCGACACGCTCGCCGCGCTGGTGCGCACCGAATCCGGTTTCAACCCGTATGCGATCGGCGTGGTCGGCGGCCACCTGACGCGCCAGCCCGCGTCGCTCGACGAAGCGCGCGCGACCACGAGCGAGCTGGCCGCGCGCGGCTTCAGCTACAGTGTCGGCCTAGCTCAGGTGAACGAACGAAACTTCGCGAAATACGGCCTCGACGACACGACGATGTTCGAACCGTGCCGCAACCTGCGGGCGGGCGGCGCGATCCTGACCGAATGCTTCGCGCGCTCGTCGAATACCGGCCGTCCCGCGCAGGCCGCGTTGCGCGCGGCGCTGTCGTGCTACTACAGCGGCAACTTCACGACCGGGTTCTCGAGCGGCTACGTGAGCCGCGTCGTCGCGAGCGCGCGGCGCAATGCGCGCGAAGGCGGCGTCGAGCCGATTCCGGTGGTGAGCGATACGCCGCCGCCCGCGCGACAACGGCGCATGGACGCGGCCGCGACCACGCCGCCCGAACGCGCGCGCAGGCTCGCGTCGCCCGCGGCCTCCGCCGACGCGCCGTCGTGCCATGCGCGCCCGGTCGTGATGATGTGCCGCGGCTTGCCGGCGAGCCAGGCGAAGCGGCTGTGCGTGCGCTGTCTCGATCAGTGAGCGTCGACGCGACGCCGGCATGACGTGCATCGGATGACGCGGCGTGCCGCGTCGCCCTGCTTCATGCGGCGCGCTGTGCCTCCAGCCGTGCCCGGAACTTCCGAACCGCGCCGCGTCATCCCGCTTCATGCAGCGCGCTGTGCCTCCAAGCGTGCGCGAAACTTCGGCACCGCCCCGCTTCACGCAGCGCGCTGCGCCTCCAGCCACGCCTGGAACATCAGCACCGTCCACAGCTGATGCTGCCAGTTCATCCGGCCCGACTGGTGCTGGCGCCACAGCCGGTCGACCGCCGCCGCGTCGAAGAAGCCCTCGTCACGCAGCCGCGACGGCTGCAGCAACGCGTCGGCCCAGTCGCGCAGCGCGCCGCGCAGCCAGTGATCGACGGGCGCGCAGAAGCCCTGCTTCGGCCGGTCGATCAGCGCCGACGGCACGTACCGGTCCAGCAGCCGGCGCAGCAGCGCCTTCGACTGCCCTTCCGGCAAACGCACCGACGCGGGCACGCGCCATGCGAATTCGACGACGTGATGATCGAGGAACGGCATGCGCGTCTCGAGGCTCACCGCCATCGCCGCGCGGTCGACCTTCGCGAGGATGTCGGTCGGCAGGTACGTGAGCGTGTCGATCGCCATCGCCTGCTCGGCGAAGCTCAGGTTCGCGGGCCATGCGGACACCGTATCGAGCGGGGTCGGCGGTTCCTTTCCGGCCAGCGCGATGCGCTCCGGATGATGCACCGACGACATCAGCAGCCGGTACAGCGCGATGCGGCTCTCGGCCGTCATCACGTGGCCGAGCTTGTGCAGCCGGTCGCCGATGCGGGTCGCCGAGTCGCGTGCTTCCACGCCGCTCCATGCGCCCTGCGCGACCGCCGCGAGCTGGTCCGCATGATCGGGACGCAGCGCATGCAGCGCGGCGGCGATCCGCGCGCGCACCGCCGCCGGCACGCGATGCAGCTTGCGCCACAGGCGCGGCGTCAGGAAGTAGCGCGTATAGCCGCCGAACAGCTCGTCGCCGCCGTCGCCGGACAGGCTCACCTTCACGTGCCGGCGCGTCAGCTCCGACACGAGGAAGGTCGGAATCTGCGACGCATCGGAGAACGGCTCGTCATAGATCGTCGGCAGTTTCGGCACGACGCCGAGCGCATGGTCGGCCGTCACGTAGAGCTCGGTATGCCGCGTGCCGAGGTGGCGCGCGACCGCCTTCGCATAGCCGGCCTCGTCGTAGCCGGCCTCGTGAAAGCCGATCGTGAACGTGTCGACCGGCTTCGCCGACTGCGCCTGCATCAGCGCGACGATCGCCGACGAATCGATGCCGCCCGACAGGAACGCGCCGAGCGGTACGTCGGCTTCCATCTGCCGCGCGACGGCCTGGCGCAGGATCGTGTCGAGCTGATCGACGGCCTCGTCGGCGCTGCCCTCGAATGGCCGCTCGCGGCCGGCTTCGATCGCCTGCTCGAGCGTCCAGTACGCGCGCAGGCGCGGCGTGTCGCGCGCATGCTCGAACTGGATGAAGGTGCCCGGCGGCAGCTTGCTGATGCCGCGATAGATCGTATGCGGCGCGGGCACGCTCGACTGGCGCAGGTACAGGCACAGCGCGTCGCGATCGATCGTGCCGTCGAAGCCCGGGTAGCCGCGCAGCGCCTTCAGCTCCGACGCGAACACCAGTGCGTCGCCGATCCGACCGTAGTAGAGCGGCTTCTCGCCGATCCGGTCGCGCGCGAGCGTCAGCACCCGCGACGCACGATTCCACAGCGCGAACGCGAACATGCCGGTCGTGCGCCGCAGCGCCGCCTCGACGCCCCACGCGGCGATCGCCGCGATCAGCACCTCGCTGTCGGAGTGGCCGCGCCACGCCGGTGCGCGACCCGCGCGCCCGAGCTCCGCGCGCAACTCGCGATGGTTATAGATTTCGCCGTTGAAGACCATGACGTAGCGGCCGCACGCGGATGCCATCGGCTGCCGGCCGTGGACCGACAGATCGACGATCGCAAGCCGCCGGTGGCCGAGCGCGATACCGGCTTCCGGGTCGACCCAGAGGCCCTGCCCGTCGGGGCCGCGATGCGCGAGGCTCGCCGTCATTCGCGCGAGCGTGCCGCGCGCTGTCTCCTCATCGAAGGCGACGCTATTCAGAAAGCCGTCGATTCCGCACATTGATTTGTCTGCCTCTGTTGACCTGTTCCGTCAGCGGCGGCGCAACCTCGCAGCCCGCCGTCCGGCTGACGGTCGAGCCATATTACGAAGAAATAAATCAGCAATAATTCATGGGTGAATCTCGGACGACCCCGGAAAAAAACCGGCGTCAAGCACTGCGTGCGACCGGCCCGGTGAAGCGGAAACAGGGCCCCATCACGACGCATCGCTGAACCGCGCGCCTTTCGATGTTCCGGCCCCGACAGTTCGAGCACGTCAGGCCGCGCCGGTCGCCCACTTCAGCAACTGCGCGACTTCGCGGAAATGCCGTTGCTGGATCGTGCCCTTTTCTGGCGTGCTCTCGTACAGCGCCTGCGCGAGGCCGGCGTTCGCAAGCGTCGGACGCAGCGCGTCGCGCGCGAGCCGTACGATCCGTTCGGCCGCCTCGCCCTCGCCGCGCGCGAGCACCCATGGCAGTGTGCCGACGCCGCCGTAATAGAGCGCGACCGCGACGCTCGACGAATAGACGACCACCGACGCGAAGCCGATCCGGTCGGGCAGCGACGAGAACTGCGCTTCGCGCGCGAGCTGCCGGCGCTTCGCCTCGATGTGCGGGTCGCCTTCGTCTTCCTTGTGCTCGCGCCGCACTTCCTCGATCGACATCTTCATCTTCTGATTGAACTCGCGCCGCTGATGCACGATGTCGATCAGCGCCATCACGATATAGATCAGCGCGGCCCAGCCGAACAGCAGCATCAGCAGCTTCACGATCAGCGCGAGAATCGACATCGGCCGCGTGAAGCCGGACTGCACCGCCGGGTCGAGCGACTCGACGATCAGCCAGCCGAGCGTCGCGACCAGCAGCACGGTCTTCAGCAGCATCTTCGCGAGGTTCACGAGGTTGCGCATCGACACCATGTTCTTCAGCCCCTCGGCGGGATTGAGCCGCGACAGCTGCGGCACGAGCCGGCTCCACGCCATCACGCCGCCCACCTGCACGAAGCCGGCCAGCAGGCCGGCCAGCAGCCCGGCCGCGACGATCTGCGCGGACAGCAGCGCCCAGTCGCGCGCGGCGCCGTCGATCAGCACCGCGAGCCGCGCGAAAGGATCGCTGGCGCCCGCCGCATCGAACACGAGCCGGAACAGCGCCTGCAGCCGCGCGAACAACGTGCCGAGCCCGACCGCGAGCGCGACGCACACGCCGACGAAGAACGCGGACGAGATCGTCTCCGCGCTCTTCGGCACATCGCCTTTCTGGCGCGCCTCGCGCAGGCGCTTCGCGGTCGGCTGCTGGTTCTTTTCGGCCATCGTCGCTCCGGTCCGGCGGGGCCGTCACGCGCCGCCGTGCGCGGCGAACAGCGCGCGCAGCAGCGCCATCAGCCCGCTGTCGGGGCTCAGCAGCGCGCGCAGCGACGCGTATACCACCGGCAGGAACAGCACCATCATCAGCACCGCGAGCGCGCTCTTCAGCGGCTGCGCGAACACGAAGACGTTCAGCTGCGGCACCGCGCGCCCGACGAGGCCGATGCCGAGCTCGACCAGCACCAGCACGATGATCACCGGCGCGGCGAGCTTCACCATCCATTCGAAGATCGTGTCGGTCTGCCGCACGACGAAGGTCTGCAGCATCGACGAGAAGTCGGGGCCGAGCGAGCCGATCGGCCACCACGCGTACGACTGCGCGAACAGTTGCACGAGCACCTGCAGGCCGCCCGCGGTGACGAACAGCGCGATCGCGACGAAATTCAGGAACCCCGACGTCGGTCCGCCCTCGTGCCCGCCCATCGGATCGAAGAACGCGGCGCTGCCGCTGCCGGTCTGGAAATCGATCAGGTAGCCGACGCCCTGGATCGCGAACAGCACCGCGCTGAACGCACCCGCGAGCAGCATGCCGATCACCGCCTCCTTCGCGACGAGCAGGCACCACATCAGGAACGGCAGCGCGGCGACCTGTGCCGGGTCGATCACCGGCGCGACGAACGCGGCGATCACGACCGCGATGCCGTTGCGCACGAGGCCCGTGACGATCTGCTCGTTGAACACCGGCACGACGAACATGATCGGCAGCAGGCGCGGCATCACGTAGAGCAGCGGACGCAGCGTGCCGGCGATGTCGTTGAAGTTCGCGGCGTGGTCTAGCATCGGCGCTCCGCGGCGGCGGGCGGCGCCGGATCGTCGATGGTGGCGGCCGGGACAGTTGCGCCGCCCGGATCGGCGTTGCCGGCCGCTGCGCGCGTGTTTGCCGTGTTTGCCGTGTTTGCCGTGTCCGTCGCGTCCATCGCGTCTACCCCCGCCGGTCGCGACACCATTTCCGCATCGAACGCGGCGGCCATGTCAGGCTGCCCCGATGCATGCCCCTGCGCGTCGCCCGCCCACACGCCGGCCGTCGCGAAGCGCCGCACCGCATGCGCATCCGCGACTTCATCGGCGTCGCGCTCGACCCGCGCCGCGCGCGCCTGCAGGGCCTTCTCGCCGGCCTTGTCCAGCTTGTCCTCAGCGGCCTTCGCCTTGCGCGCGGCGCGCTGCAGGTCGGCGAGCGTGGCCTCGTGACCGCGGTGCAGGTGCGCGGCCTCGCTGACCGACGCGTGCGCGACACCGATATGGCGGTCGAACGTGCGCGTATCGGCCGCCGCGTTCTGCAACGCGCGCGCCTCGCGCACGTCATCGGCGAGGCGCGTCTGGATCGCGGCCTTCGCCGCGACCTGCTGCGCAAGCTGCGCGTGCGCGGCGTCGAGCGCGCGCCGGCTCTGCGCAGCGATGCCCTGCTGGCGCGCGGCCGCCACGCGCGCGATCTGGCTGCGCATCTCGCGCACGCGCTTCAGGCGGGCGAGCGTCGCGAGCACGAGACGGTCGTCGGCTTCAGACATGGTCGTTCGCGAGTTTCGTCAGCTTCGCGAGCAGCGCGTCGAAACGCACGTCCTCGTGCGACGCCTGCGCGCAGAACGCACCGATCGCATCGCGCGCACGCAGCGCGAGATCGCCGAGCCGGTCGCTGCCTTCGCGGTACTCGCCGATCTGCACGAGCAGCTCGATTTCCTGGTACTTCGCGATCAGCTCGCGCACGCGCGCGGCCGCTTGCTGATGCGCGCGGCTCGCGACGAGCGGCATCACGCGCGACAGGCTCGCGAGCACGTCGATCGCCGGATAGCGGTTCGCGAGCGCGATCTTGCGCGACAGCACGATGTGACCGTCGAGGATCGAGCGCACTTCCTCGGCGATCGGATCGGATTCCTCATCGCCTTCAACGAGCACCGTATACAGCGCGGTGATCGAGCCGGTCGCGCCCTGCCCCGCGCGTTCGAGCAGGCGCGGCAGCACGGCGAACGTCGACGGCGGGAAGCTGCGCCGCGTCGGCGGCTCGCCGCTCGCGAGGCCGACCTCGCGCTGCGCGCGAGCGAAACGCGTCAGCGAATCGACCAGCAGCAGCACGCGCTTGCCCGCATCGCGGAAGTGCTCGGCGATCGCGGTCGCGACCAGCGCGGATTTCACGCGCTCCATCGCCGGACGATCGGACGTCGACACGACGACGATCGAGCGCGCGCGCACCTCGGGCGACAGGCTGTGCTCGATGAACTCGCGCACTTCGCGGCCGCGTTCGCCGACCAGCGCGATCACGTTCACGTCGGCCTGCGCGCCGCGCGCGATCATCCCGAGCAGCGTGCTCTTGCCGACGCCGGACGGCGCGAAGATGCCGACGCGCTGGCCGATGCCGAGCGTCATCAGGCCGTCGATCACGCGCACGCCGGTCGGAAACGGCGTGTCGATCAGCTTGCGCGCGAGCGGGTTCGGCGGGTCCTGCTGCGTCGACACCCACGCGGCGCCCGTCACCGGCCCGCGATCGTCGAGCGGCCGGCCGAGCCCGTCGAGCACGCGGCCGAACAGCGCTTCGCCGACCGGAAACACATGCTCGCGCCCGGACGGCACGACGCTCGTCTCCGGCGACAGCCCGGCCACGTCGCCGAGCGGCGTAAGCAGCGTGGTCTGCCGCGAGAAGCCGACCACTTCGGCGAGCAGCGTCGGCTGGTTCGGCGTGCGCAGCTCGCAGATCTCGCCGAGCCGCGCGCGAATGCCCGTCGCATTGAGGATCTGCCCGACCGCGTGATTGACGCGGCCCTGCACCGACACCGGCGAGAAGAACGCGAGCCCCGCGTCGAGATCGCCGACGAGGCGGCCGCGATCGAACGACGCGGCATCGTCGTCGCTCTCGAGGCCGTTCGGTTGCGGATCGTCGAGCGGCGCGTTCATCGCGGCGAGCCCTTCAGCGCGTCGCGGCGGATCGCCTGGCGCAGCGCGTCGATCTGCAGGTCGAGGCTCGCATCGATGCGCCCGGACGGCGTCTCGACCGTGCATGCGTGGCGTTCGAGCTGCGCATCCTCGACGATGCGGATCCGTTGCCGGTTCGACTGGCCGGCGAACGCGCGCTCGAGCGCGTCGCGCATCTCGTCCTCGCGGCCCGGCGCGACCCGCACGATCAGGAACGCCTCGTCGCGCACGAGCGGCGCGATCCGCGCGAGCGCGGCCTCGTACAGCTTCTGCGTGGCCATCTCGCCGACGATCGCGCGCACGGCCTTCACGACGATGTCGGCCATCGAATCCTTCATCGACTCCATCGTGCGCGCGGCGGCCAGCGCCTGCGTATAGGCCTGCGCCGCATGCTCGCGCTGCGCGCGGCGCATCCCTTCGTCGTAGCCGGCCGCCTGGCGCCGGTCGAATTCGCGCTGCGCATCGGCGACGATGCGCGCGGCCTCGTCGCGCGCGGTCGCGATCACCGCGGACGCGTCGAGCAGCGCCGCGTATTCGCGCTCCTTGAGCACCTTGCGCTCCGACAGCAGCTGCAGGTTGTCGCTCGTGATCAGAAAAGCCAGTCCCATGACGCAAGCCTCTCGGGAATCAGAAACAGGAACAGCAATTCGCCGAACTGGTCGCGCTGCGCGCGGTTCAGCCAGTACGGCGCTTCGTCGTCGATCGCGCGGTTGAATTTCAGGCGCGCGCGCCGCGCGACCGCATCGCCCGCCACGCCGATGAAATCCGCGAGCAGCCGCCCGCCGCGCGCACGGATCACCACCGGCAGCGCGGCCGGATCGGCGCGCCACGGCTCGAGCGTGTCCGAGAGCGCACCGAATTCCGGCGCGCGCTCGAGCGCGAGCTCCAATGCATCGCCGCCGAGCTTCGCCGCGACTTCCGCGCGAATGCGGCGCACGGCCAGCGCATCGCGCAGCCAGCCGCGATGCAGCAGCAAGCCCGCATACGATGCGAGCTGTTCGAGCGCCGCGCCGGGCAGCAGCGCAAGCCGCGCGCACGGATTCGCGAGGTCGAAGTCGTGATGTTCGGCCACGCCGTTCGCATCGAGCAGATGGCGCGCAAGCAGCTTGCGACCGGCCGGGCCGAACGCGTCGGGCGAGCGGTAACGCGCGGGCCAGTCGGCCGGCACGCGCGTCACGTGCAGATAACGGTCGGGCCGCAGGTTGAATTCGCAGACGAGCGCATGAAACGCCGCGCGCCGCGCAGCGGGCGGCGCCGCGAGAGATTGCAGCCACGGCAGCGACACGGCATCGGGCGCAACGCCCGGCGGCAGCACATGCGGCTCGTTCATGCGCCGTCGCGCGCGCCGTCCGGCGTGCGCAGGCTGCCGCCCGACTGCGCGGACGCGCCGCCTGCACCGTTGCCGCCGCGCGGTGCGCCGCCGACCAGCCCGGCCAGCCGCGCGCCGAACATCCCGCGCCGCGCGGCCGACAGCGCGATCACCGCGCAGGTCAGCAGGATCAGCGCGAACACCAGCCAGCCGAGCGGCGAGCGCAGCCGCAGGATGTCCGACACCGCGCTGCCGATCCCGTCCACGCGCGCCGTGCGCGCGGCGGCCGGCTGCAGGAACAGCGACACGTTGTCGTACTGCAGCCCTTCGATGCTGTGCGCGACGAGATCCTTCACCATCGGCGCCATCGCGCGCAGGTCCACGCCGGGCCGGTAGCGGATGTACACGGCCGCCGACGACGGCTTGATCTTGTCCGCAAGCGGATCGTTCTCCGGAATCACGACCTGCACGCGCGCGACTACCACGCCCTCGATGTCCTGCAGCGTGCGCGACAGGTCCTGCGACACGCCATACAGGTAGCGCACGCGCTCCTCGGCCGGCGTCGACACGAGCCCCTGCTTCTGGAACAGCTCGCCGAGGCTCGCGTAGCTCGGCTTCGGCAGCCCGTTCGCCTGCAGCACGGTGAGCGCCGACTGCATGTCGCCGTCCGCGACGCTCACCTGCCATGCGTTGCGATCCGACGTGTCGCGCGCGTCGTTGTCCTTCGCCGCGCTGATCCCTGCGTCGCCGAGCACGGCAACCATCTGGTTCGCATCGCGCTCCGACAGGCCGGAGTAAAGCTCCTTCTGGCAGCCCGCCAGCAGCGCGAGCAGTCCCGCGAGCAGCGCACGCGCCGCCCGGCTGCGCCACGCATGCAGGCGCGGCGTCGAATCGATCGTCGTCATCGTTTGTCCGCTTCAGGGCGCGCGGCCGGTTCAGGCGCACGCACCGGCTTTCGCTACTCCTGGGTCTTCAGCACCGTGTGCGTGAAGCCGTTCGCCGCCTGCGCGACCGACAGGCTCAACTGGTATTCCGAAATCGTGGTGGTCGCCGTCCACTGGAAATCCATCGCCTTCACCATCGTCATCAGCGGATCGCTGCGGTTGTCCGCCATCGACGTCAGCATTTCGGTGCGGTGCTTGTCGATGTTCGCGTACCGCGTGTCGAGATCGTTGCCGTAGGTGCGCAACCGCTCGACGAGCGACGAATGGTTCGCCTGCGCGGGTGTCGCGGGCGTCATCTGCACGGCCGGCGCCGCATCGGCCGGCGCGCGCGACATCGCGACGCCCGACGCCGACGGCGACGCCGCGGCCGGCGCGGCACCCGGCTGCATCAACGCATCGAACTGGCGCACCTGCGCCGGATCGGACGCCGTGCCCGCCTGCTGCACGGCACCCGCGAGCGCGGCCGCGCCCGGGGGTGCCGCGCCTACGCCTGTTACCGACATGATCGTGTCCTCCTTGACCGGCAGCGCCGGGAACGGGCCGGCCGCCACGCGCACACGCCCCGCCGGGCGCCCGTCACGGGCGGCCCCGGCATCCGGCGTCGCGCGGCACGGCCGGCGACCGGCGTCATGCGCGGCCGGCGGAACTCAGGTGTTGCGCAACCTGGGCGTTCGCCGTCCCTTCCTGCGCGGTCACTGCGTTGCTGGTTTCGAACGTCGCGGTCGACTGCTGGACCTGGAAGTTGATCTTCGTCAGTTCGAGCTGCGTCTTGGTCAGGTCGTCCGCCTGCTGCTGGACCTGTTGCGTGTTGTTGGCACCAGTCGGGGGGGTACTCATGTTTCGCTCCTTTGCATGTACGTCATTGAACTGCTTCCCTGTTCCGGCGGCGGCCCCATGCCCCACCGGCGACGTGACGCGCCGCATGCGCGCGGCGTGTCGCGTAATGCGCGCACCGCGCGACGCGCGATGCGCAAGTCCTGTCGCGGCGCTAACGCGCCGCCGCCTTCGATGCGCCGGCCGCAGCAACCGCCGGTACCGCCGGCGCATCCGGCAACAACGCCGGTCCGGGCACCGGCTGTGCGACGCCGGCCGCCGCGCCGCTCGCGAGCGGCGGCACGGGCGGCGCCGATGCCCGCTCGGGCGCGCTCGCGGACGGACCGCCGAGCGGCATCGTGATGCGCTGGCCATTGCGTTCGAACACCACTTCGTCGGGGCCGATCGACACCACGGTCGGCCCTTCCTTCAGCCGCGCGCCTTCGAAATAGCGGCTGCCGTCGGCCGTCTCGATGTAGCGCTGGTCCCCGTCGCCCGCGAACACCGTCGTGATCTCCGGAATCCCCGCGACGCCGCCGAGTGTCGTCGCGGTGCGCGGCGCGGCCGCATCGGCGTCGCGCACGTGGTCGACCACCTCGAGCGCCGGACGCGCGTCCTTCATGTAGTTGCGGATACGCGGCTCGATCTGCGCGCGCTCGGCCGCCCCCGTCAATTCGATCCGGCCGCGGCCGAGATAGGTGACCGTCAGCGCCGTGTCGCTGAAATACGTCTGCGCGGTCGCGACGAGATCGCTTACCACGTAGAGGTTGCCGAGCGCCGCGTTGTCGACGCCCGCGACGATCTGCGCGACGCGTTCCCGCGCGGCCGGATCGCTCACGTAACCCGACACGATCACGCCGTCGTCGCGCGGCGCGACGGCGAGCTCCGGATACGCGTGCAGCAGCTGCTGCAGCCGGTGCGTGCGCGCGAGCACCGACTCGTGCTGCCACGGCAGGCGCCCCGACCATGCGACGAAGCCGTAACCGAGCGCGCCGAGCAGCACGCCGATCCACAGCGCGACCACCGCGATCACGAGCCGCCGGCTGCCGAGACGGCGCAGCCCGCCGGTGAGCCAGCCGAGCCACGCGGCCTCGCGCGCGGCGTCCGGCGTGTCGGCCTCGTCGGGCACCGCGACGCTCGCCTGCGCGTGACGCGCGATGCCGAGCTTGATCGAGCCGACCGTCACGACGTCCTGCGGCGTCATCGAGCGGCGGCCCGCGCCGAGCGGCGCGTCGTTGAACAGCACCGGCGCGCCGCCGTCGCCGCCGTGGTTCTGCACCGTCACCGCGAGCGCGCCGACCTGCAGGCATACCTGTTTCGCGCCGATCTCGCGATCGGGCAGGATCACTTCGCAGTCGGCCGCGGTGCCGACCCAGTTCGCGCCGCGCGCGAGCGACATCGTGCGGCCGTACATCGGCCCGCTGAGGAAGCACAGGTTCCACGGCGACGCGAGCGCGGGCGCCCCGGCCGCGGCGCCCGCCGCGCCGCCGGACAATGCGCCGTCGCCGTGCGGGTCAATGATGGTCGTCGACATGGGTGGACGCTCCTGCGGTCGTCGCCACCGGCTGCGCCGCCGAATCCTTCGGCGGCGGCAGCGCGGGCGGGCCGAACTTGGTGCCGGGCAGCGGCGCGGGCGTGAGCGGCACCGCGATGTCGTTGTCCGGCGGGCGATACATCGACGTGCCGTTCGAACCGGCCGGCCCGTCCGCGCCCGGGTTCACCGGCGAGCCGTCCGGCGCGTACATCGACGCGGTCGTCACCACGCGCGGCGTCAGCAGGTAGAACCGCTCCATGTGGTTGCCCGACTTGTCGGTGTACTTGAACAGGTTGCCGATCAGCGGGATGTCCGACAGCCACGGCACGCCGCTCTTGTTCAGCCGCACCTCGTCGTCGTTGAAGCCCGCGATCAGCAGGCTCTTGCCTTCGTCGATCATCGTCTTGGTGACGATGTTGCGCTGCTGGATCACCGGCACGTTCGACACGGCCTGGCCCGGCACGATGTTGCCGTCCTGGATGTCGATCGACATCATCACGCTCTGCGGGTTGCCGGACACGGCGGCCGCATTGCGGATCGCCTCGTCGACGATCATCGGCGTCACCTTGATGCTGGTGCCGGTCGTCACGCTGTACAGCGACGAATCCTGGTAGCCCTGCACCTGCACGTAGAACTGCGTGAGGTTCTCGAGAATGGCCTCGGTGTTGTCGAGCGCGAGCACCTTCGGCTTCGAGCGCAGTTGCGCCTGCCCCTTCTGCGCGAGCGCGTTCACGCGCGTGAGCAGGTAGTTGCGCAGCGAGCCGCCGATCGACGCGGTCAGCGCGATGCCGGTCGGCATGAAGGTGCCGGTCTGCCCCGTCTCCGACGCGCCGACGCCGAACGTCAGCGGCGGATTGCCGGCGCCGTTGTACTGCGTGTTGCCGTTCAGCGGATTCGCGCCGTTGCCGATCTGCACGTCGCCGTGCGTCGTGTGCAGGCGCCAGTCGATCCCGAGACTGTCGAGCGAATCCTCGTTGATGTCGATGATCGTCACGTTGATCTCGACGATGCGCGGCCGCTCGTCGAGCTGGTTGATCAGCGCCTGGTAGCGGTACATGTTCTCCGGCAGGTCGCGCACGATCACCGCGTTGATCGCCGGATCGGCGACGATCTGCGGCAGCGTGTCGCCACCGCCGCCGTTCGAGAACGGCGAGACGCCGCCGGCAGCGCCGTCGGCACCGCCATAGCCGCCCTGGCGCGGGCCGCCGGCAATGTCCGGAAAATCGAGCCGCGGCACCGCGATCGTCAGCCCCGAGCCGAGCTTCACCTGGCGCGCGGCCTGCCCGAGCGGCGTGCTCGACGGCAGTTCGCTCGTGCCGCCGCCCTTGCCGAACAGCCGGCGCAGGATCGTCGCGACGCCCGGCACCGTCACTTCCTTGCCCGAGCGGTTGATCGTGAAGTCGGACGCCCAGCCGTACCGGAGCCGGAACGCGCGGATGTCCGCATGCGCGCCGTTCGCCGACGGATCGCCGACCGAGCCGACCGCCTGCCGCACGAGCTCCACGTAACGACGCGGGCCGGCCACGTACACGCTGTTCGCGCGATCGTTGATCACGAGCGTGTAGCGCTTGTCGGGAATCTGCATCGCCTGCAGCGCGCGGCCGATCTCGCCGGCCGCGTTCGGCGGGATCGGGATCATCTGCGTCTGCGACTGGTCGGCCGGGTCGACGTACAGGAACGAGCCGTCGTAGTACCACGTGAGCCCGTAGGTCGAGCAGATCGTGTCGAGCGTCTGCTGCGGCGTGCCCGAGAAGCGGCCGCTGATCACGCCGTCGACCTTCGGGTCGACCACGGCCGTCACGCCCTGCGACGATGCGAGCTCGCGAATGAAGTCGCCGATCTTCTTGCCGTTCGCGACGATCGTAAACGGCTTGTTGCGCCAGCGCAGGTCCGCCGCGCGCGCCGGCTGCGCGACCGTCACGCACAGCGACGCGGCGAGCAGCGCGGTCGCGCACATGGCGAGCGCGGCCCGTTGCAGGCGGCGCGGTTGAAACCGGATCGGGGCGACGCGTCGACGCATCAAAACACTCCTGTGGAAGAAACGAACATGCGTTCCAGCGCCTGCTGCGCGAAGCGCAGCACCTCGCTGCCGAGCCAGCCCGACAGCAGCACGAGCGCGACCATCACGGCGATCAGCCGCACCGCGATGCCGAGGTTGGCGTCCTGCACCTGCGTGACGGCCTGCAGGATCGCGACGACGAGGCCGGTGACGGTGGCGATCAGCACGATCGGCAGCGACAGCAGCAGCACCAGCATCAGCGCCTGCCGGGTCAGGTCGAGGATCGTCGAGCTCGTCATTGCACGACTCCCGGCGCACGCACGCCGGCGCCCGCGCCGAGCGTGCCGTCGTCGGGCGGGTTCTTCACCCAGCCGACCGTATGCAGCTGCACGTCCTCCTCGACCTCCTGGTACGACAGCACCGCGAGTTCGGGCAGCACCGGCTGCAAAATCGTCTTCACGTAGCGGCGCGCGCCGAGCGCGACCATCACCGCGAGCCGCGCGGCGCCCGGCGGGTTGCCGTGACCGCCTGCGCCTGCCGGCTGCGCCGCCGTCGCGGCCTGCACGATCGCGCGCACCTGTTCGCCGATGTCCTGCTTGATCGCGCTCGACAGCGCGAGGAAATTGCCCTGCTTCGTGCGCATCACCGCGTTCTCGATCCGCTCCTGCAGGTTCTGCTCGAACAGCACGACGCGCAGCTGCCGCGTCGCGCCCGCATGGCGATCGGTGATCATCCGGCGCAGGTCGACGCGCACCAGCTCGACCAGCGCGATCACGTCGTCCGGCTCGTTCGGCGCCCATGTGATCAGGCTTTCGAAAATCACGCGCAGGTTGCGGATCGGCACCTGCTCGGCCAGCAGCCGGCGCAGCACCTCGGTCACGCGCTGCAGCGGCACGAGCCGCGTCAGTTCGCCGACGAGTTCCGGATGCTCGCGGCGCACCAGGTGCACGAGCGCCTGCGTTTCCTGGATGCCGAGCAGCTCGTCCGCATGCTGGCGCACGATCTGCTCGACGTGCGCGGCGAGCGCGCCTTCGCTCGTCAGCCACTTGCCGTCCGGCGCCGCGCCGTCGGGCTTGATCCACAGCGCGGTCGCGAACGGGCCGAAGGCCTCGGCCGGCTGGCGCTCCGCGCGCTCCGGCAGCGGCGCGACGCCGTCCCACAGCAGCCAGCCCGGCTTCAGCGCGCCCTGCGCGGCGAGCACGTCCTGCAGATAGATCCGGTACGTGCCGGGCGCCGCCCCTTCGTCGTCGTTCAGCGTGATGCGTGGAAACACCGTGCCGATGTCCGCGTCGACGCGCGCCTTCGCGCTCGACAGCGCGGTCTGCAGCTGCGCGAGGTTCAGCGTCGTGCGCAGGTCATCCGACAGCGACACCGCGATCAGCGACGTGACGCCTGCCGCATGCGACACCTTCGCGGGCTGGCCGTCGTCGGTCGCGCCGATGCGACCCGCGATGTGAATCAGGTTGAAGCTCGGCGCGGTCGTCTTGCGCTTGAGCTGCGTGAAGGCGAACGCGCCGAGGCCGAGCGCGATCAGCGCGAACGACCATTTCGGAAAACCGGGCACGACGAGGAACCCGGCCAGCACCAGCGCCGCGATCAGCAGCGCGCGCGGATGCGCGCCGAGCTGCTCGCCCAGCTGTTCGCCGAGCTGGCGCTGCCGCGTGTCGCGCGTCGCGACGCGCGTCGTCACGATGCCCGCCGCGATCGACACCAGCAGCGACGGGATCTGCGACGCCATCCCGTCGCCGACCGTCAGGATCGCGTAGCGCTGCAGCGCCTCGCCGATATTCATCCCGTGCATCAGCGTGCCGACCGCGATGCCCGCGACGATGTTGATGAACGCGATCACGAGGCCCGCGATCGCATCGCCCTTCACGAACTTCATCGCGCCGTCCATCGCGCCGTGCATCTGCGATTCCTGTTCGAGCTTCTCGCGGCGCTCGCGCGCTTCGTCGGCGCTGATGATGCCCGCGCGCAGGTCCGCGTCGATGCTCATCTGCTTGCCCGGCATCGCGTCGAGCGAGAAGCGCGCGCCGACTTCGGCGACTCGCTCCGAACCCTTCGCGATCACGATGAACTGCACGACGGCGATCACCAGGAACACCACGCCGCCCACCACGACGTTGTTGCCGACCACGAGCCGGCCGAACGCGTCGATCACGTGGCCCGCGTTCGCGTGCAGCAGGATCAGCTTGCACGACGCGATGTTCAGCGCGAGCCGGAACAGCGTGGTGAACAGCAGCAGCGCGGGAAACGACGAGAAGCTGACCGCCGACGGCACGTAGGTCGACACCGTCAGCAGCACGACGCTCGCGGCGAGGTTCAGCGAGATCATCCCGTCGAGCGCGGCTTGCGGCAGCGGCAGGATGAACAGCGCGACCACCGACACGATGAACGCGGCGAGAAACAGGTCGGCGCGCGGCGATGCCCCGAGACGTCGCCCGGACACGCTGCGGCCGGCGGAAAAGATCCGCTGCCAGTCGCGAGGGAGCGCCTTCGGTTCTGCCATCGTGCCGTCGTCCTGTCGTTGTCGCCGGCGGGCGCGGGCCGTCATGCCCCGCGTAGCGCGGACCGTTGAATGGGACGAGTGTAGCGACGCGCAACCGCGTAAAAAGGGAGGCGCCTCGTAGCGTCGCAGCCGTTTTCCGGTGACGATCGGATCGGACTACGAAACCCGGCGGCGCCTGCGCGCGCGCATCGCCGGAACCGCTTCCATCGCGCGGCTGGCGCCGCGCGGGGAGACAGGGTCAGGACTCCAGACGGCGCGCGGCGAGATACGCGAGCTGCGCGCGGTTCTGCACGTTGAAGAGTTTTTCGAGCGAGCGGATATGGTGACCGACCTTGTGCAGCGACGTGCGCAGCGCGCTCGCGATCTCCTGGTCGGACAGCCCGTGCACGAGCCGGTCGAGCACCTGCTGCTGCTCGTCGCCGAGCGCGAAGCCGCGCATGCGCGCGATGCGCGCCTCGAGAAACGGCAGCGCGACGCGATGCACGGCAAGGCTCACCGACAGCGCGCCGCCGATCACGCGATCGTCGATCCATTCGGTGCCGTGGGCTTCAGACGTCACGTTCACGGCAACGCGCAGGTCGAGCCGCGGCGCCGACAGGCTGAAGATCACGCCGCTGTTCATTGCATGCGCGCGCAGATGGCCGGCCAGCGCGAGCACCTTGCGGTCGCCGCTGCCCTGCGCGGCCGACTCGATCTCGTCGAGCCGCCACGCGACCGGGAAGCCGCTGCTGCGCACCTGCGCGAAACGCGGGTCGCTCTCGTAGAGCATGCCCTCGATATACGGCTGCATGAACGTCGCGGGCGCGAGGTCGCGCAGCAGATGCGCGCACAGGATGCGCCGCCCGATCATCTCGTAGGCGCCGTAGCCGAGCGTGCTGAAACCGATTTGCCGCAATCGCGCATGGCATTGGGAGAAATCGACGGAAGCGAGGTCGGATTTACCGGGCGCGATTTGAATGCCGGTAAAAACGTCGCGCTCGATTGCATGAATTTCTTTCGAATAAGCGGCAGCGGCCGCGATATCGGCTTGCGAGAACCACTCGACGCGTGGCGCGTCGTCAGCATATGTCATGAGGAGCCCACCCTTTCCCAATATGTGAACCTGCCCCGTCACGATTTGGTCTTTTCTTTATGATTTTCTGGTCGACTCTATACCGGTGCGAATATGAACCTTTCGCCCGAATTAGTATTACGGCATATTACGCGCAGACAGGCATTTTTGTACAATGCCCCCGCGTTTCGTCTGGATGACGATCGGCGCATATCATAAAGATGCTCGATCGCATCGTCGCGGGCACCGTGCACGACACGGCTGCCGCTGCGCGATGCGCGTCGATTCCGAGGGATGGCTCATGTCCGATATTGCATTGCAAGAAGAAGCGGTCGCCCCAACCTTGCCCCGTCCGCCGCGGCGGACGGTCGCCTGTGCCGACGCGTCGAGAGCGCGCCCGGTGCAGGTCGTCTGGTGCGACGACGTCAAGCGCGACGACATCGCGCAGCCGCACGCGCCGAAGCTCGGCGTCGCCGATACGCTCGCGCACGCGCAGAGCACCGCCGAACGCAACCGGATCGTCATCAGCCTGCTGCACCTGACGGGCTTCTCGACGTTCGCGTATTTCGCGCTCGAATTCTCGCGGGAGCGTGTCGAAAGTCTCTACCTGCACGAGGCGTTCACGCCGCCCACCTATCGCGGCGACTACGTCCGGCACAACCATCACGACATCGATCCGCGCACGCTCGACGCGCGCGTGTGCAACATGCCGATCGTGTGGGACCTGCAGCAGCTGCGCCGCGAACACCGCGCGCGCGACGGCGGCCCGTGCGTGAGCCCGGCCGCGCTCGACGGTTTCCTGCAGACGATGCAGGACGACGGCATGTGCAGCGGCATCATGTATTCGATGGCCGTGCCCGGCACGCGGCTGCACGCGTTCATGAGCTTCACCGCGCCGCGCCGCACGCGCGAATGGATCACGCCGGCGACGATCGAGCAGGCGCTGTCGATCGGGCTGTCGGTGCACAAGTTCGCGTCGCCGCAACTGATCGCGACGTCGCGCGAACGCGCCGTGAACGGGCTCACGCCGTTCGAGCAGGAACTGCTGCTGGGCATCGCGGAAGGCGCGTCGGACAAGGAGATCGGCCGGCGCCTCGACACCAGCGCGCACAATGTCGACTATCACCTGCGCAAGCTGCGCAAGCGCTTCGGCGTCGCGAACCGGATCCAGCTCACGTACCTGACGTCGAAGCTCGAGCTGATCTGACGCGCGCGCTCTGCCCGCGTAAACGCACATGCCGGCCTCGCGGGCCGGCATGTGCGCACACCAGGAGATGACGCCGAACGGCGTTACTTCAGCAGCGTCATCTGCACGACCTTGACGATCACGAGACCGACCGCGATCACCAGATAGCCGCGCAGCACGGCCATCCAGACGCGCGTCGCGACCGTCATGTTCTGCGGTTCGAGCGTGTCGAGCGGCGGCATGCGCCAGGTGGCGCGCAGCGCGCGATCGATGCCCGGCTCGACGACGCGCTTGTTGCGGCGGATCAGCACCGTCGCGAGATAGCCGGTGATCGCGAGCACGGTGCCGCCGACCAGCACGTCGATGATCGCTTCGCCGCTGATGTCCGGATACATCACCGACGCGGTCAGGATGATCGACAGCAGCACGAGCACCCAGATCACCGCGCCCGTGAAGATGTTGAGCTTCGTCGAGTTGACCCACGGGCCGAGCACCTGGCGATCGTTGCACAGCACGAGCAGGAACACCGTCGCGCTCGGCAGCAGCACGCCCGCGAGCGTCTGCACCGCTTCGGTCAGCAGGCCGAGCGGGCTGCCCGGGATCAGCACGAGCGCGGCAGCGGCAGCGACGATCCCGAAGTAGACGAGATAGAAGCCCTTCGCATCGGACACGCCGCGATGCAGCGAATGACGGATCTTGAACACGTCGCCGATCGCGTACGCGGTCGACAGCGACACCGCCGCCGCGCCGATGATGCACGCGTCGAGCAGCGCGACCGCGAACAGCGTCGCGCTGGTGCGGCCCGCATACTTCTCGAGGCCGGCGATGATGCCGCCCGCGTCGCTGAAGTTGCCCGCTTCCGGATGGCCGCCGAACAGCGCCGCGCTGAAGCCGATCATCGCGACCGCGCCGATCAGCACGAACGCGATGCCGATCCACAGATCGACCTTCTCGTACTTCATGAAGCGCGGCGTGATGCGCTTGTCGATCACGTAGCTCTGCTGGAAGAACAGCTGCCACGGCGCGACCGTCGTGCCGACGATGCCGATCACGAGCAGCATCACGTCGGACAGCTTCGCGTGCGCGGGCCAGTTCGGCACGAAGAAGTCGCGCGACATCTGCGCCACCGGCGGGTGGATCGACACGAGCACCGGCACGAGCAGCAGGCTCAGCACGCACAGCACGATCGCGAACCGCTCGAAGCGCCTGAAGTCGCCGGTACTCACGGCCGCCATCGTCAGCGCGGCCGCCACGCACACGCCCGCGATCTTCGGGAGCCCGAAGAAAGCCAGCACGAACGTGATGCCGATGAACTCGGTGACGATCGTCAGCGCATTGAGCAGGAACAGGTCGATCACGCTGAACGCGCCCCAGAACTTGCCGAAGCGCTCGAAGATCAGGCGCGCATGGCCGACGCCCGTGACCGCGCCGAGGCGCAGCACCATTTCCTGGTTCACGTACAGCACCGGCACGAGCAGCAGCAGCGTCCACAGCAGCGTCGTCCCGTAGTTCTGGCCGGCCTGCGTATAGGTGCCGAAGGCGCCCGCGTCGTTGTCGCCGACCATCACGATGAGGCCGGGGCCGATGATCGCGAGCAGCGTGCGCAGGCGCGCCCACCACGTGCCGCGCGCGGCGGTGTCGTGATGCGCGATGGTGCCGAGCGCGCCGCGGATGTCGCCCAGGTGGGCTTCGTCGAGCACGGCACTGCGTTCGACGGCGATCGGTGGAGAGACGTTGGATGGCGTGGACATGATGAATTCCGTACGGCTGGTTTTTTTCGGTCAAGCGTGTGGTCTTGGAATACGCGCGCGTAACAGGCCCGGGGCCCGCGCGCGCATGCCGAGACGCGCTCGGTGTTTCAGTTCAGCGAAGCAGCGATTTCAACCGGTTGAACAACCGGGAAAACACCCGCGGACGGGCGTCGAGCATCGGCATCGCGTCGTAGTGCGGATGCGATCGCGTGACTTGCGGAAGATTCGACAGCAGAAGGCCGAAGTTCATGGTCTGGCTCCTGGCGGCAACGGCATGCATGCCGGCCGCGTGGTGGGTGCGGGGCCAGTCCGGGGCCTGAACGACGTGTCAGGCTAGTCGGCCGGCATGTCCCTGCGACCCGGGTTCAAAAGGGTCTGTTGGTGCAACGGGCATAAGGGACAACTGTCACTGTCGTTCATGGCGGCTCCTGTGCGGTGTTCCGGAGAACACGGTTGGCCGCCGCCCGGCGCGCGGGCCGCCATTCGGGTGCATGCGAAACGCATGCGCGAACGCGGCCGCGCGCCGGGCGGCGGCGAAACCGGATGGCGCGTGCGCAAACGCATCACGCTAACCGGCGCGAATCAGGGTGCACGAGGGGGTTACTGCGAAATACTGCTGCGCGCACCGTTTGCCTGTGGGACAAACGGCGGCTTCGATGAGGCGCGGACGTCGGTCGCTCAGGCGGAAACTTCGTTCGAAGATCGACTACTGCAGGCGTCCAAGGCGGCGGCCCCAAGAGTGAAGATGGCGGATTCTATGGACCGGCCGAAACGGAAGTCAACCCTTTGGAACAGGCTTGACGGAATATTTTTTCGGGTTCATGCGGACTGAAAGATTCGCGCCCCAAATGACGCGCCGCAACCTTTCAGCGCCGCGGAGCGCATGCGCCGCCGATGCGTGCGAGCAACAGTCGCCGCGCGCCGCCGGCGGGCGGTCGCAGCGGGCATCGACCGGCCCCGGTGGGGCGGCGCACGCGGTGCGAAATGCGCAGCGTCGCCGCCTTTTTTGCTTGCACCGCAGCAAAACTCGCGACTACAATCCGCCCCAATTCATCAAGGGAGTCCCTTCGTGGACGCATGCTCCAGTTGCAGTTCGATGCCGGTCCAGGCCGGCCAAGCCATCGCGAGATAGCAGCCAGGCGCATGTCTTTCGCCGCTAGCTCGCCATCGTCGGGTTAGCGCGCTTCCTCCCGGGCCGGCATCGCCGGATCGTCCGTGTCGCACGCTCCGTTACGTTCCAATCGCCGAGCGCCGGTCGCGTCATGCACCCGTGCTCGATCACGTCGTCCGGCAAGCGCCGGACCGGACGGAGGCACGTCATGTTGTTTCAATCGCTCATGGTCAGACTCAGGCAACTCGCGCGTGTCGTGTCCGACCGCTCGTTCGCTTCGGCCCTTGCACCGCTCGCCCACACGTTCGGCAACTGGCGCGGCAGCGCGCTCGCGCACCTGCCGGCGGCACCGCGCCCGCTCGACTGCGTGCTGGCCGGCGCAATGGCGGCCGCCGTCGCGCTCGTCGCGCTGCTCTGTGCGACCGCATCGCGCCTCGGCTTCACGCACGTATGGCGGATCGGCGGCTGGCTGCCGTAACGGGTCGCGCGCGCAACGCGCAGCATGCCCGCGCGCCGCCGCCCGCACCTGCGCCATCGCTTGACGTTTTCACTGCTTCAGCCAAACCAATCACTCGAATCATGGAGCCCGCATGAAAAATCGCTTCGCATCCGCGCCGCGCACAGCGCGCCTCGACGCGCTCGCCGCGCTGTTGCTGTCGCTCGCGGCCGCGCCTGCGTTCGCGCAATCGTCGTCACCGGCCATCGCGGCCGAACCGGCCGCCGGAGCCAGCGACACTGCCGCCGCCCCCGCACCGGCCGCCGATGCTGCCGCGCCCGCCCCCACCGGTTTCTGGGAACGGTCGAACCTGCTCGGCAACATGGGCGGCCTGCGCGACGTGCTCGGCGATCACGGCGTCACGCTGAACCTGCAGGAAACCAGCGAGTACCTGTACAACGCCGCGGGCGGCACGCAGCGCGGCGGTGCCTATCAGGGCCTCACGCAATTCGGCTTCAACGTCGATACGGAGAAGGCGATCGGCCTGCCGGGCGGCACGTTCAACGTGTCCGGGTTGCAGATCCACGGCACCAACCTCACGCAGCGTTATTTGCAGACGCTGCAGACCGCGACTGGCATCGAGGCGAATTCGACCACGCGGCTGTGGGAACTCTGGTACCAGCAGGCGTTCCTCGCCGGCAAGGCCGACGTGAAGATCGGCCAGCAAAGCGTCGACCAGGAATTCATGGTCAGCCAGTACGCGGCGACGTTCATGAACGCGACGTTCGGTTGGCCCGTGCTGCCGGCGACCGACCTGCCGGCCGGCGGCGCTGCCTATCCGCTGTCGTCGCTCGGCGTGCGGCTGCGCGTGAAGCCGGCCGACGCGTGGACCGCGATGGTCGGCGTGTTCGACGGCAATCCGGCCGGCCGCAGCGACGGCGACGCGCAGGTGCTGAACGCGCACGGCACCAACTTCAACCTGCGCAGCGGCGCGTTCGTGATCGGCGAACTCCAGTACGCGCTGAACGCGCCGCCCGCCGACCCGAAGGCACCGCAACCGGCCGGCCTGCCCGGCACGTACAAGCTCGGCTTCTGGTATCAGTCGCAGCACGCGAACGATCCGCGCGTCGGCACCGACGGGCTGTCGCTCGCGGATCCGGCCAGCAACGGGATCCCCGCCACGCATCGCGGTAACTACGGTTTCTATGCGGTCGCGGATCAGATGGTATGGCGGCCGTCGGCGGACAGCCCGCGCTCGGTCGGCGTGTTCGCGCGCGTGATGGGTGCGCCGGGCGATCGCAACGTCGTCGATTTCGCGGCGAATGCGGGCGTGACGCTCAAGGCGCCGTTCAAGGGCCGCGACGACGATACGGCCGGCATCGCGGTCGGCTACGCGAAGATCGGCTCGCATGCGCGTGCGCTCGACGGCGACACCGGCAGGTTCACGACGCCCGGCTATCCGGTGCGGCGCGCGGAAACGGTGATCGAGGCGACCTACCAGTACCAGGTCGCGCCGTGGTGGCAGGTACAGGCCGACCTGCAGCACTTCTTCCGGCCGGGCGGCGGCATTCCGGACCCGAACGCGGCCGGCGCGCGCATCGGCGACGAAACGGTGGTCGGCGTGCGCACGACGATCACGTTCTGACATCCGCGCATGCGAAACGGGCCGGACTGCCGCGCGCGCGGCGATCCGGCCCGTGCTCGTTCAGGTGCGTGCATGCAATGCACGCGGCCTGTCACTCGCCATACAGCCCGAGCAGCTTCAGCGTGACGCCGTTGGTCCAGCCGAAGCCGTCCTGCAGCGGATATTCGCCACCCCCGCCGCCGCCCGCGCCAGCCCCTTCGACCACGTACTTCTCGACGAGCTTGCCTTCGGTTGCATACACATGCTTCACGTCGGTCAGAAAGCGCGTGCCGATGTCCTTCGCGAGCGCCGGCTCGCCGTAGCGGCGCAGCCCGTCGATCGCGATCCACTGCAGCGGCGCCCAGCCGTTCGGCGCGTCCCATTGCTGGCCCGTGTTCGCGGTCGTCGTCGCGAGGCCGCCCGGCTGCAGCAGCGTCTTGCGCACCTCGCGCGCGGTCGCCTTCGCACGCTCGGGCCACGCGACGCCCGCGAACAGCGGATACAGCGCGGCCGCCGTCACGCCGTCGCGCGGCTTGCGCAACTGCCAGTCGTAGTCGCCGTAATAGCCGCGACGGTTCCACAGATAGTGGTTGATCGCGGCCGCGCGCCGCGCCGCCCGTCCGGAGAAATCCGCGACGCACGCGAAGTCGCGCGTGACCGCGCAGCCTTTCACGATCGTCGTCTCGAGATGGAACATCAGGCTGTTCAGGTCGACCGGCACGATCGCCGTCGTGCGGATCGTCGCGAGCGTCCGGCCGTCGCCGAACCAGCGCGAGCTGTAGTCCCAGCCGCTTTCGGCACCCGCGCGCAGGTCGCGGTACACCTCGTTCGCGGGGCGATCCGGCACGGCCTTCGCGGTCGTCACGTCCTCGAGATACGACTCGTCGCGCGGCGTGTCGCTCGCGTCCCAGTAGCGGTTCAGCACCGCACCGTCCGGCATCGCGACCACGTTGCGCGCGGCCTGCCCGCGCGGCGTCGTCGTTTCGCCCTGCATCCAGTACGCATGCTCCTTGCGCAGCGCCGGCAGGTATTTCTGGTAGACCTTGTCGCCCTCGGCCTGCGCGGCGAGCGTGACCATGTACGCGAAGAACGGCGGCTGCGAGCGGCTCGCGTAGTACGTGCGGTTGCCGTTCGGGATGTGGCCGATCGTGTCGATCAGGTATGCGAAGTTGTCGAGCATGTCGTCGACGAGATCCTCGCGCCCCGACACCTGCAGCCCGAGCATCGTGAAATAGGTATCCCAGTAGTAGCCTTCGCGGAAGCGGCCGCCCGGCACCACATACGGCTTCGGCAGCGCGATCAGCGAACTGTACGGCGGCACCGTCGTGCTGGTGCGCGTGAGCTGCGGCCACAGCCAGTCGATGTGCTGGCGCAGCGTCTGGTTCGCGGGCGGCGTGACCCCGCCTTCCGGCGGCGGCGTGAAGTGCTGGTCGACGAACGCCTTCAGCGAGAAGCCCGGCTGCGACTTCTGTTGCTGATACAACTGTACGATCGTCGCCGGATCGGCGTTGGGCGTCGCGTCGACGAAGGTCTTCTGGTCGGGATAGAGTTGCGCCGTCTGCACCGCGACGAACAGGTCGCCGTAGAGCTGGCTCGGCGGCGGCAGCAGCGTGCCGGAAGCCGGCGCCGTGGCGGGCGCGGCGGACTGGCTGGCCGCCTGCATCGCGGCCTGGTTCGCACTGTCGGCCTGCGCGGCGCAGCCGGCGACCGCGAGGTAAGCGACGGCGAGCACGGCGGCCCAGCGCAGACGCGGCGCGGGCACGGACGGATGCGAGGCAGGATGCGATGCGGTCGATGCGGCGCGACGTGACGTCATGACGTGTCCCCTCCTTTCGATGATGAATGGTTCGGCAGGGGTCTCGTTCGCGCGTGCGCTCGTCTCGATGGCCGTCGATCGATGCGCGTCGTTGTCATCCGCAGATGAGTTCCGACTGTCGCACGAAACGCGCATCGCACGCAAGTTTCGCGGCCGCCTCCGGGGGCGCGCGTCATGTGTCACGTCATGGACCGCACCGGCAGCGCGGTCGTCTCTTCTTCCACGCGCGCTAACAGGAACGACTGTTGCAACATGCGGAACGAGCGTTGTCTCGCGTGACGCAACGACCACATTGTGGGCATAATGGCGTCTTTACCGCGCGCCCTGCCCATGTCGCCCGTCTTTCTAGCACCGCTCATCGTTGCCTGTGCGTTGTTCATGGAAAGCGTCGACGCGAACATCATCGTCACCGCCCTGCCCGCGATGGCGAGGGACTTCGGGCACAATCCCGTCACACTGAACATTGCGATCACGGCCTACGTGGTCGGCCTCGGCGTCTTCATCCCGATCTGCGGATGGCTTGCCGACCGCTTCAGCGCGCGCTCCGTGTTCCGCACCGCGATCGGCATCTTCGTCGCCGGCTCGCTGATGTGCGCGGCCTCCAATTCCCTCGGCGTGCTCACGTTCGCGCGCTTCGTGCAGGGCGTCGGCGGCGCGATGATGGTGCCGGTCGGCCGGATCATCATCTTCCGCGCGGTGCCGCGCTCCGATCTCGTGCGCGCGATGAACTACCTCGCGATTCCCGCGCTGTTCGGGCCGACGGTCGGGCCGCTCGTCGGCGGCTTCATCACGACCTACCTGCACTGGCGGATGATCTTCTTCATCAACGTGCCGATCGGCATCTACGGGATCTACCTCGCGAGCAAGCACATCGCGAACACGCACGAGGCCGATCCCGGCCCGCTCGACTGGTTCGGCTTCCTGCTGTCGGCGAGCGGCGCCGCGCTGCTGCTGATGGGGCTCACGCTGATCGACGGCGCGCTCACGTCGCGCGGCAACGCGCTCCTGATGTGCGCGGCCGGCGCGGCGATGCTCGCGCTCTACGTGCCGTACGCGCGCCGCAAGGCGCGCCCCGTGCTCGACCTCAGTTTCCTGAAGATCCCGACTTACCACGCGAGCGTGGTCGGCGGGTCGCTGTTCCGCATCGGCCTCGGCGCCGTGCCGTTCCTGCTGCCGCTCGCGCTGCAGGAAGGCCTCGGCATGAGCGCGTTCCACTCCGGGCTGATCACCTGCGCATCGGCACTCGGCGGCGCGGTGAGCCGCTCGACGGCCACCCATACGTTGCGCCGCTTCGGCTTTCGCACGGTGCTGATCTACAACGCCGCGTTCGCCGGGCTCGCGATCGCCGCCTACGGCGTGTTCCATCCGGGCATGGCGACCTGGGCGATCTGGATGATCGTGCTGGTCGGCGGGATCTTCCCCGCGCTGCAGTTCACGAGCCTGAATTCGATGATCTACGCGGATATTTCGCAGGCCGATGCAGGCCGCGCGACGAGCCTCGGCAGTGTCGTGCAGCAGATGTCGCTCGGGCTCGGCGTGACGGTCGCCGGCCTCGTGCTGCACCTGTCGCACTGGCTGCAGGGGCATCAGACGATGGTGTGGTCGGATTTCTGGCCCGCGTTCGTCGTGGTCGGGCTGTGTTCGTTCGCATCGATTCCGATCACGCGGCGGCTGCCGCCCGGCGCCGGCGACGAGGTCGCGCGCGGCAAGCGGCAATGAACGGGCTGGCTGGCGGGAAAAGGCTGGCGGCGGAAAAGCGAAACAACAAAAAAATCAGCGGACATCCACACGGGGCCGGTGCACAGCCGCATGGATGTCCGCTCAGGGCTCCGGGTCTCTCGTTGGGGGTTGAGAATCCCGGATCTGCTTCCTGCGTGCCATGGACATATGTGCGTCGGAAGCCGAATCGTTGCGCGCACATTTCGTCGCGCCATGACTGCACTATAGGGAAAGTCGCGCCGCGCATCTGTCAAGCATTGTCAGACGTGTCGCGCGAAAGCGTCGCACACGTGCGCCGCTTTCGCGCTAAAGTGGTGCCCGACCGCCACCTTCAGCCGCCGCTCCGATGCTCACGCTTTCGCCCGCCGCCGCCCGCGCGCTGCATCTCGCCGCGCAGGGCCTGCTGACCCCGCCCCGCCGCAAGGCCACCAAGGCCGACGTGCTCGACACGATCCGCCGAATGGCGCAGTTACAGATCGATACGATTCATGTCGTCGCGCGCAGTCCGTATCTCGTGCTGTTCAGCCGTCTCGGCGACTTCGCCCCGCAGTGGCTCGACGAGCATCTCGCCGAGGCGCGCCTGTTCGAATACTGGTCGCACGAAGCGTGCTTCCTGCCGGTCGAGCAATTCGGGCTGATGCGCTACAAGATGCTCGATCCGTCGGGGATGGGCTGGAAATACGCGGCCGACTGGCACGCGCAGAACCGCGCCGAGATCGAGCGGCTGCTCGCGTGCATACGCGACGAAGGCCCCGTGCGGTCCGCCGATTTCATCCGGGAAGACGGGGTGAAAGGCAACGGATGGTGGGACCGCAAGCCCGAGAAAAAACACCTGGAAGTGCTGTTCACGACCGGCCACCTGATGGTGTCCGAGCGCCGCAATTTCCAGCGCATCTACGACGTGCGCGAGCGCGTGCTGCCCGACTGGGACGATGCGCGCGACCTGCCGCCGCGCGACGCGGTGCTGCCCGCGCTGCTCGACTACACGTGCCGCGCACTCGGGATCGTGCGCGCGGACTGGGTTGCCGATTACTACCGGCTGCCGCGCCGTTCGTACCGCGCGGAACTCGAGCGGCTCGCGGACGCGGGCGAGCTGATCCCGGTGGAGGTCGCCGACTGGAAGGAGCCGGCCTACGTGCATCGCTCGCTCGACGCGCTGCTGCCGGCCGCCGCGGCAGACACGCTGCGCTCGACGGTCACGACGCTGCTGTCGCCGTTCGATCCGGTGGTATGGGACCGGCGGCGCGCCTCGACGCTGTTCGGGTTCGACTACACGATCGAGTGCTATACGCCCGCGCACAAGCGGCGCTACGGCTACTTCTGCCTGCCGGTGCTGCATCGCGGCCGACTGATCGGGCGCGTCGACGCGAAAGCGCATCGCGCGCTCGGCACGTTCGAGTTGAAGACGGTGCATGTCGAGCCGGGCGTGCGGTTCGGCACGGGGCTCGCGGCCGACGTCGCGAAGGCCGTGAAACGGCTGGCGGCGTGGCATGGCACGCCGGAAGTCACGGTCGGGCACGCGCCGACAGCGCTCGCGGACGCACTGCTCGGCGGCTGATCTGCCGCGGCGGCGCGACCGCTCGCCCGCCGCATGCATGCGCGCCGGCACCGTTGCCGTATCGACGCGCCGACGCATCGACCCATCGACCCATCGACCCATCGCGGCGCCGCCGCGCATGCCCACCGCGCGGTGGGCCTCCGCTGCAACCGCTACCGCTTCGCGGCAATCCAGCGGGCAATGCCCGGCCACACGTCCTTCAGCGTGCGCGATCCCATGAACAGCCCGATATGTCCGCCCGGCACGAGTTGGCGCGTCACCTGCGAGGCGGGCGTCCCCACCAGGTCCTGCGCGGCGAACACCTGCTCCTGCGTCGTGATGTCGTCGGCCGCGCCGGCAAGCAGATAAACGGGGCACGTGATCGCCTTCAGGTCGAGCATCCGCCCGAGCGCGACGAACGTGCCCTTCGCGAGCCGGTTCTCCTTGAAGATCTGCACGATCGCCTGCAGATACCAGCGCCCCGGCAGGTCGATCGGACTTTCGTACCAGTTCGCGAATGCTTCGCGCTTGCGCAGGTAGTCCGCATCGTCGAGGTGTTCGTACAGGTCGACGTGCTCGGCGAGATAGTGCTGGTCGGGATGCATGTTCTTCCAGCCGCGCAGCATGAAGCGCCCGCGCATCAGGCCGCCGCCCATCGTCACCAGTTCCTCGTAGAACGACGTCGGATAGGTGTGCGCCATCTGCTTGATCGGACCGTCGCCCGCATCCGTGTCGATCGGCGCGCCCGCGAGCACGAGGCTCGCGACCTTGTGCGGAAAGCGCGCCGCATACATCGCGGACATCCACCCGCCCTGGCACAGACCGACGAGATTCACGCGCCCGCCGAGTTCGTCGACGCAGACGTTCAGCTCGGCCAGGTACTGGTCGATCTCGAGGTCCCGCATGTCTTCGGTCGCCGAGCGCCAGTCGGTCAGGTACACGCGCGTCACGCCGTGCTCGCGCAGCGTCTGCATCAGGCTCTGCCCCGGCTGATAGTCGGCGATCATCGCCCGGTGTCCCGCATACGGCGCTTCGACGATCGTCGGCAGCCCGTGCGCCGGCGCGACCGAATAATCGCGGAACGTCATCGTGCGCAGTTCCAGCAGCGCGCGGTTCGGCGACGCCAGCGCCGGATGCGGTTCGCAATGCAGTTTCTCCTCTTCCGCGACGAAACGCAGGTTGCGCGCGGTGAGTGCCGAGCCGAGCCGGACCATCGCGGCGGCGGCGGCCATCGGCCAGAAGATCGGCAACGCCGGCGCGCTGGCGGACGTCGCGGAAGGCGGGACGGTATCGGTATCGCTCGAATTCACTGAATTCATCGAATTCCTGGCTACTGGGAACATGAAGGGAAAAAGCCGTACGCGGGCTGCGCGACGATCGTCCGCGCTACACCCGCGGCGAATCGCACGTCACGCGCGCGGCCGTGTCGTATGCATGACGTTTGCGCCCTTCGATGCGTCCGCAACGATCTTCCGATGCGGACGGCAATCGGTCATCGAACGCCCGGTGCGACGATCGGCGAAACCATTCTGGTCCGTAACCGGAAGCGATCGCTTGATCGTCGTCAATCGTTTCAGGTGAAATCCCGATAGCATGAAATCGCGCGATGACAGTTCGATGGCCGCGGCGCGATATCCGCCGACCTCGCTGCCGGCCTCGCGGCCGACATCGCGTCGCCACAGCGCACCGGCGACACCGGGCGACCTGCCTCCCCGCCTCACATGCACATCCGCGAAATCCGCTCGAAGATCAGCAGTACCTCGTCCACGCGCAAGATCACGAAGGCGATGGAAATGATGGCCCGCACCAAGATGGCGGTCGCGCAGCGGCGGGCGCGCGATTTCCGGCCCTATGCGGCGCGCATCCGGGAGATGGCCGAGCGCGTGCTGCGCGACCGGTCCGGCCACGTCTCCGCGCTGATGGCGAGACGCACGCCCGTGCGCCGCGTCGGCCTGATCGTCGTCAGCACCGATCGCGGGCTGTGCGGCCCGCTCAATACGCGGCTGCTGGTCGAATGCGTGGATGCGCTCGAACGCTGGAACCGCGCCGGCGTCGCGTGCGAACTCAGCGTGATCGGCGCACGCGGCATTGCGCCGCTGATGCGCCATGGCGCGACCATCACCGCCCGCGCGAGCGGCCTCGCCGCCGCGCCGCACTTCGAGCAGCTGCTCGGCGCGCTGCTCGTGCCGCTCACCGCATTCGTCAACGGCGAACTGGACGAACTGCACATCGCGTACAACCGGTTGACGAGCCCGCTCGCGTATTCGCCGCGCATCGACGCGGTGCTGCCGCTCACCGGCCTCGACACCGGCACGCCGCCCGGCGACACCGCGACATCCGACTATCTGTACGAGCCCGCGCCGAAACCGGCCGTGGATACCTTGCTGCTGCGCTACGTCGAGGCGACGCTCTACCAGGCCGTCGTCGAGAATTACGCATGCGAGCAGTGCGCGCGGATGTTCAGCATGCAGACCGCGACGGAGAACGCCGATCGCGTGCTGCGCAAGCTGCGGCACCTGTATCAGAAGACGCGCCAGGCGCAGATCACCACCGAGCTGTGCGAGATCGTCGCCGGCGCGGCGGCGGTCTGAAGGAGGCACGCATGCCGACGTCGATGAAGCTCGACATCCTCAGCGTGGAAGACGTGCTGTATTCGGGCGACGCACATTTCGTCGTCGTGCCCGGGGAAAGCGGCGAGCTGGGCATCTACCCGCATCACGCGCCGCTGCTCACGCGGCTGCGGCCCGGCGTCGTGACGCTCGTTGCCGCACCGGGCGGCGAGCACCGCCGGCTGCTCGTCGCGGGTGGCCTGCTGGAAGTCAGCCGCGACGGCGTGACGCTGATTGCCGACCACGCACTGCGCACGCCCGAACTCGACGACCTGCGCGCACGCGAAGCACGGCATGCGGCGGACGAGTGGCGCCGGCGCTTCGCGCACGACAACCGGCGCGCCTTCGATTTCGCATCGGCGCGTGCGGAGTTGATGGACGAAATCCGGCGCTTCTTCGCGCTGGCGATGCACCGGGAGTCCGCGCCGCGCGACACGCCGGGCGCCGCCGGCTAGGCCGGGCGCCGGCACCGCTCGTCGTGCGATCGGCGGGCGTGCTCAGTTCAGTCGCGCAGCTTGCGAAAACGCGGCGTGCCGTCCGGCAGGTTCTCGTTGAACATCGCTTCCGGCCGCACCCACAAGCCGCGCGCATGCGGCCACAGATGCTCGTACACGACCACCGACTCCTCGGTTTCGGAATGACGGGCGACGCCGATGTAGCGATACAGCCCGCCCTTGTAGTGACGATGCGTGGCGAGCTGTTCGGCTTCCTGTTCGGTCATGATCTGCTTCCCTTCGGCAAAAACGAAAGCGCGTATTGTATGCGCTCGCCGCGCGTCAGCGTTTCGCGTAGATATCGGGGCGGCGGATTTCCATCAGCCGTTCGGGATTCGCGGACGGCCCGAAACCGACCGGCCGGTACAGTTCGTGCGCGTCGGTCGTCACGAGCATGATGCGGCGCAGGCCCTGCACCATCGGCTGCGCAAATACGTGGTCGATCAGCGCGCGGCCATAGCCGTTGCCGCGCTCGGCCGGCAAGACGAATACGTCGCACAGGTAGGCGAACGTCGCGTGGTCGGTCACGAGCCGCGCGAATCCGACGAGCCGGTCGCCCACATACGCGCCGAAGCACAGCGAGCCGTCGATCGCGCGCTCGACGACATCGCGCGGAATGCCCTGCGACCAGTACGCATCGCGATGCAGGAAATCGAAGATCGCGTCGATGTCGAGCTCGCGCTTGTCGGTGGAAAATCTCAGCGGGGCGGGGGTGGCTGCGGGCACGTCGGCTCTCCGGTCGGCTGGGGGAGCAGCAACGATAGCGCGGTGCGGGGTGGGCGACAAGCGATGCCGCCTCGACATGTACAACATTCCGTACAATGGACGCCCATGCCATACTTGTACAGTTCAAAGTACAAGTATGGCGAATCATGCGCACGATTCACTTTTCGGATGCCCGCAGCAATCTGAAGACGGTCATCGACCAGGTCGTCGACGACGCGGACGTGACGCTCATCACGCGTCGCGATGCGCCGAACGCGGTCATCATGTCGCAGGAATACTATGACAGCCTGATGGAGACGGTTCATCTGCTCCGCTCACCGGCCAACGTTGCCCACCTCGAACGCTCGATCGCGCAACTGCGCAAGGGCAAGACGAAAGAGCACAAGCTGGCGGGGGACGATGAATGAGCGTACGCCGCGTGCTCTTTACTTCCGACGCGTGGGACGACTGCGTTTATTGGCAAGGGCAAGACCGCAAGACGCTCAAGCGCATCAACCAGCTCATTCGCGAAGCCCAACGGACACCGTTTGAAGGCATCGGCAAACCCGAACCGCTGAAGGCCAATCTGTCCGGGTTCTGGTCCCGCCGCATCGACGATACGAACCGCCTCGTCTACGAAGCGGACGATCTTCAAATCAGCATCGTGTCCTGCCGCTACCACTACGCGTAGCACCAATCCCGCCGCCGTCCCCGCCTCTTCAAGGCGCCGGCAACGCCCGATCGGCCTTGCACCGCTTCAGCGGCAGCGGCCGGGCCGCCACGATCCGCGTCACCTCGCGGGTGCGCGGGTCGATTTCCAGGTCGAGGCACGCGCAGCCGTAACCGTGCATCCCCGCATTGGTGACGACCCAGCCGCGTGTCGACATGTCCGGCATCTCGTCGAGGCCCGGCACCGGCGGGCTGCCCTGGGTCGACAGCGTCCAGCTGTTGTCCTTGTCGACGAGCCACCAGTTGGCCGGCGTCGGATTCTCGAGCCATCCGCAGCGCTTCTCCGCGGCGGCGGCCGCGGGCGTCGCGGACGTCAGCGCGACGAACACACCGAGCATCCACATCGCAGAACGGGCACGGGCGATTTTCATTTCAGGGAAGTCCGGACGAAGGAAACGGGGGGAAACGATAGCGTCGACAGCATACCGGGCTTTCATGCCCGTTATGTCATGCACCGCGTTTCGCGGGCGGCATTCCGTCCGATGCAAGGAAGCTGCCCGACCATCCCGCTTCGCCGCGGACCCAACCGCTCGCGCGGGCCACGCGGCTCGATTCGGTGATATCGTCACCGGCTCGATCAACTCGCGGCATCGCTTCATGCCTTATCGACTCATCGCGTTCGACTTCGACGGCACCCTCGCCGATTCGCTCGACTGCTTTCTCGCGGCGCTCACGGAGGCATCGCGCCTGCACGGCTTTCGCGACGCGACGCCCGAGCTGCGCCCCGCGCTGCGCGGCATGTCGGCGCGCGAGATCATCCGCGCGCTCGAGGTGCCGATGTGGAAAGTGCCGCGTGTGACGCTCGACATGCGCCGGCTGATGCGGCCGCGCATCGCGCACGTAAAGCTGTTCCCCGGCGTCGACGCGACCTTCGACGCGCTCGCCGCACGCGGCATCCGCATCGCGATCGCGACGTCGAACACCGAGGACATCGTGCGCGACCGGCTCGGCCCGCACGCGAGCCGTTGCGTCGACACGTTCGCGTGCGGCATTCCGCTGTTCGGCAAGGCGCGCCGGCTGCGCGCGCTCGTGCGCGAAGCGGGCATGCAGCCCGACGACGTGCTGTATGTCGGCGACGAGATCCGCGATGCCGAAGCGGCGCGCCGCGCGCGTATCGCATTCCAAGGTGTCGCATGGGGTTACACGGCGCCCGACGCGCTGCAGGCGCATTGCGCGACGCCGTTGCTGCCGCGTCTCGACGCATTGCTCGATCGCGTGTGAGGACGCCGTACGAATCGCGCGCTCGATTCGACGAATCGCGAAACAACCCGCCCGCGAAACGATGAAACGTCGATGACATGCGCGCGCATTGCAGCGATCGAATGCACGCTGCGCACGCAAAAATTGCCGCCACGATGCACGTAACAGGTACGCCCTACCTGGCCGCGCGCGCATCCATCGTTTCGTCTTACCAACCGTTACACAAACCACAGCGCGGTTGCACCTGCTACCTGAGCGCTCTCCTAGAATCAGTCGGGCCGGGAAACACTTCGAACGCCGCCGCGGCAGAGCGGCGATCGAGCCCGGCCCGGGCGCGCCCGGTCTCTCGCACAGCTGCGGATCACGCGATCCGTCCGTTAATCAGAGCCCCGATCGTAAGGAGGTCCCATGAACCGCTTCCCCCAAGTCTCGCGCCTTGCATTGTCTGCCGCTGGCCTGCTTCTCGTCGCCGTGACGGCGACCGCGCAAACCGCGCAACCGGCGCCGTCCGCACCGGCCGCCGCCACGCAGACGCGCATCCACGAAGCCGACCAGGCCTTCATCAACGACGGCACGAAAACCGTGTCGACCCAGCACGACGCCGCACGCATCGCCGATTCGCGCACGTCGGACAGCCAGGTGAAGGCGTTCGCGCAACGCGTGTCGACCGACGATGAGAAGATCATCCAGGCGATGCGCGCGGCCAGCCCGCGCGGCGTCGACGTGCCGGCCAACGATCCCGACACGGCCGTGCTGGACAGCATCAAGACCCTGCGCGGCGCGGAATTCGACAAGGCGTATATCGAGCAGGTCGCGCTCGCCGGCCAGCAGAAGACGATCTCGGCATTCCAGGCCGAAATCGCGTCGGGCCGCGACACGAAGCTGAAGGAAGTCGCGCGCCAGGCGCTGCCGATCCTGCAGGCGCACTACGCGGCCGCGCAGAAGCTCGCGCAGCGTCATCACCTCGCATCGGCGCAGTAACGCGCTGCCCGCCGCGCACCGCGCGCGGCACGCCGCTTCCCCCCTCGTCGCGTCGCCGCCTCCTTTGCGGCGGCGCGACGCACGCGGCACCCGCCTCGCGTCAGGTCGCGAGCTTCGCCCGCAACCGCTCGCTCACCTCCGGCCATTCGTCGTCGATGATGCTGAAGCGCACCGAATTGCGCTTGCGGCCATCGGGCATGATCCGCTCGTGACGCACGATCCCTTCCTGCTTCGCACCGAGCCGCAGAATCGCCGCGCGTGACTTCTCGTTCAGCTCGTCGGTCGTGAACTGCACGCGCACACAGTGCAGCGTGTCGAACGCATACGCGAGCAGCAGCCATTTCGCTTCGGTATTCGCGCGCGTGCGCTGCGCCGATGCGCTCAGCCACGTATGACCGATCTCGAGCTTGCGGTTCTTGCGGTCGATCTTCCAGAAACGCGTGCTGCCGATCACGCGGCCCGACGCACGCTCGACGATCACGAACGGCATCACGGTGCCGGCCGCGCGGCCTTGCAGCGCCGTGTCGAGATAGGCGTCGACCGTCTCCTCGCCCGGCACGACCGTGACCTTCAGGTTCCACAGCTCGCCGTCCGCCGCCGCATCGAGCAAAGCCTGCCGGTCGGATGCTTCGAGCGGCCGCAGCGCGATGCGCTCGCCGGTGAGCGTCGGTTGTCCGGGGGAAGATGAAGCGTCGGTCATGACGGGTTCCGTTTCCGTGAAGATGACGAAGAGAAGCAGGCTGCGCGCAGCGAAACGCCCATCATACGGCCGTCGTCAGCCGGGCAGCGCGGCGAGCCGCTCGCGAATCGCCTGCGCTTCGCCACGCAGCGCTTCGGCGAATGCGTCGACGAGCAGGCTCTTCGGCCGGTGCTCGGGCACGATCACGCTGACGCGGTAGGGAAACGAGCGCGTGAGCGGCCGCACGTGCAGGTCGCGCCCGACGAAATCGAGCGCGGTCAGCGGATTGACGATCGCGGCGCCCAGCCCCTGCCGCACGAACGCGCACACCGACACGGCCGACGGCGTCTCGACCACCGAACGCGGCGCGACACCGAGCTGCGCGAACGCCTCGTCGATCAGGATCCGGTACGGGTCGTTCAGCGACAGGCTCACGAACGGGCGATCGGCGAGATCCGCGAGATCGATCGCGCGCTGCGCGAGCAGCGGATGGCCGTCCGGCAGCACGCACACCTCGTCGACTTCGAGCAGCGGCGTGAGCACGGTGCCGGCCGGCGCGACGTCGTGCTCGGTCAGCCCGACATCGTAGCGCTGCGCGGTCAGCCACTCTTCGAGCACCGGCGACTCCTGCGTCGCGACCGACACGCTGACGCCCGCATGCGCGTCGTGAAAGCGCCGGCATGCGCCGGGCAGGATCGCGTGCGAAAACGCCGGCAGCGCGATCACCGACAATTGACCGTCGCGAAACTCGCGCAGCCGCGCGGCCGTCGCCGCGACGCGCTCGAGCCCCACATACGCGAGCCGCACGTCGTCGAACAGCGTGAGCGCGGCCATCGTCGGCCGCAGCCGGCCATGCGAGCGCTCGAACAGCGCGAAGCCGACCACCTGCTCCATCCGCGCGAGCTCGCGGCTGATCGTGGGCTGCGACGTATAGAGCATCTCGGCCGCGCGCGTCGTGCTGCCGGTGACCATCAGCGCGCGGAAGACCTCGATGTGCCGGTGTGTGAGCATGGCCGCCTATATCAAAAATGAATCGAATGTCGACAAACATGCATTTTACTGTATAGACATTCAGGCGCATCATTCAAGCTGTCCGTTCATTCGATCCGATTCATCCGCCATGTCCCTCGATTCCCGCCAGCTCGCGACGCTCGCGCAGCAATACGGCACCCCGCTGTGGGTGTACGACGCCGACGTCATCCGCGACCGCATCGCCCAACTGCGCCAGTTCGACGTGATCCGCTATGCGCAGAAGGCGAACTCGAACCTGCATATCCTGAAGCTGATGCGCGAGGAAGGCGCGTGCGTCGACGCCGTGTCGCTCGGCGAGATCGAACGCAGCCTCGCGGCCGGGTTCAGTCCGGCGGGCGAGCCGGAAGGCGTCGTGTTCACGGCCGACCTGATCGACCGTCCGACGCTCGCGGCCGTGCTGAAGCACGGCGTGACCGTGAACGCCGGCTCGCTCGACATGCTCGCGCGCGTCGGCGAGCATGCTCCCGGCCATCGCGTGTGGCTGCGCGTGAATCCCGGCTTCGGCCACGGCCACAGCAACAAGACCAACACCGGTGGCCCGCAGAGCAAGCACGGGATCTGGATCGACGACGTGCCGCGCGCGATCGAGATCGTGCGCCAGTACGGGCTCAAGCTGGTCGGCATCCACATGCATATCGGCTCGGGCGTCGACTACGGCCACCTGTCGCAGGTGTGCGATGCGATGGTCGACCTCGTCACGTCGCTCGGCCACGACATCGAAGCGATCTCCGCCGGCGGCGGGCTGTCGATTCCGTATCGCGACGGCGAGCCGCGCGTCGACGTCGGTCACTACTTCAGCCAGTGGGATGCCGCGCGCAAGCGGATCGAACGGCATCTCGGCCACGCGGTGCGCATCGAGATCGAACCGGGCCGCTTCCTCGTTGCCGAGGCCGGCACGCTCGTCACCGAAGTACAGGCCGTGAACCGCCGTCCGAAGCACGACTTCGTGCTGATCGACGCGGGCTTCAACGACCTGATGCGTCCGTCGATGTACGGCAGCTACCACGCGGTGTCCGTCCACACGCAGGACGGCGCGCTGCCGGCCGGCCGGCCGCTCGTCGACATCGCGATCGCGGGGCCGCTGTGCGAGTCCGGCGACGTGTTCACGCAGGACGCGGGCGGCGTGGTCACGCACCGCAAGCTCGCGCAGCCGCAGATCGGTGACCTGCTGTTCCTGCACGATGCGGGCGCCTACGGCGCGTCGATGTCCTCGAACTACAACAGCCGGCCGCTCGCGCCGGAGGTGCTCGTCGATCGCGGCACGCCGCGGCTGATCCGCCGCCGGCAGACGATCGACGAACTGCTCGCGCTCGAAACGTTCGAGTAACACGCGTTCGGCGGCAGTCACGCCAACGGCCAGGTTTGCCGCTACCGGCAAATCTGGCCGTTGTGCTTTTCGGCGCGCGGCGCTCATGCCGCCCGGCAACACATGAAGCACGCCGCCGAAGTCGCCGATCTTCCACACGCGGTCGCCTCGCCCCTTCGCACCTTCGAACCTTCTCCCCTTCGCCACCTGCGCCGACCGACTCCGACACCCGCTTCCCGGGTGTTCGGTCACACCCCGGCCAATGACTTCTGCCGCATTGTTCGCCCGCCGCGCACCACGCACAGTGGCCGCACGGCAGCGCATTCGCTTCGACCCGCGCGCCGTCTCGACGGCCGAGCAACGCCGGGTTATCTGCAGGAGCGAACATCGTGCAACTTCGACTCACCACCGGCCGTGACTACCAGGACGACCTCACGGCGCTGCGCGACGCGATCCGCCAGAACGGCACGCGCGCGACGCGGCAAGCCGTCGACGTCGTGATCGGCGACGACACCGGCGCGCCGCGCGTGTCGCTGTTGTTGAACCTCGCGTGGCAAGCCGCGAAGAACGGCCCCGCCGTCGACGCGTCGCTGTACACGCTCGGCTTCGTCAGCCAGGGCGGCACCTTCGTATTCGACATCCGGCCGTTTCCGGGCGGCACGCCGGCCGGCGCGGCAGCGCTCGGCGGCGACGGTTCGTACGGCTGGCTCGGCTACGCGACCGATCCATTGCCGACGATCAATCCGAGCAACCTCCATCAGGCCGTGTGGACGCTGTCGAAACTCAAGCCGGCGGACGCATCGAAGCCCGCACCGTTCAAGCCCGATCTCACACGGCTCGTGATCGCGTTGTCCGAGGCGCTGCGCTTCGCGCGCACCGAGCATGCGATCGCCGGCCTGCTCGACGGCACGCTCGCGACCTACGCGCCGAACGACGATCGCACGGCCTGCTTCAACAACTGGGCGGCGAAGGGTTTCCCGCTCGGCGAGCCGGCCTGATGCCGGCGAAGGAGCCACTCATGTCTGGACTCGACTTCAACGCGTCGCTGCGCTGGGAAACGTTCGTACTGGGCCTGATCGCGAATGCCGGCGATACGCCACGCGCGGGCAAGCAGCAGACCGGCTGCGCACTGCCGATGTACGTGATTCCGTTCGCGCGGCTCGACGCGCCGCCCGAGTTGCGGGCGCTGATGTCCGAAATCGCCACGTCTGCGCGCGTCGTCGATCGCGGCACGCCCGGGCGCCACATCGGCGGCGACGTGCTCGGCGCGATGCGGCAGATCCACCAGAACGTGCCGCGCTACCTGCCGACCCTCATCTACGGCACGGCGACGGACCCCTTCGCCGGGCTCACCGAGCGCGCGAAGCTGTACGAACGCTATGCGGCCACGTTCAAGGCGAATTCGAACGGTCGCGGCGGCGGCGCGCAAACGACCGGCTACGTCGAATACACGGCCGGCACGAATGCGCTGTTCCGCGGCGGCAATCGCGCACGCATCGCGTTCGACTACGTGTTCGGCCGCCTGTACTTCTCACCGATCCACTACGAAGCCTGGGTGCCCGGCACGCTCGATCCGGGGCCCGGACAGACCGTCGCCAAGGTCATCGACGGGCCGTACGCGAACCCGTGGTTCTGGATCACCGACATCACGTCCGTTTGAAGCCGCGGCGGTGCGGCCTGAAGCGCCGCGCCGCCACCATCAAGGAAGAGGAAGCCATCATGAAACAGCCAGTCCGAATCGTTTCCGTGCGCTATTCATGCGACTGCAAACCCCTGCGTGCGCCCGACGAAGCGCTCGATGCGTATGCAGCGCGCGTGCAGGGGATCTTGTTCAATCACCTGAACGGTGCGCTGTCGAGCGCGTTCGAAGCCGTGCGGCGCGACGCGAAAGACGACGATGCACGCCGCGTCACGTTCGTCACCGCGCCCGAGTTCTACTGGAACGTGCCCTGGGACGCGCTGAACGACGTCGACGAACTCCATGCGATCGTCGACTTGCAGCTCGATCCCGTGCGGCGCGCGATCGGCGCGGTCGCCGATCGCTTTCCGGTGGATCAGTACGGGCCGATCGTGTTCCTGCCCGGTACCGTCGCGATGCTCGTCAAGCACGAGACGGCGGCCGACGTGCCCGATGACGGCGCGTTCGTCGGGCCGTACGTGTCGCTGAATTTCACGTTCGCGACGACCAATTTCCTGCCGCCGCTCGCGCGCGGCGAAGGGGGCGATGGTGACGGCGACGACGACGGAACGCGCCGCGCGGCGATCTGGCCGAAGCGGCATACGTCGTGGATCGACTACGGCGACTCGGTCGATGCGCTCGAGACGCCGCTCGCCCACACGTTCCAGCTCGGCGACGGCACGCTGGTCGAGGTGCTGAAGACGAGCGACGTGTCGCCGCAAAGCGCGACGGCCGACGCGCCGCCGTCGTCGCCGTATCAGGGCCCGCGCCTGTCGGACAGCTTCGACAATCGGCTCGGCGAAGCGCCGCCGTTCGGCATCGACATCTGCCTCGACTTCCTCGAATGGCGCGAGTATCCCGGCAACGACGTCAAGCCGCCGCATCTCGACGACGGCGCGCTCGTGCTCGACTTCGTGCTGTCGTACGGCGTGAATCCGACCGATGACGCGTTCGACGTGCCCGACTCGCTGCAATACATCGCGCACAACGACGGCCGCCGCCACAAGGAAGTCGTCGTGTTCGCGGTCGACCGCACGCAGACGCACTGGCAGCGGGTCGCCGAAGCGCCGTGCGTGCGCCACCTGTCGAGCGCGGAACGCGAACGCGTCGCAATCCACGCGTTCGACGTGGACGTGCCGGACGCGGACGGCGCACCGTGACATGGGCGCCCCCCGCTTCGGGCGCTGGCGCGCGCGGCCGGCGCTGCCGGAGCCGCCACGCGCGCCGGACGATCTCGCCGCGCAGCTGTGCGACGAATGCGAGGCGATGGCGCGTTATGCGCTCCATCACGGGCTGCCGATCGAGCCCGAACTCGTCGCGCGGCTCGCGGCGCTGATCGCGGCCGCCGCTTCGTCCAACCCGGCGGCCAACCCGGCGCCGGGCGCGTCGACCACCACGCCGCTGGCGCCCGCGCAGCAGCACGCGCTCGCGGCGATCCACCGCAAGCTCGCGACGCTCGTCGCGCCCGCGACGCCACAGGCCGTCACGCTGCTCGACATGCACCGGCGCCAGGCGCACCCGTTCGCGTGGCTCGGCCCGGTGCCGCTGATCCGGCTGCTGACCGGGTCGGCGCTCGGTTTCCTGCTCGCGGTCGTGCTGACGAGCCTGTCGCCGCATGTGTCGGGCGAGAACATCGAGCGCGGCTTCCTGCAATCCAACGGCGTGCAGCTGCTGTGGAACACCACCTTCCTGCTGTGCTGCGCGGGGCTCGGCGCGTCGTTCGCGACGCTGTTCCAGGCGCACCACTACGTCGCCGCCTCGACCTACGATCCGAAATACGACGCATCGTATGGCGCGCGGCTGATTCTCGGCGTGATCGCCGGCCTGATCATCGTCCAGATGCTGCCGGCCCAGCTGTTCGCGCAGGGCAGCATGCACAACTTCGGGCGGCCGGCGCTCGCGATGCTCGGCGGCTTCTCGGCGACGGCCGTGCATCGCGTGCTGCAAAGGCTCGTCGAGACGCTCGAGACGCTGGTGCAGGGCGACCGCTCGACCGACGTCGGCGCGGCGCTCGCCGCGAATCGCGCGCGCGCCGCCAGCGAACGCGCGCAGTGGCAGGGCGAACTGGCGGCCAACCTGCTCGATCTGCAGCAGTCGCTCGACGGCGCGGCATCCGCCGAGGCCGTCCGCGCGCGCCTCGCCGAATTCACGCGCGCGATGCTCGCGGCCCACCCCGCGCCGTCGGCCGCGGACGATCCGCTTCCGCCCGACGCGCCCCGGCAGTAGCGCGACGCGGCGCGGGCGCACCGTTGCCGCCGCAGCGCGAAACCCGCCTTCGCCCGCGGCACGCTCGCGTGCCGGCCCGATCGGTGCGCCCGTCTCACGCATCAACCGGGCGAATGGCACGCCGGCGCGAACGTGAAACCGGCCGGCTCGGACGGCACGTGGCGCGCGAGCCACAACGCCGCCTCCGTCCGGTTGCTCACGCCGATCTGGCGGAACAACGCGTACAGATGGTTCTTGATCGTGCCCTCCGCGACATTCAGTACACGGCAGATCTGCTTGTTCGACTTTCCTTCGGCCAGCAGCCGCAGCACCTCGCGCTGGCGCGGCGTGAGGCGCTCGAATGCGCGATCGTCGCCGGCCGGCACGCCGCCCGGGGGCGCCTGCGTCGCGCCGCCGTCGTTCGGCGGCACGTAGATCGCGCCGGCCGCGACGCGGCCGAGCGCATCCGCGAATTCGTCCGCGCTCGCGTGCCGGTCGATGATGCCGGCCGCCCCCGCCAGCAGCGCATCGGCAATCGTGCGGCGGCACACGGCGGCCACCACACACAGCCACGGCGCGCCGGCGAACGTCTCGTTCAGTACGCTCGGCCAGCTCGGCCGCGCGGCGTGCTCGCCGCATTCGATCGTGATCGCCTCGACCGTCCCGGGCAGCAACGCGTCGCGCAAGCGCAAGACGTCCTCGGGACGGCGGGCCGACCACACATGCCAGTCGACATCGCGTTTACACAGTACGTCCGCCACGCCCGCGACGAATAACGGCGGGCTATCGATCATCAGAACGTTCATTGCGCGGTTTCCTCGAAATCGGGATGCTCGGTTTAGGATTTTTTGCTTCCCTACCCGGCGTTTTTTTTACCGCTGTTTTACGCACCGCGCACTAGGCCCGTCGCTCCGTGACGAATGGCCTAATTCGTCCACGCCGCGCCCCGCCGCGCGTATCGATGCCCGCCGCGGGCCGGCCCGGGCCGCCGGACGTGACGGACGTCATATTTGGTAAACGTCTTCAATTTCCTAATGTGAATAACGACAGCGAATTTCCGTTGTCTTCAACACGAAGAGGAGTTTATTCATGGACGCGAATTTCATTGGCTCGGTGATTAACGCTTTACCCATGGACCAAATGATCGCCGGCCCGTTAAAGGCGATGATCAGCGCGCAGACGCAGGCCGCAAAGAGCTACGCGGATTTCCTGATGCAGGTCTGCATCCAGGGAGGCAAGGCCGTGGCCGTCCAGTTCGACTACGACGAGACGCTGGTGGACGAAAGCGGCGTGTCGAAAGGCGTCGTGCAGAAGACGATGCGCATCCCGCTGCTCGCGGCGATCGTCCATCCGATCATCGCGATCGAGGAAGGCACGATCGACTTCGAGATGGAGATCACGCAGTCGGAGAAGTCGTCGTCGTCGACCGAAGCCGGCGGCGAATTCCAGGCGAAGTTCGGCTGGGGGCCGATCAGCGTCAGCGTGTCCGGGCGCGTGTCGCACAAGGCGGAGCAGACGCGCAGCACCGACACGCGCGCGAAATACTCGATCCATACACAGGTGAAGCGCCAGTCGCCGCCCGAAGCGCTGATGCGCGTGATCGACTTCCTGACCGAGGCCGCGACCAAGCCGGTCGTCACCGAAGGCAACGCGAAGGACGTGAAGCCGCTGCCGGCGACGCCGACCGACGGCAAGCTGGTCGGGGATGCGTCGGGTGCCGGCGGCAAGGCGGCCGCGCCGGCCGGAGCCGATGCGGGCGCCCAGCAGCCGGCGCACGCGTAAGCGCGCGGACCGGCCATGTTCAGGCTCTTCAGACGGTCGCGTCGCGCGGGCGGCGGCGGGCACGACGACGCGGATGCGCGTCCGGGTGGCGGCACCGCCCGGCAGGAACCGGACGGGCCGGTCCCGCCGGCGGCCGGGGCGGTGGCAGGCCGTAGCGGCGCGGTCGCCGGCGCGGGCCCGGACGCGGTCGCCGGCACGGGCGACGCAGCGCCGGCGGCGGCAGGTGTCGATCCGGCGCGCCACGCGACGCCCGATGCCGCCGGCTGGCCGGCCGGCGCCGCGTCGGGCGTAAATGACGCCCCGGCCGCCGCGGCCGGCGCATCGACCGGCGGCTTGCCGCCCGCTGCGCCTGTGTCGCCCGCTCCGCCGACACCACCCGCTACGCCGACGCCGCCTACGCCACCCGCGCCGCCCACGCCACCGCCCGGCGCCCCGGCCGACGACGAACGCCCGCCGCCGCGCGGCATCGCGCTCGACGAGATCGCACGCGGGATGCAGCACGCGGCCGCCGCCGCGAACCAGTTGCTCGCGCACCAGTACACCGCCGTGCTCGACCAGTTCTTCGATCTGCGCGACGACGGCCTGCTCGCGCCGCGCGAGGTCACGGTCGCACTCGACGCGGAGCACACGATGCCGGTGCCGCTCGTCGCGCTCGCCACGCCGCGCGGGCTCGCGCTCGACCGGATGGTCGTGCACCTGACCGTGCGCGGCGACTTCACCGAGGCGCTGCCGGCCGGCGGCATCTCGGGCAACGACGACCAGCGCGGCCGCTTCTACGTGACGTTCGCGCCGCGCTCGGAGAAGAAGGACGCCGCGCCGGGCAGTGCGCGGCAGCGCGACACCGAGCACATCGACATCGAAATGCAGTTCGCGGCGCTGCCGCCGCCCGAAGCGATCATGCGCGTGATCGACGAATACACGCATCGCCTGGTGCCGCGCGCACGGCCGGGCAGCAAGGAGAACGACGATGGCGAACCAGCCTGAACGCACCGGCGAGCAAGGCATCGCGCTGATCAAGCAGTTCGAGGGGCTGCGGCTCGCACGCTATCTCGACGCGGTCGGCAAGCCGACGATCGGCTACGGGCACCTGATCCTGCCGAACGAGCGCTTCACGCGCCCGCTGACGCCGGCCGAAGCGGAGGCGCTGCTGCGGCATGACCTGCGCGGCGCCGAGCTGAACCTGCGCAAGCTGTTGCGCGTGCCGGTCACGCAGCAGCAGTTCGATGCGCTGATGTCGTTCGTCTTCAACCTCGGCGCCGGACGGCTGCGCTCGTCGACCTTGCTGCGCTACCTGAACGCCGGCGCGAGCGCGCGGGCGGCCGACCAGTTCCTCGTCTGGAACAAGGCCGGTGGCAAGCCGCTCGCTGGCCTCACGAAGCGCCGCCAGGCCGAGCGCGCGCTGTTTCTGTCGTGAGCGCCGTGACGCCGCACCGGCCGAACGTCACGGGTCGTCGTGCGTGTCGTTCGCGCCATTTCGCAGCGCGTCGGCTGCCCGTAAGCTGAAACCGTCGCTGAAGTCTTGCTGCATCCGTACCGTTACAACCCTTGCCATTCACCACTCGTCACGACAGGAGCCCCGCATGAACGTCACCCGCTCGCCCGGCCGCACGACGCTGCCCCGCACCACCCGCTCGCACGTAGTGCGCCGCGCGCTGGGCGCCGCTTGCGCCGCCGTCACCGCCACCGTTGCCGTTGCCGCCCTGGCTGCGCTCGCGCCGCACGCCGCGCTCGCCGCCCCCGCCGATCCGTTGCCCGCATACGGCGCCGACCTGCAGCGCACGTCGGTGTCGGGGCTGTCGTCCGGCGGCTTCATGGCCGCGCAGTTCGACGTCGCGTTCTCGAGCCGGCTGATCGGCGCGGGCATCGTCGCGGGCGGGCCGTTCTATTGCGCGGGCGCGAACGCGCTGATCCCGCCGGCGGTGGCCGCGACCACGCTGTGCATGCAGCCGATCGGCCCCGCGCCCTCCGCGGCCGACGCATGGCGCGCCGCGCGCACGTTCGCGCAGCGCGACGAGATCGACGATCCGGCCAACCTGCGCGGCCAACGCATCTACGTGTTCAGTGGGGCGAAGGATACGGTGGTGTTCACGCGCGTCGTCGACCAGACCGCGCGCTTCTACACACTCGCGCAGGTTCCGGCCGCGAACCTTCAGTATCGCCAATCGCAGGACGCCGGGCATGCGTTCATCACGAACCGCCCCGAGGACAACACATGCAGTGCGAACGCGAGCCCGTATATCGACAACTGCGGCTTTCAACAGGCGCACGACATCGTACGCTGGATCTACGGCACGCCCGACAAGCCGCTCAACGCGCCCGCCGCGCAGGCTGGCGGCAAGCTGCTGGCGTTCGACCAGCGCGCGTTCGATCCGCAGCGCCGCGCGTCGCTCGGCGATACGGGCTACGCGTACGTGCCGGCCGATTGCGAACGCGCGACCTGCGCGGTGCACGTGGTGTTCCACGGCTGCGTGCAGAACGTCGCGACCGTCGGCGAGCGGATGATTCGCGGCGTCGGCTACAACGAGATCGCCGACACGAACCGGCTGATCGTGCTGTATCCGCAGGTCGAGAAATCGGCCGTCAATCCGCTCGGCTGCTGGGATTTCTGGGGCTATACGAGCACCGATCCGCTCCAACCCGGCTTCTACCGCCGCGACGCGCCGCAGATGGCCGCCGTGATGCAAATGGTGCAGCGCCTCGGCGCCGCGCGTCGGTAATCCGCGTAGCGGCTGCCGTCGCGCCGTCATCGCCCCTTCTTCACGAGGAATCGCCATGTTCTCCACGTTCATCGCCCAATGGGAACGCGCGCACGCCGACGCGCTCCAGCTGTTCGGCAAGCTCGCCGCGCAGACGACCGGCACCGGCGGCACGTCCGCCAGCCCCGCGTGGCGCGCGTTCGCGCACACCGCGCTGCTCGCCGGCCATCGCTACACGGATGCATGCCAGGCCGCGACCGACGCATTGTGGCGCGGCCAGCTCGAACGGTTCGGGCTCGGCAGTTCGGCCGCCGCGGTCAAGGAGCTGGCGGCCCTGAACGCGGATCTCGCGACGCGCTTCACGCAGAGCCACCTCCAGCACGCGGGCGCGATGGCCGACGCGGCCGCGCAATACCTCGACGATCTCGGCCGCACGCGCGGCCCGGCCGATGCCGCGATGGCGCTCGGGCGCTTCGCCGGCGACCTGCAGGCGCAGGCGCGTGCGCATGCGCTGCACGTCGCGTCGCTCGCGAACGGCGTCGCGCCCGCGCTCGCGCAGTGGGCCGACCGCACGCTGCGCGACGAACGCGGCACGCCGGATGAGGAGCAAGCATCATGAACATCAAGCTCCGCTTCGTGAACCGCTCGAACGACTGCGGCAACAGCGAGGTCGTGCTGTTCCAGCGCGACGTGATCCCCGATCTGGATACGTTCGCGATCGCGTGGAAGGTGATCCGTTATTGCGGACACGACTGCTTCCATCCGTTCGACTACTCGACCGACATCGACGTCGCGCTCGGCGACGAGCACGGCAACTTCTCGCCGCGCGTCACGGCGCCCGCCGGCGTGCGCTTCGTGATCGACGCGCAGCCGACCGGACGCGGCCGGCTCGTGCCCGACCCGGCCGACGCGCCGGGCGGCGACATCGAAGTCGTCAATCGGCTGCGGCGCGGCGCCGTGAACGTCAACGCGTTCAGCGCGGGCCGGCTGATCGCGGTGAAGGAAGCGGTCGCGCCCGGGCAGAAGGCGGTGTTCCGCTTCACGCCGACGCTGTGGATCGGCGTGGCGTCGCAGATACAGGAAAGCCGCGCACTGCACGCGGCGGTGATGTCGAGCGCGAACACGATGCTGCCGCTGGCGGGCGTAGCCGCGGCCGACATCGTGATGACGGGCGGCGGCACCGGCACCGACGCGCAGCCGTTCGCGTTCGCGCTCGAACACATCGTGCGCGCGTAGTGCCGCCCGACACGGCTTGAACCGGCTTGACGGCACGGCTTCGCGGCCGGGCCGGCGGGAAAGGTGTGCGGCAGACCGACTGCCGTTTTTTCAAACTCAAGGAGCAACGACGTGGATATCCAACTGAACCTGATCAACCGCTCGAACGACGCCAACAACTCGAGCGTCGTGATCTTCCAGAAGAACGTGGCGACCGACTTCGACGAACTCGCGATCGCGTGGAAGGTGATCCGCAATTGCGGCCAGGGCGACAACCATCCGTTCAAGTTCCCGATGACGATGAGCGTGAGCGCGAGCGACAGCTGGGGCAACTACATGCCGCAGCAGGTCGCGGCGAACGGCCAGGTGTTCCAGGTCGTGCGCTCCAGCTCGGGCGACGTGCTGCAGCTCGGCGGCGACCCGGGCGCGAGCTCCGAGGTGCAGGTGCGCAACGACCTGCCGGCCGGTGCGATCAACGCGACGATCTACAAGGACGGCAACGCGCTCGCGCGCAAGACCTCCGTCGCGCCGGGCCAGAAGGCGGTGTTCCAGTTCAAGCCGACGATCTGGATCGGTGTCGCGTCGCAGATCGAACAGGGCGCGCTGATGAATTCCGCGGTGATCTCCGACATCAACACGGAACTGTCGCTGCTCGGCATCGCGAGCGCCGACATCGTGATGACCGGCGGCGGCCCCGGCCCGCGCTCGACGCCGTTCACGTTCCGGCTGGAAAACGTGGTGATGGCGTAACGGTCCGTGCGCCGGCGATGCACGGCCGGCGCCCGTTCAATCAGTTATCCGAATCGAATCAAGGTGACTCATGGACATCAATCTCAACTTCGTCAACCTGTCGAACGACGTCAACAACAGCCAGATCGTGATCTTCCAGAAGAACGTGTCGACGGACTTCGACGAGCTCGCGATCGCGTGGAAGGTCATCACCAACTGCGGGCGCGGCGACAACCATCCGTTCGTGTTCCCGTTGTTGACGACCGTCTCCGCGAGCGATGCCGACGGCAACTACATGCCGCAAAAGCGCGCGGACAATGGACAGGTCTTCAACGTGTCGCGCTCGACGTCGGGCAACGTGCTCGCGCTCGCCGGCCCCGCCCCGACGTCGCGCGAGATCCAGCTGCGCAACGACCTGAGCCAGGGAGCGATCACCGCGTCGGTCTTCAAGGACAACCGGTTGCTCGCGCACAAGACGGGGATCGTGCCGGGCCAGAAGGCCGTGTTCGAGTTCAAGCCGACGCTGTGGATCGGCACCGCGTCGCAGATCGAACAGGGCGCGGTGATGAATTCGGCCGTGCTGTCCGACATCAACACCGAACTGTCGCTGCTCGGCATCAAGAGCGCCGACATCGTGATGACGGGCGGCGGTGGCGGCACGACCGCGACCGCGTACCAGTTCCGGCTCGCGAACGTGGTGATGGGGTAAACGGCGCACGCGCGACGGCGCACGGGCGGCACCCGTCACGTCGTCGCGCGACCGCTCCGCGCGTGAATCAGCCCGCGCGCCGCACCGGCGCCATCTTCGAGAAATACTTCGCCCCGGCCACGCAGCCGACGACCACGACCGTCACGACGAGCATCGACGGCGGCACCGTCTCGTGCAGCAGCCCGGCCGCGAGCAGGAAACCGAAGAACGGCTGCAGCAGCTGCAACTGGCCGACGCCCGCGATCCCGCCGAGCGCGAGGCCGCGATACCAGAACACGAAGCCGATCAGCATGCTGAACAGCGACACGTATGCGAGCCCCCACAGCGCGGCGGCGTCGACGCCGTCGAACGTCGCGGGCCACGTGAACCACGTGAGCGGCAGCATCACCGGCAGCGACAGCACGAGCGCCCACGAGATCACCTGCCAGCCGCCGAGCTGGCGCGACAGTCGCGCGCCTTCCGCATAGCCGAGCCCGCACGCGACGATCGCGGCCAGCATCAGCGCATCGCCCGCCACCGACGCTCGACCGCCGTTGCGCAGCGCGAACGCGGCCACCGCGCCGCTGCCGACCAGCGAGAAGACCCAGAACGGCAGCCGCGGCCGTTCGCCGCCGCGCCAGACGCCGAACAGCGCGGTCGCGAGCGGCAGCAGCCCGACGAACACGATCGCATGCGCGGACGTCACGTGCTTGAGCGCGAGCGCGGTCAGCAGCGGAAAACCGACCACGACCCCGAGCGCGACGACGATGAGCGACGCGGTCTCGACACGCGTCGGCCGCTTCTGCTTCAGCGCGACGAGCAGGATCAGGCCGAGCACGCCGGCGATCGTCGCGCGCGCGAACGTGAGGAACAGCGGGTCGAGCCCCTGCACCGCGATGCGCGTCGCGGGCAGCGAGCCACTGAAGATGATCACGCCCAGCAGGCCGCTGAGCCATCCGTCGGTCGTCTTTTGCACGGGAAATCCTGGTCGGAACAAGGTGGATGACCGATGATCCGCCGCCCGCGAAAAGCGCGTAAGCTACAGCCCAATACAATTCTGACAAACTGTACTGGACAACCGGCCGTACAGTTCCCCCCGCCATGAGCCGTTCCCTGCAAGACCCTGCTCCGCCCGCGCCGTCGCGCACGCGCGTGGAAACCGTGATGGACACGCTGCGCGCGCGGATCGCGAGTCGCGCGCTGATGCCCGGCGCGCGCGTGCCGTCGATCCGGATGATGGCCGACGCGCTGCACGTGTCGAAATCGACCGTCGTCGATGCGTACGAGCGGCTCGCGAGCGAAGGCGTGCTCGTCGCACGGCGCGGCTCTGGCTTCTACGTGTCGGGCCACGCGCCGCCGCTCGCGCTCGCCGAACTCGGCCCGCGCCTCGATCGCGAACTCGATCCGCTGTGGCTGTCGCGCCAGGCGCTCGAGGCGGCGCCCGGCTCGGTGAAACCCGGTTGCGGCTGGCTGCCGTCGTCGTGGCTGCCGGACGAGAGCCTGCGACGTGCGCTGCGTGCGGTGTCGCGCGACGAACCCGACGCACTGACCGACTACGCGACACCGCTCGGGCTGCCCGCGTTGCGCCAGCAGCTCGCATGGCGGCTCGCGCAGCACGGCGTTCATGCGGAGCCCGCGCAGATCATGCTGACCGACGGCGGCACGCACGCGCTCGATCTCGTGTGCCGGCTGCTGCTGGAGCCGGGCGACACCGTCGTGCTCGACGATCCTTGCTACTTCAACTTCCAGGCGCTGCTGCGCGCGCATCGCGCACGGATCGTCAGCGTGCCGTACACGCCGAACGGCCCCGATCTCGCGCGCTTCGAGCAGGTGCTCGCCGAACACCGGCCGCGCCTGTACATCACGAACGCGGCGCTGCACAACCCGACCGGCGCGACGCTCGCGCCGCCGATCGCGCACCGGTTGCTCACGCTCGCGGCCGAGCACGGCCTGCTGATCGTCGAGGACGACATCTTCGCGGATTTCGAAAGCACGCCCGCGCCGCGCCTCGCGGCATTCGACGGGCTCTCGCGCGTCGTGTCGATCGGCAGCTTCTCGAAGACGCTGTCGGCCGCGATCCGCTGCGGCTACATCGCCGCGCGCCCCGAATGGATCGACGCGCTCGTCGACCTGAAGCTCGCGACGTCGTTCGGCAATGCGCAGATCGGCGCGAACGTCGTGCACCGGCTGCTGGTCGACGGCACCTACCGGCGCCATCTCGACGGCCTGCGTATGCAGTTGGCCGATGCGATGGGCGAAACGATCCGGCGGCTCGCGCGCGCCGGGCTCGGGATCTGGACGGAACCGCGCGGCGGGTTGTTCGTGTGGGCCGAGCTGCCCGACGGGCTCGATGCCGCGCGCGTCGCGCGCCATGCGCTCGACCACGATGTGGTGCTCGCGCCGGGCAACGTGTTCAGTGCGTCGCACGGCGCGACGTCGTTCATGCGCTTCAACGTGTCGCGCTGCAAGGGGCCGGCGGTGTTCGATGCGCTCGGGCGGGCGATGGAGGCGGCGCGGATGTCGGAGCACGCGATCGCGCAGCCGGACACGAACGGGCGCGCGCTCGCCGGCGAACGTTGACGGCGGGCGAGCGCGCTACTTGCCGGTCGCCACGATCTCCGCGACGAAATCGACGAACGCCCGCACCTTCGCGGGCGGCAGGTGACGCGACGGATAGTAGGCAAACAGCGGAAATGCCTCGCCGCGCCAATCCGCGAGCAGCTCGACGAGCCGCCCCTGCTCGATCAAGCCCGCTACCCCGCTCGCCTTGAAGCGTGCGATGCCCACACCGGCCAGACATGCACCGAGCATCGTGCCGGCGTCGTTGACGAGCAGCCTGCCCGTCGTCCTGACCGGCACGCGCTTGCGGCCGAGCTGATAGATCCATTCGAGCGGCTGGCCGGTCAGCGTGTTGCGCATCTGGATGCACGCATGGCCCGCGAGATCGGCCGGCGCCGCAGGACGCCCGTGCCGTTTCACGTAGGCGGGCGCGGCGACCGTCACCGCGCGCGTCTCCAGCAGTTTGCGCGCCACCAGCGACGACGACGGCGGCTCGCCAAACCGCACCGCAACGTCGAATCCGTCGGCTACCAGATCGCCGAGCTGCTCGCGCGCGGCCAGTTCCAGCGACAGATCGGGATGGCGTGCAAGCAACGCCGGAAGGTGCGGCGCGAGCACCCGCCGCGAGAAATACGCGTCGACGTTCACGCGCAATCTGCCGCGCACGGCGGCGGCCGAGCCGGCGGCCAGCGTCACCGCATCGCCGATGCCGGCGAGCAGCGGACCGATCTCTTCGTACAGGCGGCGCCCTTCGTCCGTCAGCGTAACCGAGCGCGTCGTGCGATCGAGCAGCCGCACGCCGACGCGCGCCTCGAGCCGGCCCACGGCCCGGCTGACGCCGGACGGCGACAAGCCGAGTGCGTCGGCCGCGCGCGCGAAGCTGCCGCTTTCGACGATCGCGGCCAGCACGCCCACGTTCGCCAGAATCCGCCCGTCGATCCCCAGGATTTCATTCATGACAAACAATCACCAATCAAATGACATGGATTCGATTCCATCAGGAATCGTCGCCTCCTATCATGCAACCCGATGCATCGCGACGGCAAGCCCGAACGCGGCATGCAGTTCCGGCGCCCGCATCTTTCGGCGCGCCCGCTCCCTTCTCGATGAGGATTTCAAACCATGTATGCCATTACCGGTATCACCGGACAGGTCGGCGGCGCGCTCGCCCGAACGCTGCTCGCGGCCGGCCGGCCCGTGCGCGCCGTCGCGCGCACCGCGGATCGCGCCGCGCCGTGGGTCGCGCGCGGCTGCGATGTTGCACTTGCCGAGATGACCGACACCGCCGCGCTGACGACGGCCTTCTCGAACACGGATGGCGTCTTCGTCCTGCTGCCGCCATGCTTCGATCCGGCGCCGGGATTCCCCGAAACGCGCGCCGTCATCGATGCCGTCGGTGCGGCATTGCGCACCGCTCGGCCACGCAAGGTCGTCTGTCTGTCGACGATCGGCGCGCAGGCGACGCAGGTGAATCTGCTGACGCAACTGACGATGATCGAACAGGCGTTCGACGACTTGCCGATACCCGTCACGTTCCTGCGCCCCGCGTGGTTCCTCGAAAATGCCGCGTGGGACGTAGCAACCGCACGCGACGCCGGCGTCATCTACAGCTTTCTCCAGCCGCTCGACAAGCCGGTGCCGATGGTCGCAACCGAAGATGTCGGCCGGACGGCGGCCGCGCTGCTACAGGACGAATGGACCGGCGCACGCATCGTCGAACTCGAAGGGCCCCGGCGGGTCAGCCCGAACGACCTCGCGAACGCGTTCACCCGCGTGTTCGGGCGCCCGGTGCGCGCCGAAGCCGTGCCGCGCAGCACGTGGGCGGCGCTGTTCGATGCGCAGCGGATGTGCCACCCCGAGCCGCGCATGCGCATGCTCGACGGCTTCAACGAGGGCTGGATCGACTTCGAGTCGGCGCGCGCGGATGTCGTTCGAGGAGAAATCGACGCGGACGCCGTGCTGCACGCCCTCGTCGCCCGCGTCGCCTGAGCGCGACCGGGGTGGCGGCTGACGTTGCCACGCCGCCGCCCCGGTCGCCCGATCACGCCTCCCCTGCGTGCGCCCTCGCCCGCACCTCGGCGAACGTCGTATCGACCAGCATTTTCCCGGTATCGAACACCGTTTCGAGCGCGTCATCCCACTCGCCTTCCAGCGCGCGATCGTCCCATGCGACCGGCAGCGTCACCGTCCGGTATTCTCCCGTGCGCCGATTGCGCAGCAACGTGAGCCGGCCCTGCTTCGAGCGCTTGCCCGGATCGGTAACCGGATCCTTGCTCACGCCGTGCCACACGTCGCCGCGCCGGATCGCCGAGCACTTCATCGCGAAGCGCTGCGTGTCGCGATTCACCTGCTGCAGCAGCGCGCCGCCCATCCCGAACACGACGTTGCCGGCCGCATAACCCGCGTCGTCGAGTGCGGACAGGATCGCGTCGATCGACAACTCGTCGACACCGTCGCCCTGAATCACGCGCACGCGATTCAGCACGCGCCGTCCCTTGCCGTTCACGGACGAGCCGAACGAAGCGTCGAGCGCGCGCACGGTCTGCAGCACGATCTTCACCGGGTCGCCCGAATCGGGACGCACGACGACCGTCGCGCCCGAATCGATCACCGCCTGGCGCAGCGGGCCGCCCCACAGTTCAAGCGCGGCGAACAGATCATAGGAGTCCGACACGACCGACACGATCGCGCCGGGCAAACCGAAGCGAGCGATCATGTTCCGGTACGCATCGGCTTCGTGCTCACGCCCCCACGACGTGATCGTGCTGTGCTCGGCCGCGGGCACCGAGTACGCGGCCATCGGCTCGCGATAGAAGCGGTTCGCGGCCAGCACGCCGAGCACCGTGTCCGAACCCATGAAGCTCACGAGGTGTGCCGCGCCGCCGATCGCGGCCGACTCCGCGCTCGATACGCCGCGCGCGCCGAAGTCGTGCAGCTTGAACGGCAGCTGCGCGAGATCGTCGTCGGTCTTCTCGAGAAAGCGGCGGATCGTCTGGCGCAGGTGCCAGCTGCGCGTCGCGACCGTCACCGGGTACCACACGCGCAGCAGCATCGTCTCCAGATACGACGCGAGCCAGAACACCTTCGGGTCGTCGCATTCGACGGTCATCAGCACATTGCGCACGGGCACGATCGATCCTTCGGGCACCGCGCGGATCCTCACGGGCAGGTAGCCGTCGTAGTGCTCGACGACATGACGCCAGCCGTCCTCGTTGAACGGCTCGCCGTGCACCGCGAAGAAATCGCGCGCGTCGTCGATCATCGCGTGCGTGACCGGCCGGCACAGATATTCCTTCAGCAGCATCTGCAGGCCGAAGAACAGCGTGCGGTCATAGCGGCCGCCGCGCGACTCGACGTACGAGAACATCGCCTGCGCGTCGGGCGGGTATTGCAGGAAGTGGGAAGCCTTGTACGAATCCGTGTTGAGGATCGGATTGGCGAGAACCGCGGCAAAGCCGCCGGGATCGTTTTGCATGGCTAGAGCTCCTCTAGGCCGTTGAAGTGCCGCCGCGTCTGTCGCGGCGGACCGGAATCCGGGGAATCAGCGTGTCACAGCTTCCCCAGGAAGTGATACGCGATCTCGAAGTGATCCTCGAACATCACGTTGCGCATCTGCGCGAATTCGTTGAGCGGCACCCAGCGCGCCTTGTCGGCGTCGTCGCTGCCCTTCACGCGCGGCAACTCGCCGGTCGGGAAGTTGAACAGGCATGCGTGCGTGATCGTGCGGCCGCGCAGCGAGCGGGTCGGATGATCGAATACCTGGCGATCCTTGATCGAGCCGCGCAGCACGGGCTCCGGCAGCTTCAGGCCGGTCTCCTCGCGCAGTTCGCGGATGCAGGCCGCGTCGAGCCGTTCGTCCTGGTTCACGAACCCGCCCGGCAGCGCCCACAGGCCGCGGCCCGGTTCGCTGCGCCGGCGCACGAGCAGGAGATGGCCCGAGTGCACGACCACCGCGTCGACCGTCACGAACGTGACCGGATACGGTGCGGCCGACCACGCCTTGCGATAGCCGGCGATGAATTCGGCCTCGGCCTTCAGCTGCGCGAATGCCGGCTGCGTGCGAAAGCGTTCGAGCCAGCCGAACACCGGTTCCGGCACGGCCCATTGCACGAAGCTGTTGGTGCGTTCGGCGAAATACTGATCGCGGATTTCGGTGGCGGAGATGTCTTCGGTCGCATCGACGTCGACGAGCTCCCATTGCGGGAACATCCGCAGGTAATACGACGTGGCGTCCTTCTCGTGGCCGATCAGCCCGACCCTGCGCTGCGCGACGTCGCCGAGCGAGGCGGCCACGGCATCCTGCACCCAGCGCACCCAGTCGCCGTCGTTGTACGTCGAATCCTGCACGGGCGCGACCGTCACGCGCTCGCGCTCGGACGGCTCGAGCAGCGAAGCCAGCATCTGGCGGCGCTCGTCGAACGAGAACGGATCCTTGATGGTGCGGGGCTTGTCGGTCGATCCGATCAGCACGCATACGCGCTCGGCCCGGCTCAGTGCGGACTTCAGCACGTTCAGGTGACCACGATGCGGAGGCTGGAAACGACCAATGAAAACGAGCGCGTCGAAGCGCCGGTTCTGTTGCGTACTCATGAGGCTCCCTCAAGAGATTGAAACGCTTCGGGTCTTTCCCGAAGGCATGGAATCGATCGTAGGGGAATTCCCGGAGAAGGTCAATCGAGCGCGCGCTCGACTTGACGAAGTCTGAAGAATTGCGCGGCTTTGGCGGGTTACACTCGATTTCATCCCGATTACAGCGTTGCGCTTGCTACCCATCATGAGGATCTCAGTCAGCCGGATCGTCGGCGTCGATCGCAGACGCCTCTTCACGTGGTCGCAGGACTACGCGCGGCGGCTCGTGTGGGACAGCTTCCTTGCCGACGCGTATCTGCCCGACGGGATGACGGCCGACGTCGGCGTCGATGCGTTCTGCCGCAGCCAGTCGGGCGCGACGATGGTGTCGCGCTACATCTCGTACCGTCCGCCGCAGGTCGCGGCCGTCGAAATGGTCGACGGGCCGAAGGTGCTCGAACGCTTCAGCGGCAGCTGGAATTTCACCGAGCACACACCGGGCACGACCGAAGTGAAGTTCACGTATCACTTCCGTGCGCAGCCGTCCTGGCTGCGCTGGCTGCTCGAACCGCTGATCGGCGCGTTCTATCTCGTGCACACGCGCCGGCGTCTCGACTCGTTCAAGCGTTGGGCCGAAGCCGAAGCGCTGCCGCGCTGACGCGCGACACCGCACGCATCAGAGGAACGGCGAAATGTTCGCGATCGCGCGCGAGACGTAATCGTCCTTCTCGCCCACCGGCGCGACATAGTGAATCGCACTGCGCGCGGCCTCGATGCCGGCCAGACGCGCGATGAACCACGCGGCCAGATACTGCGACGACAGGCACCCGCCGGCGGTCGCGACGTTCCCGCTGGCCACGAACGGCTGGTCGAGCACGGCCACGCCGGCTTCCTGCACCCACGGCTTCGTGGTCAGGTCGGTACACGCGGGGACATCGCCGAGCCAGCCCAGCTTCGCCAGCACGAGCGTGCCCGAGCACTGCGCGCCGAGCAACTGCCGCGCGGGGTCGAACTGCAATTGCGCCATCAATGCGGCATCGGCGACGACGTCGCGGGTCCGCACGCCGCTGCCCACCAGCACGGCGTCCGCGTCGCGGGCGTCCTGCAGCGACGCTTGCGCGTCGATCGTCACGCCGTTCATCGAGCGTACGCGGGCGGTCGGGCTCGCGATCGACACCCGCCAGCCCGGCTGCCTGACCCGGTTGAGAATCCCGAGCGCGATCAGCGAATCGAGTTCGTTGAAACCGTCGAAGGTCAGGACGGCGATGTGCATGGGGGCCTCTGTGCGGGGACGTCGTACCGCACGATCATAAGCGGTTCGCGAAATCGGTGCAGCGCGTCGTCGCATGCGCGACCACCGCTGTCGCCCGGTCGCTCATGTGACGCCGCGCGCCACCTGCTGCCGGACCTGCGCGTGCGTGCCGAGCGCGGTGGCGATCGCATCGACCGCCTCGGCGGCGCGCGCGGCGCCGCACATGAACGCATCGACGGCTGCGAAGCCGTGCTCCGGCCACGTATGAATCGTGATGTGCGACTCCGCGAGCAGCACGACACCCGTCACCCCATGCTCACCGCCGAAGTGATGGAAATGCGCGCCGATCACGCGTGCGCCGGCCTGCTGCGCGGCGTCGGTGAGTATCGTCTCGAGCCGCGCGGCGTCGCGCAGCAGTGCCGCGTCGATGCCGGCGAGATCGGCCAGCACGTGCGAGCCGAGCGTCGCACGCGGCGCGGCGATACCGTCTCGCGCCGTCATTTGTGCGACCCGTACGACGAATAGCCGCTGCGCGCCGACGAACTGCCCCAGCCGCTGCCGCCCGAACCGCTGCCGCCGAGCGACGCGCAGCTGAACAGCGTGACGACGATCAGCCCGTAAAGTCCGTAGAGGATGTAACGCATTACGAGTTGCCCCCGTCGGACGCGAAGCCCTTCCACAGCCATTCCGGCAGCCACAGCACGAGCAGGCCGATCAGCACGTAGACGGAGCGGCCGCTGAACGAGAACAGCGAACCCAGGTTGAAGATCACGAGCATCGCGCTGAACACGATCGGCAGCGGTGCGAAGCTATGCGGCTGCTTCGCGCCGAACAGGCCCGTCGACGTCCCGGCGGAACCCGTTGCGGACGCAACCGCTGCCGTCGCGAGCGCCGGCGTCGCGAAGCGTTCGGCCAGTGCGCCGGCCGACAACGGCCGCGCACGCGACCAGACGATTTCCGCGGCGCTGCGCTCACGCGTGAGCTTGTCCTTCTGCCAGCCGTAGTCGGCAATCGACGTGCGGTCGCCGACCTGCACGCGCCAGTTGAACGCGCCGACCACGTACACGACTTCCGAGTCGTACGTCTCGCGCAGTCGATAGGTCTTGCCTTCGTCGGTGACGTCGGACTCGCCGCCGATCGTCGGCCAGTGGTCGAGTACCTGCACGCGTTCCCAGCGCCCTTCGCTCTGCACGAGCCACAGGAAGCCGCGCTTCGGGTTCAGCAGCAGGTATTCGTCCCACGTCTCGTCGTCGCCCGGCACGCGGCAACGCATCATGCCGATCACCGTGTACTTCACGCCGTCGAACGTGCCGGTCGCGCCGAGCTCCAGCGCGCCCTTCACCGCATCGAGCTTGCGCTGCGCGGCGAACACGGTCTGCTGCTCGGCCGTGCACTGCACGCCCGCGTGACAGCTGCCGCACACGACGTAGTCGGCGAGGTTCGGTGCATACGACAGCGGCGCGCCGCAGCTCGGGCACGCGAACGGCACCATCTGCGCGCCCCGTTTCTCCCGCGTGTCGTTGTCGGTATCGCGCAGCCCCGTGAATGCGAGCGCGTCGAATTCCATCGCTTCGCCGCTGTAGACGGCCGGGCTCCCGCCGTTCGCGTCGGCGTCGGAATAGTCGTAAGTCGCGAATGCATTGCCGGTGCGCAGGTCGACGACGCGCGCTTCCCAGCCCGCATCGATGCGGAACGGCAACTCGCCGTCGCCGCCCGTGCAGCGCGCGGTACGCACGTCGGACACGAGATACGCGCGGCCGCCGTGGTCGATCCGCATGCCCGGTTCGAGCGTGCCGAACGCGGGCCACGCGCCGCCCGACGCATCGTCGGGCTCGCGCACCGTGACCGCATACTGGCCCGACGCATCCGACAGCCAGCCGAACGCGCCGTCGTCGAACACGACGTACCACTCGCTCCACATGCCGGCGTCGTAGGTCATCTGGATGCGACCGAGCACCGTGAACGTGCGCTTGCCGTAGCGCCCGGCCGTGCCGATCTGGATCGGCGACGCGTCGTCGAGCACCGTGGCCAGCTCGCCGATGCGCTCGACGTCGGCGCCGCGCTTGAGCAGCGTGCTGCGACAGAACGCGCAGACGGCCATCACCGCCGCCGCCGAGCGAAACTCGACCGGCGCGCCGCACTGGGGGCACGAAGTACTGAACATGCGCGACGCTTACCGGGTGAGCTTCGCGAGGATGTCCGCCTTCGCGCGCGCATAGTCCTCTTCGGTGACGAGGCCCTTGTCGAGCAGCGCCTTCAGCTGTTCGAGGCGTTGCACGTAATCGGTCCCTTCGGCCGGTGCGGCCGGCTGCGCGGCGGCAACCGGTGCCGCGACGGGCGCGGGCGGTGCGGCCGGCGCCGGTTGCGCGGCGCCCGCGATCTGGCCGGCCATCGCCTGCCCGATCGCCGCGCCGGCCGCGAGCCCCGCGCCGACACCCGCGATGCCGCCCGGGTTCTGCGCGGCCAGCGGAATCGCCTGCGCCGTCTGGTATTGCGTCGCGCGGGCGAGATCGCCGGCCATCCCCGCGCCGATCCGCAGGTCGAGCGCCTTCTGCAGCTCGGCCGGCAGCGACACGCTTTCGACCGCGAATGCATCGAGCGCGAGGCCGTAGCGCGTGAACACCGGCACCAGCGCCTCGGCGACGCGTTGCGACAGCAGCGTCTGGTTCGCGGCCATGTCGACGAACGGCACGTCGGCGGAACCGAACGTCGTGCTCATCGCGGTGACGACCAGGTTGCGCAGCTGCTGCTCGAGATCGTCGACCGTGTACTGCGCGCGCGTGCCGCTCACCTCGCGGTGGAACGCGGCCGCATCGACGATCCGGTACGAGTAGATGCCGAACGCGCGCAGCTGCACGAAGCCGAATTCGCGATCGCGGATCGTCACCGGCTGCGCGGTGCCCCAGCGCCGGCCGAGCTGCAGCCGCGTGCTGAAGAAGTAGACATCCGACTTGAAAGGCGACTGAAAGAACTTGTCCCAGTTCTTCAGGTACGTGAGCACCGGCAGCGTGCGCGTTTCCAGCTTGTACAGCCCCGGCTGGAACACGTCGGCGACCTTGCCTTCGTTGACGAAGATCGCGACCTGCGTTTCGCGCACGGTCAGCTGGCCGCCGTACTGGATCTCCTGGTCTTCCATCGGATAGCGCCAGGCCAGCACGCCGTCGGTGTCTTCCGTCCATTGCAGGACGTCGATGAACTGCTTGCGGATAAACGAACCCAGACTCATGTCGGTCTCCCAGGACGCGTGGCGTGTCAGGTCAGGCAGGCGGCATTGATGATGCCGACGACGAGCGACGCGGTGCCCATCAGGCCACCCATCGCGACGTTGCGATCCTCGATCGCATGGTTCATGCCGGGAATCAGGCGGGTCAGCACCGCGTAGGTGACGAGCTGCACGGCCATTGCGCCGACGGCCCACAGCACGACTTCGCCGAGCGTCGAGTTGTGCGCGATGCTGGACGCGAGCGTCAGGCAGAAGCCGACCAGCGCGCCGCCGAACGACAGCGTCGCGGCCGCGTTGCCGTCACGGATCAAGGCCAGTTCGTCGAACGGGGTGACCTTCAGGTACACTGCCGCGAACACGAAAAGCAGCACGAACGCCGACAGCAAATGAACCGCATAAAGATAGGCACTATTCATTCTTTTCCTCGGATTTTGTGCTCGGTTCGCCGCCCCGTCGCAGGCCGGCCCATGGCGGGCCACCCCACGAAAATCCGCGCCAGTATATCCACATTGACGAGCACTGCACAACGGACGCGCCATGCTGCATAAGCGCGCGCTCGTCCTGTCGATCCTCGTGCTCGCGTCGTGCGGGCTCGGCTACGAACTGATCAGCAGCGCGCTGTCGAGCTACCTGCTCGGCGATTCGATCCTGCAGTTCTCGTCGGTGATCGGCTGCTACCTGTTCGCGATGGGGATCGGCTCGTGGCTCGCGAAGTTTGTCGAGGACGACGACGTGCTCGACCGCTTCGTCGACATCGAGCTGCTCGTCGGCCTGCTCGGCGGCGTGTCGGCAGCGCTGCTGTTCGCGGTGTTCGCGTGGCTCGCCGCGCCGTTCCGCGCGGCGCTCTACGCGCTCGTGCTCGCGCTCGGCCTGCTGATCGGGATGGAGATTCCGCTCGTGATGCGCGCGTTCCAGCAGCGCCGCCAGGCGTTCCGCCATACCGTCAGCGAAGTGCTGACCTTCGACTATCTCGGCTCGCTCGCCGTGTCGCTGATCTTTCCGCTCGTGCTCGCGCCGCGTCTCGGCCTGTTGCGCACGAGCTTCCTGTTCGGGCTGCTGAACGCGTTCGTCGCGCTGTGGACCACGCACCTGTTCCGCGCCGAGATCCGCAACGTGCGCGGCAAGCTGATGCGCGCGTCGCTCGTGATCGGGCTGCTCGTCGCCGGCTTCGCGCTGTCGGACCGCATCACGCACTGGGCCGAGCACGGCGTGTACGGCGACGAGACGATCTATTCGGAAACGACGCCGTACCAGCGCATCGTGCTCACGCAGTGGCACGACGACATGCGGCTGTACCTGAACGGCAACCTGCAGTTCTCGTCGCGCGACGAGCATCGCTATCACGAGGCGCTGATCCATCCGACGATCGAGGCGCTGCCGTGGGCGAAGCGCGTGCTCGTGCTCGGCGGCGGCGACGGCCTCGCGGTGCGCGAACTGCTCAAGCACCGCAATCTCGAACGGATCACGCTCGTCGATCTCGATCCCGCGATGACGAAGCTGTTCTCGACTTCGGCGCCGCTCGTGAAGCTGAACCAGGGTTCGCTGAAGGACCCGCGCGTACAGGTGATCAACGACGATGCGGTGCGCTGGCTCGAATCGAACGCCGACGTGTACGACGCGATCGTCGTCGACTTCCCCGATCCGACCAACTTCGGGCTCGGCCGGCTGTATTCGGTGCCGGTGTTCCGGCTGCTCGCGCGCCACCTGTCCGAGAACGGCTATGCGGTGATCCAGTCGACGTCGCCGTACTTCGCGCCGCACGCGTACTGGACGATCATCGCGACGCTGCGCGAAGCCGGGCTCAACACCTGGCCGTACCACTGCTACGTGCCGTCGTTTGGCGACTGGGGGTTCGTGATCGCCGGCAAGCGTCGCGACTTCACCGTGCCGACACGCTATTCGGTGCCGACGCGCTGGCTCGACGCGCAGACGGCCGCCGAGATGTTCCACTTCCCGGCTGACATGCCGGCGCTGCCGATGTCGCCGAATGAACTCAACGACCAGCCGCTCGTGCGCCGCTTCGACGACGACTGGAAGCACGTGCTGCGCTGATGGATCGCCGCACGTTCCTCGTCGCGTCCGCGGCGGCGTCGCTCGCCGCGTGCGGCCGCACCGGCTGGCTCGAGACGACGCCGCGCGTCGGCTACCCCGGCATGCGCGAAGGCCATGCGCTGCGCGACCACGCGGCGCTGCCGCCGCCTTCCGGCACGATCGAGACCGACGTCGCGGTCCTCGGCTCGGGCGCGGCCGGGTTGTCGTGCGCGTGGCAGCTCGCGCGCGCGGGACACACACGCTTCGTCGTGCTCGCCGGGCCCGAATTCGGCGGCAATGCGGCCGGCGGCCGCTTCGGCGAACTCGGCTATCCGAAGGGCGCGCACTACCTGCCGCTGCCGTCGCTCGAATCCGCACATCTGCGCGACATGCTCGCCGATCTCGGCGTGATCGAAGCGGCGCCGTTCTCCGCGCAACCCGCGTACGACGAACGCGCGCTCGTGCACGCCCCCGACGAACGGCTGTTCATCGGAGGCCAGTGGCAGGACGGCATCGTGCCGACGGCCGCCCTCGACGCCGATGCGCTCGCGCAGCAAACGCGCTTCTTCGCCTACACCGACAGCCTGCGCTCCGCGCGCGGCGCGGACGGCCGCAAGGTGTTCTGCATTCCGCTCGCGGAATCGTCGCGCGACCCGCGCTGGCGCGCGCTCGACCGGCGCTCGTTCAGGCAGTGGCTGCTCGACGAGGGCTACACCGCGACCGCGCTGCACTGGTACCTGAACTACTGCTGCCGCGACGACTACGGTGCGGGTTACGAGCACGTGTCCGCGTGGGCCGGCCTGCACTACTTCTCGTCGCGCGGCGGCCACGCGAGCGACGCGGGCGACGGCGCCGTGCTGACCTGGCCCGACGGGCTGCATACGATGGTGACGAAGCTGAGCGACTCGATCACCGCGCGCACCGGCTCGAACGCGTGGTCGCGGCACGGCTTCGCCGTTCGCGCGACCGAGCGCGCGGGCGGCGTCGACGTGCTGTGTGCGCGTGTCGGTGACGACGGCACGCTGTCGACGTTCATGCTGAAGGCGCGGCGCGTCGTCAGCGCCATGCCGCTGTTCGTCGCGGCTCGCGTGTTTCCGCAGTTGCGCGCGTACGGTTTCGATCCCACGCGCGACCTGCCGCCGCGCGCGCCGTGGCTCGTGTCCAATTTCCTGCTCGACGGGATGCCGGCCGAGGCAGCCGGCGTGCCGCTCGCGTGGGACAACGTCGTCTACGACGGCGCGGGGCTCGGCTATGTCGTGTCGACGCACCAGCTGATCCGGATGTCGCCGCCGACCCGCTCCGTGTTCTCCGCCTATCAGGCGTTGAGTACGCAAACGCCGGACGACACGCGCCGCTGGCTTGCCCAGGCAAAGCCCGATGCCTTGCGCGAACAGGCGGCGATCGACCTGCAGGCCGTCTACGGACGCGAACTGTGGAAGCATGCGACGGCGCTCGAGATCACCGTGCGCGGCCACGCGATGGCGACACCCGATGTCGGCTTCCTGAGCCGGCCGGGGCTGCTCGCGCTGCGCGAGGCTGATGGCCCCGTCGTGTTCGCGCATGCGGACCTGTCCGGGCTGTCGCTGTTCGAGGAAGCATCGTACTGGGGCATGCTCGCGGCCCGGCGCGTGCTCGCCTGAGCGCCGGTTTCCGGCGCGCGCGACGCCGCGCCTTCCGTCATTGCGGCGCCGCCGGCAACCGCTATAATCGCGCGACATTCCGACTGCATTGAGCAGGCCGACGGTGCGCGCCAGGCGACGCGCCGCATGCCCTCCTCGACAACAACAATGACAAACCGAACCCTTCGACGCCTTCGTCCGTTCGTGCGCGCCGCCGCGCGCCTGCTCGCATGCGGCCCGCTGCTCGGCGCGCCGCTCGCGCTGCATGCGGCCGATGCGGCAGGTCCGGACGCACAGCCGGCCTCCGGCCGCTACGTCGTCGTCGACACCGGCCATACGCCGGCCCACCCGGGTGCCACCGGCGCAAGCGGCCGCGTCGAATACCGGTACAACCTCGACCTGTCCACCGCCGTCGCGGAGACACTCGCCGCGCACGGCGACCGCGTGCTGCGCACGTCGGCCGATGGCCGCGAGATCGCGCTCGACCAGCGCTCGACGCAGGCGCCGGACGCAAATCTGTTCGTGTCGATCCATCACGATTCGATGCAGCAGCAGTTCATCGACGCGGGACGGCAGCGCGACTTCCGCGGTTTCGCCGTGTTCGTGTCCGAGCGTAATCCGCACTACGCGGAAAGCCTGCGTTGCGCGAAGGCGATCGCCGAACGCCTGGTCGCGGCCGGCGAACGGCCGTCGCTGTATCACGCGCAGCCGATCAAGGGCGAGAACCGCCCGCTGATCGATCCGCAACTCGGCATCCACCGCTTCGACGATCTCGTCGTGCTGCGTACCGCGCCGATCCCGGCCGTTCTGGTCGAGGCGGGCGTGATCGTCAATCCCGACGAGGAAAAGCGACTCGCGCAGCGCGAGACGATCCAGCGCCTCGCCACCGCGATCGCGGGCGGGATCGACGCGTGTACGGCGGCCCGGTAAAGGCGCCGCCGGTCGGTTTCAACGGTTTTCACCCAGTGAGGAGCACCACAATGATGAAGAAGAATCTGCTCGTATCCTGCACGCTGCTCGCGCTTGCCGTGCCGTTCTCCGCGCAGGCGGCCGGCTGCGGCAAACCGCGCAGCGCGTTCGACCAGGTGTACTGCAGCAGCAACGAGTTCTCGCAGGTCGACCGCGAACTGAACGACGAGTACGGCCGCGTGCGCAAGCAACTGAGCGGCGACCAGCAGGCGAAGCTGAAGACCGGCCAGCTCGCGTGGATGAAGCGGCGCGACGACCGCTGCAGCGAAACGCGCGACGACGGCTATCTCGTGAACCTGCAATGCGCGATCGACTTCACGCAATCGCGCCTGTCGTTCCTGCGCGAACGCGAGCGCGAATGCTCGAGCACGGGGTGCGTGACGGCGAAGCTCGGCGAGTAAGGACGGTGCAGGTGCGGCGCGACACCGCACCTGCATGCACGCCCGATTCACGGCGTTGAACGGGGCTGCTTCATCGTTGTATCCCGCAACCGGTCAAACCACGCACGCATGCCCTCGAAAACGACCACGATCGCCATCCGCACAGCCACGCCGGCCGATGCCGCAGCCATCGCCGCGATCCACGTCGCATCGTGGCGGGCAACCTACGACGGCATCATGCCGGCGTCGTTCCTTGCAGGTTTGTCGGTCGAACAACGTACCGACTTCTGGCACCACGCGCTCGCGGCAGGCGAAACGCGCGTCACGGTCGCATTCGACGCAGACGGCGTGACGGGCTGGGTCGCGTACGGCACGACGCGCGACGCCGACAAGGATCGCGCGTGGGGTGAAATCCACGCGATCTATCTGCATCCGCTGCATTGCGGCAAAGGAATCGGCAAGGCGCTGGTCCGGCATGCTTGCCGGTCGCTGCACGACGGGGGGCATGCATGGGTGTCGCTCTGGGCAATCGTCGAGAACCGCCGCGCGCGCGCGTTCTACGAACGTGAAGGCTTCGTCGCCGAAAGCGACATCAAGACGTTCGACATCGACGGGACGTCGATCGACGAAGTGCGCTACTGGCGCGCACTTCCATAGTCCGCGCCGGTCGGCGCAGCACGTCAAAGAAACCACCGATACTCGCGCGCCCCGATCTCGTTGCGAAAATCCAGTTCCTCCTGCCGCTTGTTCTCGCAATACACCATCACGAATTCACTGCCGAGCCCGTCGCGCACGGCCACGTGATCCTGCATCGCCGCGACGGCCGACAGCATCTCCTTCGGGAAATCGATCCCGCTGCCGCGATCGTCGTTGAGCGGCGCGATCGGCTCGATCCGTGCGTCGAGCCCATGCTCCATCCCGGACAGGATCGCCGCGAGCACCAGGTACGGATTCGCGTCCGCGCTCGCGAGCCGATGCTCGATGCGCAGATTGCGCGCATCCGATTCCGGAATCCGGATGCACGCGTCGCGATCCTCGAAGCCCCAGCTTGCACGGCTCGCCGCATTCACCATCGAGCCGTAGCGGCGGAACGCATTGTGGTTCGGCGCGAATACCGGCATGCAGTGCGGCAGCAGCGCGAGGCAGCCGGCCACCGCATGCCGCAGCGGCCGCTGCGCGTCCGCTGCGAGCAGGTTGCGGCCCGCGTCGTCATACAGGCTCACGTGCACGTGCATCCCGCTGCCCGGCGCATGCAGGTACGGCTTGCCCATGAAGCTCGCACGATAGCCGTGCTGCAGCGCGACGCCGCGCGTGCTGCGGCAGAACAGCGCCGACCAGTCGGCCGCGCGCAGCGCGTCGTCGGTATGGCCGAAGTTGATCTCGAACTGGCCGGGCCCGAGCTCGGCCGTGATCACCGTCGCGTCGACGCCCTGCTCGCGCGCGGCCTCGACCATCTCGTGCAGCACATCGGAAAACCGCGACAGGCGTTCGATGTGCATGTTCGGCTGGTCGTCGCGGTCGTCGCTCAAGCGGTCGCGCGGATACTGCGGCAGCCCGTCCGCGAGTTGCGCGGCGAACAGGTAGAACTCGAGCTCGAACGCGACGACCGGCCGGATGCCGCGCGCCGCGAACCGCCGCAGCACGCGCGCCAGCACCTCGCGCGGCTCGAACTCGATCGGCGCGTCCGTGCCGTCGGAGCTGATCAGCATCTGCGCGAGCGGCTGCCGCTCCCAGCGCACCGGCTTCAGCGTGCCGGGAATCAGGCGGCGCGGCGCGTCGGGGTCACCGTCGTTGAAGCAGTAATCGCCGATCTTGTAGAGGCCGCCCTGCGTGCCGAGCAGCACGCAGTTCTGCGGCAGCTTCAGCAACGAGCCCGACGCGACCTTCTCGAGCGCATCGATCGGATAACGCTTGCCGTAGAAATGACCCGGCAGGTCGAGACAGATCAGGTCGACATAACGGATCTCGGGATGCGCCTGCCGGAATGCGCGGACTTCATCGACCAGCACGGGAACGACGTCAGCCATGTCTCATCCTTTCCATGTCTTGTATGACGGTGCCGCAGCGCGGCGAACCGGACTCATCGGCATGCGGCACGTCACATGCCCGATGTCGATCAGTACTGCAAACCAGCAGCACGGCGCGACGATCCGTGGGACCGCCCGCCGGCGAACTCAGGTGAACACCCAGATCACGCGCGCCGGCGCGTCGCCCAGGTTCGCGTAACGAAACCGCTTGTGCGCGGGAAGCTGGAATGCGTCGTTCGGGCCGAGCGTGACGGGCGTGTCGTCGCCGTCGATCCAGATCGTCAGCTCGCCTTCGAGCACGAAGCCGCCCTGCTCGTCGCTGTCGTCGACGGAGCGCTCGCCGCTGCTCGCGCCGGGCGCGAGATGGCTCTCGAGGATCGAGAAGCGCGAGCGCATGTTCGGCGACACGAGGATGTCCGTGATGCCGGCCGCGTAATACACGGTGCGCCGCTCGTCGGGCCGCGTGACCCACGGCACGCTGCGCGGCTTGCTCAGGCTGTAGAAATACGTGGTCGGCACGCCGAGCGCCTCGCCGATCGCGGTGAGATCCGCGACCGTCGGGCGCGACAGCCCGCGCTCGACCTGCGACAGAAAGCCGACCGAGCGGCCGATCCGTTCCGCGAGATCGTTGAGCGTGACCTTGCGATGCTTGCGCAGGTCGCGGATCAGGATCGCCAGACTTTCTATCTCTTCCTGTTCGTTCATGATGAGTTCCGGTACGTCAGACGGTATCGCGCAAACGGTACCAGGCCTTGCCGATCGCTTCCAGCGGCGCGGCGAGGCGGTCGCCGCCGGGAAAGCGCGGGTTGCGGATGCGCTGGTACTGCGCGAGCAGGCGATCGTCGCCGAGCACGGCATCGGCGACCGCGCGCGCGCCGGCGAGCGTCGGCAGCACGCCGTGCCCCGAGAAGCCCTGCAGCCAGAAGCGCTGGCCGCGGCGGCCGATGTCCGGCGTGCGGCGCATGCTGATGTCGATGTGACCGCCCCACACGTAGTCGAGCGGCACGCCGGCCAGTTGCGGGAACACGCGTTCGAGATGCGGGCGCGTCGCGGCCGCGATGTCGGCCGGAATCCCGCCGAGATACGTGCAGCCGCCGCCGAACAGCAGGCGGTTGTCGGGGCTCAGGCGGAAGTAGTCGGGCACGAACTGGTTGTCGATCACACAGCTGTTCCGCGGCAGCAGCGAGCGGGCGACGTCCGCCGAAAGCGGCGCGGTCGCGACCTGGTAGGTGCCGACCGGCAGCAACCGGCGCGACAGTTCGGGATCGAGCCGGTCGACGTACGCGTTGCACGCGAGCACCAGCACGTCCGCGCGCACTTCGCCCTGCGCGGTGCGTGCGACGTGACCGCCGGCCGTCTCGCGACAGTCGAGCACGCGGCTTTGCTCGAAGATGCGGCCGCCGGCCCGTTCGATCGTCTGCGCAAGACCGAGCGCGAGCTTCAGCGGATTCAGATGGCCGGCCTCGGGATCGTAGAGCGCGGCGAGATAGCGCGCGCTGCCGATCCATTCGGGCATCTCGTCCTGCCCGATCACGCGCAGCCGGTCGTAGCCCCAGCGCTGCGCGGCTTCGTCGCGGGCCTGTGCGAGCAACGCAACGCGACGCGGCCGCACCGCGGCCCACAGGCTGCCGGGCCGATAGTCGATGTCGAAGCCGTGCCGCGCGGGCAGTTCGCGCACTTCGGCCGCGGCCCAGCGCATGCTGTCCCACAGCATGCGCGCGCCGTCGCGGCCGAGCGAATCCTCGAGCGGCTGCATGTCGCACGACCAGCCGAGCAGCGCCTGTCCGCCGTTGCGGCCCGATGCGGCCCACGCGACGCGGCTCGCTTCGAGCACCACCACGCGCTTGCCCGCGAGCGCCAGGCGCAACGCCGTGTGCAGCCCGCTGAAGCCCGCGCCGACGACCAGCACGTCGGCGTCGATGCGTTCGTCCAGTTCGGGACGCCGCGGGATCGGCGCCGGGTAGGTGCCGGCGTAGTAGCTTGCGACGTGACGGTCGGACTGCACGAACATGCGGGCTCCCGTGAAATTTCAGTCGTCCAATTTCATGAAAAATTAGCACGTCAATTTCACGGAGGCAAGCGGGAGGATGGGATCGTCGTCGTTGGGAAAATGAAGGCTCGCAGGGCGCCGGCACGACGCTTGCGTCCGCAGCCCGGCACGCCCCCGCCGCCCGTATCTTTTTCCATGCCCGGCGAGCGCCGATAACGCGTACGGCAACGACCGACGACACCGCACCGATGCAACGAGGCTCCCCGCATGACGACGCCATTCAAGCCGGGCGACCACGTCCGCTGGAATTCCGAAGCCGGTTACGTGACCGGCACGACCATCGCGATCCACACGCAGGATTTCGACTACAAGGCTCATCGCGAACACGCATCGCCCGACGATCCGCAATACGAGATCAGGAGCGACCGCACCGACCACATCGCCGCGCACCGCGGGCACGTGCTCGAACGCGTTGCCGGCAAGGACGATTCGTGGCGCTCCCGTTCTACACGATCGGCCATTCGAACCGCACGCTCGACGCGTTCATCGAGATGCTCGACGCGTCCGACATCGCGCTGCTCGCCGATATCCGGAAGATGACGCGTTCGCGCACGAATCCGCAGTTCAACGAAGCAACGCTTCCCGGCGAGCTGGCCGCGGCCGCCATCGCCTACGAGCACATCGCCGCACTCGGCGGCCTGCGAGGCAAGTCGCTCGGCGTGCCCGACGACGTCAACGACTTCTGGACGAACCGCAGTTTCCATCGCTACGCCGATTACGCGCTGTCGCCCGAGTTTCGAGCGGGCCTCGACAGCTGATCGCGCAAGGGCACCGGCAGCTTTGCACGATCATGCGTTCGGAAGCCATGTCGTGGCGCTGTCATCGGCGCATCGTGTCCGACTACCTGATCGCGCGCGGCGAAACGGTGCTGCACATCATGGGCAAGAACCGCGTGGAGCCCACGCGTCTTACTGCCGGCGCGGTGATCCGGGACGACGGTACGATCGTCTATCCGGACGTCGAAGGCGATGCGCCAGCGGAAACGCCGACACGCAGCCGAACGCGTGACGCGACACCGGTCGGGTGCGTAACGGCGCGGGCGAAACGCGAAACGGCGCGAAAGCATCACGCCCGACGCAACGCCCACGTCGATCAGCCGCGCCCCCTGCAACGCTGCGCGCCGGCCCGCTTTGCGCCGCCGCGATCCTGCATTACCATCGGGCGTCCGCCGCGCGTACCCGCGCGCCCCGCCACTTCTCCGCTTCCGCACCAATGCTCGCCCTCATCATCGTCGCCGGCCTGTGGGCCGGCCTGCAAAACGCCCTCGCGGGCGGCGGCTCGTTCGTCACGCTGCCCGCGCTGATCGTGTCGGGAATGTCGCCGCTCGCGGCGAACATCACGTCGACGGTCGCGCTGTTTCCCGGCCAGGTCACGACAGGCTGGGCCAGCCGGAACATGGTGCGCGGCGCGGGCAAGCTGTCGTTTCGCGCGCTGTTCGCGATCAGCGTGGTCGGCGGCGCGCTCGGCGGCCTGCTGCTGCTGAAAACCCCGTCGTCGATCTTCTCGCACCTCGTGCCGTGGCTCGTGCTGTTCGCGACGGTCGTGTTCGCATGGGGCAGCTTCTTCCGCAAGACCGGCGCCGGCACGCAGCATGTCGGCCCCGTCACGGCCGCGATCTCGCAGTTCCTGATCGCGATCTACGGCGGCTACTTCGGCGGCGGCATCGGCTTCCTGATGATGGCCGCGCTGACGATGGCCGGCCTGTCGCCGCGTCACGCGATGTCGACCAAGAACGCACTCGCGGGCGTGATGAACGCGTCGGCGGTCGTGCTGTTCCTGACCTCGCCGCACCTCCACTGGCAGGCGGCGATCGCGCTCGGCGGCGGCGCGATCGTCGGCGGCCTGCTCGGCGCGTGGGCGCTGCACCGCGTGAACGAACGCGTGCTGCGGATCGCGATCGTCTGCATCGGCGCCGCGCTGACCGTGGGGCTGTTCGTCAAGCCGATCTGACGCGCGCGCCCCGATCGCGCCGACGGCACGCATGCCGTCGGTCGCGACGAACTCGCCATCGATCGGCAGGCGCCCCGTGCGCCGAGCGATGGCGGGCAATGCGCCCGCCTCGATGTCGCGGCGGATTCGCGGGCGCGGCGGGCGGCCTGCGCGCCCCGCTCGTCAATGCTTGCAGGCGCGCGCGTTCAACCGAACGGCCGCACGCCGATCAGCGGGCCGTGCAGGAACCAAGCGAAGACGGCCCATACGACGAGCCCGGCGACGATCGTCACGGCATCGCCCGACAGGCTGCCGGCCGGATAGCGGACGCCGTTGCGGCGATCGCGCGCGCGCCACACGACGAAATCGACCAGCGACCACACGAAGAATGCGCCGAACAGCACGACCGCGTGCAGCGTGCCGTTCGCGAGCAGGTGCGCGATCGCCCATACCATCACGCCGGCCACCATCGGATGGCCGACGAGCGTCTTGATGCGGTTGCGCGGCACGTAGGACGCGGCAATCAGCACGAACGCGATCGCGGTCAGCATGCCGGTGAGATGGCGAACGCCGACGGGCGACACCCACAGCAGCGTCCCGCCCTGGCGCGCGATCCCGTAACCCCAGATGATCAGCACGAAGCCGACGATCGACGCGATCGCATAGGGGCCCTTCCAGCGTTTCTCGCCGATCCGCTCGATGGTCGCGGATCGCCAGCCGTCCGCGACGATCCGAATCGAATGCACACCGAGGAAGATCGCTAAACCGAGAATCAGGACGAGCATCGGTTGTCTCCGTCTGGAACGATGAGTGGGGAATCATTCGCGCGGCTTTCGATGCGCCGTTCGCGAGGCCGGCGACACGGCCGGCGCGGGTCGCGCCAGACGCGGACGCGATCCGCGCCGATCATAAACGCCGTAGCCGCCGTTGTGAAGCATGACGCACGCACGGTTCGGCAAGGTTGATGCTTTCGTACATCCCGTGCGGTTGGCAGGAATCTGGCGCATCTCCCCACGCTTCGCGAGTCGCAAACTCAGGACAACGTAAATCGTCGCGCAGCGACGATGGGCGGCCGGCGCTACGGTTACTTGCGCTTCGCCACGGATTTCGTGGCCCGTTTCGAAACAGGTTTCGGCGCCGCTTTCGCGGAAGGTTTCGCGGACGCTTTCGCAGCCGGCTTCACACTCCGTTTCTCAGCCGGCGTTGACGCCGCTGCCGTCTTCGGCTCCGCAGGCGGCTTCGGCGCCGCCTTCCCCTTCGCCTTGCGCTTCGGCGCCCCCGCCAGCAACGCCGCCCGATACGCGCCGCGGCACCAGTCGAACAGCGCGCCCGCATCCTCCAGCACGTCGGCCGGCGTTTCGTAATAACCCTCGAGCGCAACGGTGCGCGTAGGGCGCTCATACGAGAACGGCCCCATCCCTGCCGCCACGAACGCGGGACGGTTCACGTCGTCGACGCGCAGGAACAGCGACCCGCGCGACATGAAGCCGAACATCACGCCGTCGAGCCGCATCGCGGCGCCGCTGAAGAACCGCGCGACCTCTACCTTGCCGAGCGGCGCGAGCCGGTACGCGATCTCCTCGCCGTGCGCCTTCTCCGATTGCCAGCTCATGCGGGCTCCGTGCAGCGCCGTGTCCACACGTCGAGTTCCGCGTCGTCGAAGCCGACGGCCGCCGCGCTCTCGCGGATCTGCCGCCACGTCGCGCGATCGACCGGAATGCCGTCCACGCCGCGTGCGGCGCGGCTCGCCTCCTCCGGCTCGCCGGGCATCCGCACCGGCGCATCGCCCGCCTGCGGCGACGCCTTCGCCCATTCGACGAACGCATCGGCTTCGCGCTGCGCATCGGCCGCATCGAACGCGTCAGGATCGATCAGCACCGACAGCATCCCGTTGACGATCGCGCTCGTCTTCTGCAGCGTGTCGCCGTAGGTCGTATGCCCGCCGACCAGCGCGCCGCCGAAGATCTCGCACATCGCGGCCAGCGCATACCCCTTGTGCAGCCCGAACGGCAGCAGCGCGCCGAACGGCTGCTCGTGCATGACGGCCGGATCGTCGGTCGGCTGGCCGCGATGATCGATCAGCGACCCGGCCGGCACGCGCTTGCCCTGGTTGTACGCGACCCGCGTCTTGCCGTAAGCGATCGCGCTCGTCGCGAAATCGAGCAGCAGCGGCGGCCGCCCCGCGCGCGGATACGCGGCGCAGAACGGATTCGTGCCGAAGCGCGCATCGGTGCCGTGCAGCGGCGCGACGAGCAAGTCGCCCGGCACGTTGACGAAATGGAACGACACGAGCCCCGAGCGCGCGCACTGCTCGGCCCAGTGCCCGATGCGGCCGAGGTGATGGACGTCGCGCAGCCCGATCGCGCAGATGCCCATGCGTCGCGCGCGCTCGATGCCTTCGACCATCGCCTCGAATGCGATCACCTGGCCGAAGCCGCGTCCGCCGTCGATGGTGAGCACCGCGCCGCCGTCGCGGACGATCGACGCGTGCCCGTTCAACTGCAACTGCCCTTCCCGCCACGACGCGACGTAGTTCGGGATCATCCCGATCCCGTGCGAATCGTGCCCGGCCAGATTCGCGCCGACCAGGTGATCGGCGACGAGCCGCGCCTCGCGCTCGCTGCTGCCGACCCGCTCCCAGAGTGCCGCGACGAACGCGTGCAGCGGTTCGGCGCGCATGCGCAGCGGGTCGGTATCGGGGGTCGGCAGCGCGGTCATCGGCAAGGCTCCGTCAGGTCGGGTTGGATCCGGTCGGGTCGGGACAGACGGCGCGAACGCTCAGCGCGCGGACGCGATCACGTCCGCCACCGCCGCGGTCAGCTTCTTCGCGTACGGCACGTGCAGGAACTCGTTCGGGCCGTGCGCATTCGACTTCGGCCCGAGCACGCCGCACACCATGAACTGCGCGGACGGGAAGCCGGCCTGCAGCACGTTCATCAGCGGGATCGTGCCGCCGAGGCCCATGTACGCGCAGTCCGCGCCGAAGTGGCGGCGCGACGCGGCGTCGAGCGACGACGCGAGCCACGGCGCGAGATCCGGCGCGCTCCAGCCGGTCGCGGCGCCCGCATCCGGCTTGAACGTGACCTTCGCGTTGTACGGCGGATCGAGTTCGAGCAGTTCCTTCAGTTGCTGCACGGCCTGAGCGGCATCGACCAGCGGCGGCAGGCGCAGCGACAGCTTGAACGCGGTGCGCGGACGCAGCACGTTGCCCGCGTCGGCGAGCGCCGGCAGGCCGGCCGCGCCCGTCACCGACAGCGACGGACGCCACGTCGAGTTCAACAGCGCCTCGCGCGGATCGGTGGTGGTCGGCAGCACCGGCTTGCCGTCCGCGCCGCATGCCCACGGCAGCCCCTTCCACACGGCGTCGCCGAGGATCGCGGCGGCCGCGTCGGCCTCGCGCACGCGGCTGTCGGGAATCTCGCAATGGAACACGCCCGGCAGCAGGTTGCCGTTCTTCGCGTCTTCCAGGCGCTCGAACAGCTGGCGCATCACGCGGAAGCTCGACGGCGCGATGCCGCCGAACACGCCCGAGTGAACACCCTCCTCGAGCACCTCGACCTGCAGGTCGCCGGACACCAGCCCGCGCAGCGACGTCGTGAGCCACATCTGGTCGTAGTTGCCGGCGCCCGAATCGAGGCACACGACGAGCGACACCTGGCCGAGCCGGTCGCGCAGCGCATCGACGTACGGCAGCAGGTCGTAGCTGCCCGACTCCTCGCAGGTCTCGATCAGGCCGACGCAGCGCGGGCGTTCGACGCCCTGCTCGTCGAGCGCGCCGAGCGCGGCGAGGCTCGCGTAGATCGCGTAGCCGTCGTCCGCGCCGCCGCGGCCGTACAGCTTGCCGTTCTCGAACTTCGGCGTCCACGGGCCGAGGTCCGCGCGCCAGCCGTCGAATTCGGGCTGCTTGTCGAGGTGGCCGTACAGCAGGATCGTGTCGGTGCTGCCCGAGCGGGTTGCGGGGGTTTCGAAGAAGATCACCGGCGTGCGGCCGGGCAAGCGCACGATCTCGAGCTTCAGGCCTTTCACCGGCTGGCGTTCGGCCCACTGCGCGGCATCGGTGACGACCCGTTCGAGATAGCCGCGCTTCGCCCAGTCGGGGTCGAAGGCGGGGCTCTTCGCGGGAATCGCGATGTAGTCGGTCAGTGCGTGGAGGATTTCATCGTTCCACTTGCGCTCGACGAAGGTAACGAGCTTGTCATGGTCGAGGACGGGGGTAGTGTCGACGGAGGTCATGGTGGGGTGCCTGGATAGGGCTGACGAAAAACCGGATGATACGCCGATGCCCCCGCCCCGGGGCGCTTTCCGTGCCGTATTCGGGGCCCGTTCGGGCCCGTTTCCCGCAGCGCGTCGCGCACCCGCTCAAACGGCCTGCGGGAATGCGTCGCACAACCCCGCCGCGCACGCGATCGCGTCGTCCCACAGCCGCCGGGTCAGCACCCCGGCATCCTCTTCCCGCGCGAGTGCCGCGGCCTCGCCCGACCACAGCAGCGAGAAATCGTCGCGCCCCTGCCGCTCGAACGCGACGCGCAGCGGATCGACTGCCGCCGTCGCGAGCGGGAACGCGGGCGCAAGCGCGCTCATCGGCCCCTGCTCGCGCATGAAGCGCGTCAGCAGGCCGCGTCCGGGGCGGCCCGTGTAGAGGTTGGTCACGCGCGTGCCGTCGTCGCGTGCGGCCCGCAGCGCCGCGCGGTGCTGCGTCGAGCGGCCGGCTTGCGGCGTCAGCAGGTAGCCGGTGCCGATCTGCACCGCGCGTGCGCCGAGCGCGAACGCGGCCGCGATGCCGCGGCCATCGGCGATCGCGCCGGCGGCGATCACCGGCGCGCGCACCGCGTCGACGAGCTGCGGCAGCAGCGCGAACAGGCCCGGCTGCGCGTGGATGTCGTCGGTCAGGAACATCCCGCGATGCCCGCCCGCCTCGGCGCCCTGCGCGACGATCGCATCGACGCCGCGCGCATCGAGCCAGCGCGCTTCCTCGACGGTCGTCGCGGACGAGACGATCAACGCGCCCGTGCGCCGCACCCGTTCGAGCAGTGCTTCGTCCGGCAAACCGAAATGGAAGCTCACGACGGCCGGGCGCAGTTCCTCGACGACCGCGCACATCGCGTCGTCGAACGGCGCGCGACCGGGGCCGCCCTTCACGTCGGCCGCATCGAGCCCGGCTTCCGCGTAGTAGCCGGCCAGCGCCGCGCGCCAGCGCGCGTCGACCTCGGCATCGGGCGCGGGCGGCGCATGACAGAAGAAGTTGACGTTGAACGGCGCCGGCGTGCGTGCGTGGATCGCCGCGATTTCGTCGCGCAACTGCTGCGGGCCGAGTGCCGCGCATGCGAGCGAGCCGAGCCCGCCCGCCTCGCAGACCGCAATCGTCAGCGGGCTCAGGGAACCGACCATCGGAGCCTGGATCAGCGGCAGGCGGGAAGGCAGCATCGTCATCGGAATCACCGTTCGGTAGACGTAATCAATGGCGCGGGCGAGCGCATTTCGAGCGCTCGATAATAACCGACTAATTCAATCAGGGTTTGACGACTCACTCAGCCCGCAAATTGAATTAACCGGTTCGGCAAAAATCGATTATCCGTTCAACCTGACCCGCATCTCACCTTCACCCCGGAACCACCGTCCGGACGGCCCATACAGGCCATTCGCCCCGGTGCAGCCACCGTCATCCGCACCAAAGCGTTTCACCCTTTTCAATGATCGACATCAATATTCAAGATATTAAATTGTATCGCTTACCCTTATTCAAACCTAATTAAGATATAAGATGCTGTCGTTCAATAAAACGACGATCCATTCCGGAATCGTCGACCGGCGCCGGGCCGCGCCACCTCAACCGCATCACGACCATTCAAGGAGCCTCGCATGTCCGATGCCAGCTCGTCCTCCTCCCGTTCCGCCGCCGCGCCAGCCGCGACCGCCGCGCCGAAAATCGGCGTCATCCCCGCCACGCTGATGGTCGCGGGCAACATGATGGGCTCCGGCGTCTTCATGCTGCCCGCGAACCTCGCCGCCACCGGCGGCATCGCGATCTTCGGCTGGCTGATCACCGTCGTCGGCGCCGTGTCGCTCGCGCTGGTGTTCGCGAAGCTCGCGGCGATCGACCCGGCCGCCGGCGGCCCGTATGCGTATGCGCGCAAGGCCTTCGGCCCGTACATCGGCTACCAGACCAACCTGATCTACTGGCTCGCGAACGTGCTCGGCAACGTCGGCCTCGCGGTCGCCGGCCTCGGCTATCTCACGCACTTCTTCCCGGTCCTGCACGACCCGCTCGTGTTCGCGCTCGCGCAGATCTTCGTGATCTGGCTGTTCACCTACGCGAACATCCTCGGGCCGAACGTGGTCGGCCGCGTGCAGTCGGTCACGACGATCTTCGCGCTCGTGCCGATCCTCGGGATGGCCGTGTTCGGCTGGTTCTGGTTCAGCAAGGACGTGTACTTCGCCGGCTGGAACGTGTCGGGCGCGAGCAGCTTCGGCGCGATCGGCGCGACGCTGAACTTCACGCTGTGGGCGTTCATCGGCGTCGAGAGCGCGTCGGTGTCGGCCGGCGTCGTCGAGAACCCGTCGCGCAACGTGCCGATCGCGACCGTCGGCGGCGTCGTGCTCGCGGCCGTCTGCTACGTGCTCAGCTCGACCGTGATCATGGGAATGATCCCGAACAAGGCGCTGCTCGCGTCGAGCGCGCCGTTCGCGGATGCCGCGCGCCTCGCGCTCGGCGACACCGCCGCGAACGCGGTCGCGATCTGCGCGGCGCTCGGCTGCCTCGGCTCGCTCGCGGGCTGGACGCTGCTGGTCGGCCAGACCGCGAAGGCCGCGGCCGACGACGGCCTGTTCGCCGGCGTGTTCGCCCGCGTCAACTCGAAGAACGTGCCGTCGGCGGGCCTCGCGATCGTCGCGGTCATCATGTCGGTGCAGGTGCTCGCGACGATGTCGCCGAGCGCGAGCGAGCAGTTCGGCAAGATCGCGTCGATCGCCGTGATCATGACGCTGCTGCCGTACATCTACTCGTGCATCGCGATCAAGGTGCTCGGCTACGGCAAGATGCCGTCGCACCAGTTCACCTTCTACACGATCGTCGGCCTGATCGGCGCCGTCTACGCGCTGTGGGCGATGGTCGGCTCCGACGGCCAGCAGACGCGCTGGTCGCTGATCTTCGTGATCGCGACGATCGTGTTCTACGAGCTGTCGATCAACCGCCAGCGCGAAATCGAGGAAACCCATGTCCACCCGGGCGGCCGCTCGCCGCGCTGGGTGCGCTACCTCGCGCTCGGCGTGACCATCGTCGCGCTCGTCGCGGCCTTCTGGATCTCCGTCGGCCAACACGAGGCCGCCCGCCTTCACGCACGCTCGCCGGCCGCCGCAGCAGGCATCCCGGCAACTCAACAAACGGGGGAATGACCCATGACCGCTTCCTTGACCCAACCGGCGTTCCGCCGCCTCGGCATGAAGGCGCTGCTCGTGCAGCACGACATCGACGAACGCACGGCCACCGGACGCGCGGCCACCGCGCTCGTCGAAGAATTGCGCACGCGGCTCGTCGACGTCGTGATCGCGACCTCAGCCGAAGACGCACGCGCGGTGGTCGACGCCGATCCCGCGATCCAGTGCCTGCTGCTCAACTGGGAGCTCGGCAACGATCCCGGCCATGCGCCGGCGCAGGCCGTGCTCGACGCGATGCGTGCGCGCAATGCGACGGTGCCGGTGTTCCTGCTCGCGAGCCGCGCGAGCGCGGCGGCGATTCCCGTCGACGCGATGCGCAAGGCCGACGACTTCATCTGGATGCTGGAGGACACGACCGCATTCATCGGCGGGCGGATCGTCGCCGCGATCGAACGCTACCGCGAAACCGTGCTGCCGCCGATGTTCCGCGCGCTCGCGCAGTTCTCGCGCGTCTACGAATACTCGTGGCACACGCCGGGCCACACGGGCGGCACCGCGTTCCTGAAATCGCCGGTCGGCCGCGCGTACTTCGAATTCTTCGGCGAAGCGCTGTTCCGCTCGGACCTGTCGATCTCGGTCGGCGAACTCGGCTCGCTGCTCGACCACTCGGGCCCGATCGGCGAAAGCGAACGCTACGCGGCGCGCGTGTTCGGTGCGCACCGCACGTATCACGTGACGAACGGCTCGTCGATGTCGAACCGCGTGATCCTGATGGCGAGCGTCACGCGCAACCAGGTCGCGCTGTGCGATCGCAACTGCCACAAGTCGGCCGAGCATGCGATGACGATGTCGGGCGCGATTCCGACCTACCTGATTCCGTCGCGCAACCATTACGGGATCATCGGGCCGATCATGCCGGAACGGCTCACGGCCGCCGCCGTGCGTCTCGCGATCGACGCGAACCCGCTCGTGCGCGGCCGCGACGGCATCGACCCGACGCCCGTGCATGCGCTGATCACGAACTCGACGTACGACGGCCTCTGCTACAACGTCACGCGCATCGAGGAACTGCTCGGCCAGAGCGTCGACCGGTTGCATTTCGACGAGGCATGGTACGGCTACGCGCGCTTCAACCCGATCTACCGCGATCGCCACGCGATGCACGGCGATCCGTCGCAGCACGACGCGAGCAAGCCGACCGTGTTCGCGACACAGTCGACGCACAAGCTGCTCGCCGCGCTGTCGCAGGCGTCGTTCATCCATGTCCGCAACGGCCGCAACCCGATCGAGCACGCGCGCTTCAACGAGGCGTACATGATGCATGCATCGACGTCGCCGAACTACGCGATCATCGCGTCGAACGACGTGAGCGCCGCGATGATGGACGGCCCCGGCGGCGAGGCGCTGACCACCGACGCGATCCGCGAGGCCGTGTCGTTCCGCCGGATGCTCGCGCGGCTGCATGCGGAATGCGAGGAGAACGACGACTGGTTCTTCAACGGCTGGCAGCCGGACACCGTGGTCGATCGCAAGACGGGCCGGCGCGTGCGCTTCCATGAAGCGGACGAAACGCTGCTCGCCACCGATCCGTCATGCTGGGTGCTGCATCCGGGCGAAACATGGCACGGCTTCGGCGAGATCGAGGACGATTACTGCATGCTCGATCCGATCAAGGTGTCGATCGTCACGCCTGGCGTCGCGCCGCACGGCGGGCTGATGCCGGTCGGCATTCCGGCGTCGGTCGTCACCGCGTACCTGGACCGGCACGGGATCGTCGTCGAGAAGACGACCGACTTCACGATCCTGTTCCTGTTCTCGCTCGGCGTGACGAAGGGCAAGTGGGGCACGCTCGTCAACACGCTGCTCGACTTCAAGCGCGACTACGATGCGAACGCGCCGCTCGAGCAGGCGCTGCCGGAGCTCGTCGCGCGCTATCCGGACCGCTACGGCACGCTCGGCCTGCGCGACCTGTGCGACCTGATGTTCAGCGCGATGAGCGACCTGAAGACGACCGAGATGATGTCGCGCGGCTTCTCGACGCTGCCGCAACCCGACTTCAGCCCGGCCGAGGCGTACGAGCATCTCGTGCACAACGACATCGAGATGCTGGAACTCGCCGAGATGGCGGGCCGCACCGTCGCGACGGGCGTGGTGCCCTATCCGCCGGGCATTCCGCTGCTGATGCCCGGCGAAAACGCGGGGCCGGCCGACGGCCCGCTGCTCGGTTACCTGAAGGCGCTCGAGCAGTACGACCTGCGCTTCCCCGGCTTCACGCACGACACGCATGGCGTCGAAGTCGAGGACGGCGTGTACCGGATCGCGTGCATCAAGCAAACCGCGCGCGATACCCGCAATACCAACACGCGCTGAGCATGCGCGCCGCGACGCCGCGCCGGCAGGATGCGGCAGGCGTCGCGACGCGCGATGAACCGGCCGGTCATGCCGGCAACTGATTAACCCACGCGGCAAGCTGCGCTTCGCCTTCTTCGTCGAGCTTGCCCTTCAGTTCCCCGTACCACGGCGCGATCGCGTCGGCCGGCTGCGTGGCCTTCAGGATCTCGAGACTGTTCTCGAGGAACGACGAAAAGAACGGAATGCCGCGCATGTAGAGGAAGGTCGAATCGGTGATCCGCACGTGGCCGTACACGTCGCGCACCCACGCGAGATGCGGCAGCGCCTCGCGCAGGTGGCCGCCTTGCATCAGCGCCGAAATGAAGTTCACGCGCGCCGCGACGTCGGACTGCTCGTGCGTGTCGTGATTGACCTCGGCGGCCTTCTGCATCCACGCTTCGCCGCGCTCCACTTCGTCGCACATCACCGACGTCGTCGCGAGCTGCACCGCGTTGTGCGCGCTCGGCTCATGGTCGAACAGCGCGAGCCAGTACGGAAACGCTTCCCGGTAACGCTTCATCGCCGAGTATGAAAGCGCGCAGAGGCGCGCCGCATCGGCCAGCCGCTCCGCGTGCGGCGCGGCGGCCGCGATCGCGGCCTCGTGCCGGCCGGCCTGGAATGCCCTCAGCGCGGGCGCGAGTTCCGGCGCGATGTCGGGGCCGCCTTGTTCGTTCGTATCGTCGGATCCTTCCGTTGCTTCCGGCGCTCCGCCTGCGTCGTGCGCGGAACGCGCGGGCGCTGCCGCTTCGTCACGCGTTTTCTTTCCGAACAGCTTGCCCAGCAGGCCCATGATGATTGTCCTTGTCGTTGTCGTTGTCGTTGCGAGCGGGAATGGCGGCGCCGCATCTACGGTCGCCGCACGGCGATCGCCATCTTACGCGTGCTCGAAGTCGACAAGAAGCAAACGACGGACTCGTTCCGCCGCGGCGCGGAAAGACGCACCACTCACGCGTCCGTGGACCTCACACCGCGATCCATCCCGCGCCGGTACGCAGCCGGGCTCGTCGCCGCGACGCGCCGGAAATGCCGGCGCAACGACTCCTCGGAACCGAACCCCGCGCGTGCGGCAATCTGCGCGAGCGACAGCCCGGGATGTGCTTCGAGCATGTCCTTCGCGACGTTCACGCGCTCGCGGATCAGCCACGCGAGCGGCGACATCCCGGTTGCATCCGCGAACTGCCGCTGCAGCGTGCGCGTGCTCATCGCGGCCTGCGCGGCCAGCGACGCGAGCGTGTGCGGCTCGGCCGCGTGCGCGCGCATCCAGTCGATCAGCTTAGCGAGCCGGTCGCTGCCGCCCGGCGCGACCGGGCGCGGCACGAACTGCGCCTGGCCGCCGTCGCGATGCGGCGGCAGCACGAGGCGCTGCGCGACGCGGTTCGCGATCGCGCCGCCGTGATCGCGGCGCACGAGATGCAGCAGCATGTCGAGCCCCGCCGCCGAGCCGGCCGACGTGACGATCTGCCCTTCGTCGACGTACAGCGCGTCGGGATTCACGCGCAGCGCCGGATAGCGCGCCTGCAGGCGCTCGGCGTAGCGCCAGTGCGTGGTCACGGTGAGCCCGTCGAGCACGCCGGCCGCCGCGAGCACGAACACGCCCGAGCAGATCGAACAGAGCCGCGCGCCGCGGCGATGCGCAGCACGCAGCTTCTTCAGCAGCGGCTCCGGCGGCAGCTCGTCCGGATCGCGCCAGCCGGGAATCACGATGGTGTCCGCGCGATCGAGCATCGCGAGCCGGTACGGCGCGGCGACCGTGATGCCGCCCGCCGCGCGCACGGGCCCGGGCTCGCTCGCGCAGACCGCGAAGCGATACCAGTCGACGCCGAGTTCCGGGCGTTCGAGCGCGAACAGTTCGACCACGCAGCCGAACTCGAAGGTGCAGAGGCGCTCGTAGGCGAGCGCGACGACGAGATGATTGTGCATGGCGCGATGTTACCGGAACTTGTCGATCGCGCCACTGCCGCGACGGCCGCCGAACCGCGATACTGCCCTTCATTCCGGCGCATTCCGCGCCGTCCTTCAGGAGCGCCTTTCATGTCATACGTCACCGACGTCCCCGCCGCCGACAGCGCCACCGCCCTCGCGCACTTCGAAGCATCGCTGCGTTTCGAGACCGATTGCTGGGACGTACACGATGCGCTTGCGTCCGGCGCGCCGGATTTCGTGCTGCTCGACGTCCGGGGTCCGGAGCAGTTTGCCGCGGGCCACGTGCCCGGCGCGCGCAACCTGCCGCACCTCAAGATCGTCGCCGGCAAGCTCGCCGACCATCCGGCCGACACGCTGTTCGTCGTCTACTGCGCGGGCCCGCACTGCAACGGCGCCGCGCGCGCGGCGATCCGGCTCGCGCGCCTCGGCCGCCCGGTGAAGCTGATGATCGGCGGCGTCACGGGCTGGCTCGACGAAGGTTTCGCGTTGAGCAACGAAGTGCAGCCTGAGGGCGTCGCCATGCGCTGATCGTTATTGAAAACGCAACAATCAATTGCCGGCACACGAACGGAAAAAGCGCGACAATCAGCCTCATTGCAGTTCGGACGGAGCAGCAACATGGAACACACAGTCCTGATTCAGGTGGCCGGTTCGGTCGCAGCGATCGCGCTCTATTTTCTTCCGGCCATCGTCGCCGATCGGCGCAGCCGGCACGACAAGCTGACGATCGCGATGTTCAACGCGCTGTTCGCGTGGACGGGCATCGGCTGGCTGATGACGCTGTACTGGGCATGCCAGCCGAACCCGCAGACCGACGTCGCGCAAACCATCCTCGCGAAGCGCCGCGGCATCAGCATGCGGACCTTCTCGACCGGTCTCGTCGAACGCGTCCAACGCCGCGTCGCCGCCCAGCAACAATGGGCCGAGAAGCAAGGTTGCCGCTAGGCAGTCCCGCCTTTCCGCTTACCTCGCCGTGCCGAACTTCGGCATCCTGACATTGGTCGAGGCCCGGTAGTCCCACACCAGCCTGTCGCGCGGCGCGTCACCGCCCGCGCGCAACCACGCCCCGAACGCCCCCGCCGTGACCGCCCGCGCGATCCGCTCGCCCGGACAGCCGTGCGGCCCCGTGCCGAACCCGAAGTTCGGCCCCGGCGCGCGGCCCGGCAGCAGTCGGTGCGGCTCGCGATGCACGGCCGGATCGCGGTTCGCCGCCGCAAGCACGACCAGGATGGCCGCACCGGCATCGACGGTCACGCCGTCGATCGTCGTGCGCGACGCGACGAAGCGGCGCGTGTTCTGCACCGGCGCATCGAATCGGCCGACCTCGGCGACGAATGCGTCGAGGGCGGCCGTATCCGGCATCGCGCGTTCGCCGTCCGTGCCATCCCATGCGACCAGCACGTTGCCGAGCCACGCGGCCGTCGCCTCGCACGTCTGCGACAGCAACCCGACCAGATTCGCGACCAGCGCGCCGCTCGCGTGCCAGCCCGCGGCGCCGGCCGCCTGCTGAACCGCGGCGACGAGTGAACCGTCCTGCGCATGCGTGCGCGCGACGCGTTCCGTCATGCGGTCGAGCAGTTGCCGCGCGGCTTCGCTCGCGCGGGCCAGCGCGGCGTCGTCCGACAGCGGCGACAGCGCGGCGACGAAGTCGACGACCAGCGCGGCGACATCGTCGAGTTGCGCGCTGTCGAAGCCGAGCAGATCGGCGACCGCGCAAACGGGCACCGTCAGGCACCACACGTTCAATGCATCGGCGTCATACGGCGCGCGCAGCCGGCTGCCGGCGAGTTGGGCGGCCCGTTCGCGCAACGCGTTCGCATCGATCGGCGCGAACGCCGCGCGCAGCGCCTGCTTCGGCACGTCGTGCCGCAATGCGCCGTCGTTCATGCGCACCAGTTCGCCGAACAGCGCACCCGCCGTCGACCCGCGCAACGCGGGCGGTACCGGCGCATCGAGCGGCCTGACGCGGCACGCCGGGTGGCCGAGCACGGCCGTCACGCTCGCCGCCCGGCTCGCGACCCACAGGCCGAGCGAGGCGTCGAACGCAAGCGGCGGCCCGTCGACGAGCGTCGCGTAATACGGGTAGGGATCGCGGTGCGTGACCGCGGCAATCGGATGGGTCGGGTTCATGCGTGCAGTATCGGCGCGCCGGGCCGCCGCATGTTTCGGGTTGACGTGAAATGTCGTGGATGTCGTCGGCATGCCGGCACGGCGGGCCACGGCGATGCGGCAACCTGCGGCCGGCAAGCGGCGCGGTGCCGCGACGGGCGCGTCGTCAGGCTGCCGACCGGTAGCGGTGCCCCTGCATGCGCACGCGGACGCGCCCGGCGGAAATCGCGCGCGGTTCGGGCACTACCGTTTCGTGATGAAACATTTCCTGCCGGAAGTGGCCGCTGTCGTCGAACCACTGGCAGATCAGCCAGTCGGCATCGTCGAACACGACCGGCCCCGCGTAGGTGACGGTCATGCGCGGCCCGCCGGTTTTCAGCGTCACGACATCGCCGACGCGAACGCCACTGCGGTGATTTTCTCGGATTGTCATCGCTCTCTCGATTTTTTATATATTCATTTTCCGGCGGCCCGCTGGCAGGTCATTCGGATATGCGGGAGATTACCAATCCGATAAATAACCGGCAACTCCCGAATACGAAAAAAAACAGCGACCGGAAAATCGCAACAATATGCGGCACCGGTTCGCGTGGCGGGCGGCTGACGCCAGAACCGGCGTGGCTTGCGTGCCGGTTCCGGTCGCACCGCCGGAATACGGAGAATAATCGATGGTTTTCGCGCCGTCATCGAACTTCAAATCGGCAGCAGTTTCGATTGATTACCGTCAATCAGCTTTCGGTTGGAAACGTTCCCACGTTTCACCGGCCCTTATTGTTCGAACTGAACGGGCGAATTGTCCGGCGCCGAAAACCAGCGATTGAGGTCGCGGCCCGGCACCGCCGCCTGCGTGAACGTGAACGTGCCGTCGCGCACCATTTCCGTCGCGGCGCGCAGGAACGCGCCGAATGCGGCCCGCGCCAGCGCGCCGCCGACGCTGACGCGCTTCACGCCGAGCGCCGCGAGCGTCTCGAGGCTCAGCAACCCGCCCTGCAGCCCCATCACGACGTTGACCGGCGCGCCGACCGCGCGCGTGAGCGCCGCGATCTCGTCGGGATCGGTCACGCCCGGTGCGTACAGCACGTCGGCGCCCGCGTCGCGGTACGCGACCAGCCGCGCGATCGTGTCGGCGAGGTCGTGGCGGCCGTGCAGGTAGTTTTCGCAACGCGCGGTCAGCGTGAACGGAAACGGCAGCGCGCGCGCCGCGTCGACCGCCGCCGCGATGCGCTCGACCGCCGCGTCGTACGGATAGATCGGTGCGTCGGCGCGGCCGGTCGCATCCTCGATCGAGCCGCCCACCGCGCCGGCGCCGGCCGCCAGGCGGATCGTCTCGGCGACCGTGTCGGGCGCGTCGCCGAAGCCGTTCTCGAGATCGGCGCTGACCGGCAGGCCGCCCACCGCGACGATCTCTGCGATGTGGGCGAGCATTTCGTCACGGCCGATCGCGTTGTCGGGCCGCCCTCTCGAAAACGCGAAACCGGCGCTCGTGGTGGCGAGCGCTTCGAAGCCGGCCATCGCGAGCAGCCGGGCGGACCCGGCATCCCACGGGTTCGGGATGATGAAGGCGCCGGGGCGCGTGTGCAGCGCGCGGAAGGTTTCGGCCTGGCGGAACTGCACGTTGGAATCGGACATTGACGTCTCCTCGGAATGGAGACGCCAGCATACGCGCGCGCGGTACCGCGACGGTTCAGGTCGCGATGAAATATCGATGCGGATGTCAGGGGCCGGCGCGCGGCGCGGTGTGCGGCCGGAAGTCGGCCGGGCCGGCCTGGCTTTCGTTGAACCGGACGAGCGGCGCCGCGATCTGCTTGCGAACGTTCACGTCGCCGACGTCGGTCACGTCGTAGGTGAACGTCATCGGTTACGTCGGATCAAGGAGAAAACGTGAGCGGAAGACAGTGGAAGCCGCGCGTGCGGCTACACGACATACGCGCCCTTCGCATGCAGTTCCGCTTCCGTGCGCTCGAGCGCCGTGATCGCATCGCTGCCTTCGAGCGCCAGCAACTGCGCGACCAGCGCCTCGGCCATCGCATGCGCGGCGACCAGCGACGGAAAGAACGACGGGCTGTCGTGCGTGAAGATCAGCTGCGCGTCCGCATGCAGCGCGATCGGCGACACCGCGCTGTCGGTGATCGCGACGATCCTGCTGCCCTGCGCTTTCGCCGCCTGCACGACGCGCGTCGCTTCCGCCGAATACGGCGCGAAACTGATGATCACGGTCACGCTCTGCTTCGCGATCGTGCGCAACTCCATCTCGAGCGAGCCGGCGACACCGTTGAGCAACGACACGGTCGGCCGGAACAGCCGGTAGCCGTACACGAAACCGAACGCCACCGGATAGCACGACCGGAACCCCGCGACATGCACGTGCGACGCCTTGCGGATCAGCTTCGCGGCGTCCGCGAGCGCGTGCCCGTTCTGTGCGGCGGTGGCGGCAAGATTGTGCTGCTGTGCGGCGAGCAGGTCGTGCGCGAGCGACGCCTTCGCGTCGGGCCGCACGAGCGAACGCGCACGCTGCGTGAGCGGCTCGGGACGTGTGCGCACGCGCGCGACGCACAGATCGCGCAGCTCGTTCCAGCCGGGGAAACCGAATTGCTGCGCGAGCCGCACGAGCGATGCGGGTTGAACCTGCGCGCGCTGCGCGACCTTGCGCATCGACGAGGTGGCGACCTCGTCGGGATGATCGAGCAGAAATGCAGCGCCCGCCTGGAATTGCGGGCTCAGTTCGGAAAATTGCGCCCGGATCCGGGACGCGAGTTCATCGAAATTGGCAGCCATCTTGGTGAGAACGGGAACCGGTCGTCCATGGTATCACCGGCCCCGTGCACACCGGTGCACCGGTCAGCGCAGCACTTCCACGTGATCGGCGTCGACCTTCACCTTGCCCGACCACTTGCGCTCGAACTCGCCGGTCAGCTTCACTTCGTTCTTGTCGCTGACGGGCTGGCCGGCCGCCCACAGCTTGTGGTCGATCTCGACGCGGATCGTGCCCGTCGCATCGGCGAACTCGTAGTCCTCGCCGCCGGCATGCTTGACGATGTGCCCCTGCAACTGCACGTGCTGGTCGTCCTTGCCGTTCGCGAGCAGTTCCTTCACGGTCGTCGTGGTCAGCGCGGACGGCCCCGTGTATTGCGCGTAGACGGCGGCGGGCAGCACCGCAAGCGCGACCGCCAGGATTCTCGTCAGGTGTTTCATGATCTCGTTCCTCCATTTTTTCGAGTGCGTCGCGCTCCGTTGAACGCGACGCACTCAGATTACGGACCGTAAGATTAAGCAAAGCTGAAGACCGTGCGCCGCGGCATGCCGTCGCAACATTCCGGTGCGCGAACGCACGCAGGCGCCCGTGTTTAAGCTCGGCCTAAGACACCTGCGCTTATCATGGGAACCCCGGGCGCCCACGCCCGCCAACAGACACGAATCCATGCGCGTACTGCTCGTCGAGGACGATCCGCTGATCGGCAGCGGGCTCGAACAGGGCCTCAAACAGGAAGGCTTCGCGGTCGACTGGGTCAAGGACGGCGACGCCGCGACGCTCGCGCTGCGCTCGACCGGCTACGGCCTCCTACTGCTCGACCTCGGGCTGCCGAACCGCGACGGCCTGTCGGTGCTCGCGTCGCTGCGCCGCCGCGACGAAACCCTGCCGGCGATCATCATCACCGCGCGCGACGGCGTGCCGGACCGCATCGCCGGCCTCGACAGCGGTGCCGACGACTACCTCGTCAAGCCGTTCGTGCTCGAGGAACTACTCGCCCGCATTCGTGCGGTCAACCGCCGCCACGCAGGGCGCGCGCAGACGACGCTCGCGATCGGCCCGCTGCGGCTCGATCCGGTCAAGCACCTGGTCTGGCTCAACGACGAAGAAGTCACGCTGTCGCCGAAGGAGTTCGTGCTGCTGCACGAACTGATGCGCGACCCCGGCGCCGTGATCTCGCGCGAACAGTTCGAGGAACGGCTGTACAGCTGGGGCGAGGAAATCGAGAGCAACGCGGTGCAGGTACACATCCACAACCTGCGCAAGAAACTCGGCCACGACATGATCCGCACGGTGCGCGGCGTCGGCTACCGGATCGGTGACGCCGCATGATGCGTCTGCAACACGCGATCGCGCGCTGGCGCAGCGCATCGCTGCGGCGGCGCCTGTTGACGTGGCTGCTGCCGGCCGCGTGCGTGATCGGGCTGGTCGCAAGCGCGGGCACCTACTGGGGCGCGCTGCGCGAACTCGACGATCTCCTCGACGACCAGATGCGCAGCATGTCGAAGCAGATCGTCGTCGGCCCGAACGGCGAACTGTCGTTCCGCAACCATCGCGACGGCAAGCACGAATTCGAGGCAGGCGACCCCGACGCCGTGCTGCTGCAGGTCTGGCGCAACGGCACGCTGGTGTATTCGACCGATCGCAAGTCCGCGCTGCCGCCGCCCGCGCAGACAGGCATCGGCAGCGTCGACGTCGGCGGCCAGCCGTGGCGCACCTACGTGACCGAACGCGGCGGCACGACGATCCGGCTCGCGCAGGCGCGCCACGCGCGCTGGGAAGCGATCGCGGGCATCGCGGTGCACCTGCTGTGGCCGGTGTTCTCGATGCTGCCGGTGCTCGCGATCGGGCTGTGGTTCGGCATCGGCGCGGGGCTGCGGCCGCTGCGCACGATCGCGGCCGGCCTGAAGCGCAGGAATGCGAACAATCTCGAGCCGGTCGACGTCGCGTCGATGCCGAACGAAGTCCGCCCGCTCGCCGAAGCGATCAACGACCTGCTCGCGCGGCTCGACCGTTCGTTCACGCTGCAGCGGCACTTCATCGCCGATGCCGCGCACGAATTGCGCACGCCGATCATGGGGCTGTCGATCCAGTCGCAATTGCTGCGGCGCGCGTCGACGGCCGACGAACGCGAGCAGATCCTCGCGCAGATCCATGCGGGCACGACACGCCTCGGCCACCTCGCCGAACAATTGCTGACGCTCGCGCGCCTCGAACCCGACGCGCAGGCGTCCGCCGCGACCTCCGCACCCGTCGATCTCGCCGCGCTGTGCCGCTCGGTGGTCGCCGATCGCACGCGCGTCGCGGATGCGCACCGCATCGACCTCGGCGCGATCGTGTCGTCGCCGGTGATGGCCGCCGGCAACATCGACACGTTGCGCGTGCTGCTGAACAACCTCGTCGACAACGCGATCCGCTACGCGGGCGTCGGCGCGCGCGTCGACGTGTCCGCGCGTCTCGACGGCGCGACGCCCGTGCTCGAAGTCGCCGACGACGGCCCCGGCATTCCGGAAGCCGAGCGCACGGACGTGTGGGAGCGCTTCTATCGCGGCGAAGGCGCGCAGGCGGTCACGTCGTCGGGCAGCGGGCTTGGGCTGTCGATCGTCAAGCGGATCGCCGAACAGCATCGCGCAACCGTCGCGCTCGGCACGACGCAAGGCGGGCGCGGGCTGACCGTGACGGTGCGCTTTCCGGTGCCGGCCTGACACACGCCCGACGGGCGGCTTTTCCACAGATTGTGTTGGCAAGCTTGTGGACAACCGGCCGCTAACGGCAGCAAACCATTGATCCGAAAGGGTTTGGCGCTCGTGCGCAGCGAATGCGCCAACCCGCGTCGAGCAGGCGCTCGCCTCGACGCGACATCGCGTACCGATCCCTTCCCTCCGAGTCGTCGCCGCACTACTTGCAGGGGCGCCCAATGCCACATTTCAAATCGATGGACCCGAACTTCCCGATCCGGCAACAGTTCGGCGTCGACGCGCAACCCGTCGTGCTCCTCAACATCTTCACGGTGGATCCGACAGACGAGGCGGTTTGCACGATGTGCCGCGCCGCGCAATCGCCACGCGGACTTCTCCACAGAAAATGTTGGCAAGCTTGTGGATATCCTGCGCACCGCAACGCTAAGCCGTTGATCCGACGGACTTTGGCACGCGTGATGCAGACGCGGCGCGCGCCGGGCCGTCACACGCGCCGGTTCGCCGCACTTCGCATCACGATGCCACGTCGATGCCCCAATGATGTGCGATGCGATCGTCGCAGCACTTACCCACAGATTTTGTTGGCAAGCTTGTGGATATCCTGCGCACGCATCGGCTAACCCGTTGATCGGCCAATGATTCATGCGCCGCGTCACCGTTGCGGCAGCACGCGGTTCGCCCGCGCGCGCAGACGGACGATCCGGCGCAACAGCGGCACCCTGCCCGCCGCTTGACGCCCGCACCTGCCACGCGTCACGATCACACGAGCCGCACGCGCCACGCATCGCGAGACTTCACGCAGCGGCACCACGGTGCCGGCCGTTGCGCCCGCATCGGACAACGACACATCATTCCGAGGAAGACCATGGAACACTTCACCGCAGGGCAGTTGATCGTCTCGCTCGTGCTCGTCGCGATCGTCGTCTATCCGTATGTCCGCATCGTTCGGCGTACCGGGCATTCAGGCTGGTGGATCCTGACGATGTTCGTCCCGGTCCTGAACTTCATCATGTTGTGGGTGTTCGCGTTCGCGCGCTGGCCCTCGGTCGACGATCGGCATGGCTGAACATCGGGCGGGCTTGTCCACAGATTGTGTTGGCAAGCATGTGGATAGCCTGCGCATACCGCGATCAAGCGCTTGATCCGTAAGACTTTGTCCGCGCCGCTTCGAATCGGGCACGCGGCCACGCGATGTGCCGTTCACGCATCGTCACGCGACGCGACGGACCGCATGTCGCGCGCGCCACGCCGCTTGTCCACAGATTTTGTTGGCAAGCGTGTGGATAGCCTGCGCATACCACGCACAAGCGCTTGATCCGAAAGGTTTTGTCCGTGCCGCTTTGAACCGGGCAGGCAAGCCTCACGCACGCCGGCGCCGCGCCCGCTGCGCGATGAACGCGGCCGCACGCCGGCTTGTCCACAATTTTTGTTGGCAAGGATGTGGATATCCTGAGCATGCGTCATCTAAGTCGTTGATCGCACAACGTTTCGACATGCCGGTCACGACTGCGGCACGGCGTGCATTCATCGACACATCGCTTCATCGTTCCGTGCATTCATCGATGAACGCACGCCGCGCCGCCCGCTCACGCGAACGTCGCGACCGCGATACGCGCGGCGGCCGCGATCACGTCGTCCTTCGCCTTCGCATCGGCACGCGTCTGCGTGTAATACACGGCGAGCACGATCGGTGCGCGCGACGGCGGCCAGATCACGCCCGCGTCGTTCGTCGTCCCGTAGTCGCCGGTGCCGGTCTTGTCGGCCACCTGCCAGCCGGCCGGCACGCCCGCGCGAATCCGCTTGTCGCCGACCTTGTTGCCGCGCAGCCAGGCGACGAGCTGCGCACGCTGCGCGGGCGGCAGCGCGTCGCCGAGCGTGAGCACGCGCAGGCTCGCAGCCATCGCGGCCGGCGTCGTGGTGTCGCGCGGGTCGCCCGGCAACGCGGTGTTCAGTTCGGTCTCCCAGCGATCGAGCCGGAACGTGTCGTCGCCGATCGAACGTGCAAACGCGGTCACCGCCGCCGGCCCGCCGATCAGCTTCATCGCCAGGTTCGCGGCCGAGTTGTCGCTGTACTGGATCGCCGCCTCGCACAACTCGGCGACGGTCATCCCGGTGCCGACATGCTTGCCCGACACCGGCGAGTAGTTCACGAGATCGGACTGCGCAACGGCCACGCGCTGCTGCAGCAGCCCCGGGCGCTCGACGCTCTGCGCGAGCACCGCCGCACTCAGCATCGCCTTGAACGTGCTGCAGAACGGGAAGCGCTCGTCCGCGCGATGCTGCACGCGCCGGCCGCCCGCGGTGTCGATCGCGCACACGCCGAGACGGCCGCCCGCCGCGCGCTCGAGCGCGGCAAACGACGTCGCGGACGAAACATCCTGCCCGGCAGCCGGCGGCGACGCGCACGCGCTGACGGTCAGGACGAGCGGCGCCGTCGCGGCGGCCAGTAGCAGGGTTCGACGTTGCGATGAGTAGGTCATGGGTGTCTCTCGTGGTGGAATGGATGCAGAACGGCCGGCCGGCGAGACAGCACTATCGTGACTTTACGGTTGCCTGACAAGCAACGATAATTGAGCGCTGACAAAAGAAATTCTTATGACGAAGCTCCGCCCTCACCTTCCGCTCAATGCGTTGCGCGCGTTCGAATCGTCGGCGCGCCACCTGAACTTCACGCGCGCCGGCCTCGAGCTGAGCGTGACCCAGGCGGCCGTGAGCCAGCAGGTGCGCTCGCTCGAAGAGCGGCTCGGCTGTGCGCTGTTCACCCGGTTGCCGCGCGGCCTCGGGCTCACCGACGAAGGGCGCGCGCTGTTGCCGGTGCTCAGCGACGCATTCAGCCGGATCGAAACCGTGCTCAAGCAGTTCGACGACGGGCGCTTCCACGAAGTGCTGACGCTCGGCGCGGTCGGCACCTTTGCCATAGGCTGGCTAATGCCACGGCTGAAGCGCTTCGGCGACACGCACCCGTTCGTCGAGCTGCGGCTGCGGACCCACAACAACGTCGTCGACCTCGCGGCCGAGGGTCTCGATTTCGCGATCCGCTTCGGGGAAGGCAACTGGCCGGCGACGCGCAACGAGCGGCTGCTCGACGCCCCGCTCACCGCGCTGTGCGCGCCGGAGATCGCGCGGCGCCTCGCGCGGCCGGCCGATCTCGCGAACGAAACGCTGCTGCGCTCGTACCGCACCGACGAATGGCACGGCTGGTTCGACGCCGCGTCGCTCGAACCGTGGGCGGTGAACGGGCCCGTGTTCGATTCGTCTCGGCTGATGGTCGAGGCCGCGATGCAGGGCGCCGGCATCGCGCTCGCGCCAGCCTGCATGTTCGCGCGCGAACTGCAGCTCGGCCTGCTCGCGCGGCCGTTCGACATCGACGTGCGCGCGGGCGGCTACTGGCTCACGTCGCTGAAGTCGAAGCCGCTCTCGCCGGCGATGACGCTGTTTCGCGACTGGATCGTCGCGGAAGCGGCCGATACCGCGCCGCTCGAATGATGCGGCCCGGCTTGTCCACAGATTGTGTTGGCAAGGATGTGGATATCCTGGGTACCCGAGGTCTAACCCGTTGATCGCGCACGAATTATCGCGCCGACGCACGCAGCGGGCAGCCCGTGCGCAAAGGCTTCGACGCCGCGGCCGCCGCGCGCCGGATCGTCAACCATCAGGAAGCAATCACGTCAGACTTATCCACAGATTTTGTTGGCAAGCCTGTGGATATTCCACCAATGTGACGCGTAACATCCTGATACAAAAGGGGATTCAGTAGATCGGGCCAGACAGGTCAATGACGCGTCATCGTGTGCGGCCTCGCGGCGCCGCTTGCGCGGCCGGTCGGGGGCCGGCCGGTTCTCCACAGATTGTGTTGGCAAGCTTGTGGATATCCTGCGCACCGGCCGGCTAACTCATTGAGCGCACGGGGTTTTGTGCGCGCCGTGCAGGATTGGGCAGCGCCGGCGCGGGCCACGCGGCCGACGCCGGCTGCCGCTTCGTCAATGCCGGTCGAGCCCGCGGCGCAATTCGCTCGCCTTGTCGCGCAGCGCCTCGTACCCGGAGCGCGCATGTTCGGGCAGGTCGGGATCGCCGATCAGCGCGCCGAGCGTTTCGATCAGGCTGAACAGGATGCCCTTCGCCGCGCCAGCCGCGATGCTCTGCGACTCGATCGACTTGTGCAGGTGGTCGACCGCCGCTTCCAGGTTTTCGAGCTTCTTCTGCTCGCCGTCGTCGGGCCGGTTGTCGGTCGTCATCGTAGGTGCCTCCGCCATCGTTCAAGGGTCATGTCACGATTCTATGCCGCTGCGTGCGGACGTGGCACGACATCGCGCAACGTCCGTGCAGCCGCATGCGCTACAGCACCGCGACCACCTTCACCCGCCCCGGCTGCTCCGCCGACGCGATCACCTGGCCATCGACGCGCCGGAACGTCAGCGATACCGTTTCGTCGCCGACGCGCAGTTCGTCGATGCGCAGCCAGTCGACACCTTCGGGCAGCGCCGGGCGCTCGACCCGCACCTCGTGGCGCGCCGCGTCGACGCTCACGCCGAGACACGCCTGCAGCATCATGAACGGCGCACCGGCCGCCCACGCCTGCGGCAGGCACGCGACCGGATAGGCGGTCGGCGGCTCGCCGCGCCGGCGCGGGAACCCGCAGAACAGCTCCGGCAGCCGCATCTCGAAGCTGACCGCGGCTTCGAACAGCGCGCGCAGCAGGTTCACCGCGGCCGTCTTGTCGCCGTAGCGCGCGAGCCCGCGCGCGATCAGCGCATTGTCGTGCGGCCACACCGAGCCGTTGTGATAGGCCATCGGGTTGAAGCGCGGCTGGCCGGCCGCGAGCGTGCGCACGCCCCAGCCCGTCTGGAACAGCGTCGAGCCGAGTACGCCGGCGACCGCCGCGCCGCGCTCGGCGTCGGGCAGGCCGAACGCGAGCAGATGGCCCGCGTTCGACGCCAGCACGCGGCACAGGTCGCCGTGACCGTCGAGCGCGATCCCGTAGAACTGGCCTTCCGGCATCCAGAACAGCGTCTCGACCTGGTCGCGCAGCGCCTTCGCGCGCAGCGCATAGCGTGTCGCGTCGGCCGCGTGGCCGCGCCGGTGCGAGCACATCGACATCGCATCGAGCGCCGCGCACGCATACGCCTGCACTTCGACGAGCGCGATCGGACCGTCGGGAAAGCGGCCGTCCGCATGAAACACCGAATCGTGGCTGTCCTTCCAGCCCTGGTTCGCGAGACCGCGCTCCGACGTGCGCTGGTAGTCGAGCAGCCCGTACGGATTGCGGTCGCACTTGTCGATCACCCACTGCGCGGCGCGCTCGAGCGCGGGCCACAGCTCGTCGATCAGCGCATCGTCGCCGGTGTGTTCGACGTACGCGCCCGCGAGCACGATGAACAGCGGGGTCGTGTCGACGCCGCCGTAATAGAGCGCGAACGGCACCTCCCCCGTCGCGGCCATTTCGCTGCGGCGGAATTCGTGCATGATCTTGCCGGGCTCCGCATCGCGAAACGCGGACGTCTCGCGCGCCTGGTGCTCCGCGAGAAAGCGCAGCACGCCGCGCGCGAGCGACGGCTGCAGCCACAGCATCTGCAGCGACGTGATCACCGCGTCGCGGCCGAACGGCGTCGAGAACCACGGAATGCCCGCATACGGATACGGCCCGGTATCGAGCTGCGTCGTGAGCAGCCCGAGATCCGCGAGCGAGCGGTCGAGCCACGCATCGAACAGCGGATTGCCGGTGTTCACGCGCGCCATCGACTCGCGGCGCGAGCGCATCTCGCGATGCACGCCGACGAGCGCGGTGCGCAGCGCGACGCGCCCGCATCCCGGGCCTTCACCGTCGTGCGCGCGGCCGAGCGTCGCGTCGACGGTCAGGTAGATCGACACGCACGCCTGCGCGGCGATCGTCAGCGTGTAATCGGCACGATCGACCGACAACGCGTCGGGCGCCGGCGAGAAATGCACGGTCACGTTGCGCTCGACCTTGTCGAGGCCGTCGTAGCGAAGCCGCACCGCACCGCCGTCGACGCGCGGCGCAACCACCGTGCCGCGCTTCGGGCGCTGCGTGCCGCGCACTTCGAACATGTCCTTGAAATCCGCCGCGAACGACAGCGACAGCGGCACCTCGGCCTCGCTCGCGCCATAGTTGGTCAGCGTCAGCGCTTCGTACAGCACGTCGCCCGCGAGCACGCGCATCCGTTCGATGTGGATCACGCCCTCGGGCGTCTCGCGACCGCCGAGCGGCGGCAGCGGGCGGTTCGTCAGGTGCGCGGTGAACGACGCGTTGTCCGCGCTCGTCGCGCCCGACAGCAGCGACGGCGCGCGGCCGCCGAACGTCAGGCGCCAGGTCGACAGCACGCGCATGTCGTCGACGAACAGGCCGTCGTCATGGCCGCCGACGTCGCCGAGCGCGTCGCTGACGACGAACGCGTCGCCGGATTTCAGGACGTACTGGTTGTTGCGTGCGAGCGCCTGCGGATCGGCTTCGGGCGCGATGAATGCGGGGCCTGTCGCCTGGGTCGGGGGGACGGGCGCGACTTGCGGCGCCTGCGTCGTGGTGGCTTCGGCGTGATTCGGCATCGATGCTCCTGTGTCGAGGCGCAACGCGCGGCGCGCGTCGCGTGTTTCGCACAGGATAGGCCAGAACGGGGGACGCGCGCAGCGCCGAAAAAGACGCGACCCCGATGCGGGCATCGCCGTCGCATCGGGATCGCGCCCAGGCACCTCAGGCGCCGGTCAGAACTTCCACAGGATGTTGCCGAGCACCGCGTTGTCGCGCACGCCACTGCCGTACTGGCCGCTGAACGTGAGACCGAGCGTCAGGCGCTTCGTGATGGTCGCATCGATGCCCGCTTCGAGCACCGCGCTGTCGCGAGCGATCGGCACGCCCGACACCTGGAACGACGTGCCGCCGTTCGCGAACGTGAACGCCGACGACGGCCGCACGTTGCCGAACGCATGCCGCCAGCCGACCGTCCCGCGCGCGGTGAACGTGCCGCTCGCGAGCGTGCCGAGCTGCGACGCCGCGCGCACGCCGAGCGTCGAGAAACCGACGTGGGTCGTCTGGCCGCCGGCCTGCAGCGCGGCCGCGCCGCCGGTTTCCGTATAGCCGTCGGTATGCAGGTTCACGTAGGCAAGACCCGCGAACGGTTCGAGCGCGACCGGCCCGACCGGCAGCGCATAGCCGACTTCGCCGAACACCTGCTCGGAATGCGCGTTGTAGCCGGCCGAATCGTGATCGGAGAAGCCCGCGAAGCCCGGATTGCGGTCGCTGTTGATGCGGTACCACGTGTACGACGCGCCGCCGCGCACGCCGAGCGCACCGTACTGCGCGCCCCCGTACAGCGACAGGTAGTAGCTGTTGACCGACGCCGACGCGCTCTGGTCGTTGTCGAGCGAGCTGTGCGTGACGCCCGCGGCGAGACCGGCACGCCACTGGTCGTTGAGCGCCATGTCGGCACCGGCGATGAAGCCCGTCATGCTGCGGTTGATCGTCGACGCGTTGCCGTCGCCCGCGAGCCGGCTGCGGCCGCCGAACGCCTGCCCCCAGACCACCGGCTGATACGGCGTGCCGCCGTAGCAACCTGCGCGCGAACCGATCCGGCGTTCCGGCGGCAGCGTCGGATCGGTCGCGCCGGCCGTGTTGTCGCCGCACAGCGCGGCACCGCCCGACGACAGCGCGGCGAGCGGCCCGGCTCCGGGCGCGAGGCCCTGGCGCACGCGATCGGTCACGGCTTCGCGCACGTAGCGGCTGTCGAGCAGCAGCATGCTCTTCAGGCTCGCCTGCAGTTCCCCGTCGAGCATCCCGTAGGCCCGCCGCGCGGTGGCCGCATCGGTCGTCAGCACCGTGTCGTAGAGCGGGTTGCCCGCGCCGAGCCCACCGATCGCGGTCGCGACCGCGCGCTGGTTCGGCGTCGCCGCGACATCGGGCAGCGCCGTGCCGTTCGCGACGAGCTGCAGGTACACGTGGTCCGGATCGTAGCTGAGCGTCGGCATCAGGAACGCGTAGTTCGAATTCACCTGGCTGAACGTGCCCTGCACGCCCGACGATGCGCTGAGGATCGTGTACTTCGTGGTCGGCTGGTAGCTGGCCTGGTTCGCGAGCACCTGCACGGTGCCGCCGTTCAGCGTGGCCGTGCCGCCCGCCGCGATGCTGCCGGCCTGCTGCGGCGTCACCGCGACCTGCAGCGTCGAGCCCGGCTGGAACGTGACGTTGCCGGCCACGTTCAGCGCCGCGCCCGGCTGCGACGCGGCCGCGAACGCGCCGCTCTGCACGACGAAGCCGCCAACCGTGCCGGTGCCCGTCAGCGTCGCGCCGTTCTGCACGGTCACGGTCGACTGGCCGAGCGAACCGTCGACCGCGAGCGTACCCGCCGCGACGGTGGTCGGGCCGCTCAGCGTATTGGTACCGGTCAGCGTCAGTTGCCCGCTGCCGGCCTGGGTCAGCGAACCGGTGCCGGACAGCACGCTCGCGAGCGTCACGTTCGCGGACTGATTGAAGATCAGCGCGCCGTTGTCGACGACATTGCCGACCACGCTGCCCGACGTGCCGCCGTTGCCGAGCTGCAGCGTGCCGCCCGATGCGATCGTCGTGCCGCCCGTATAGGTGTTGCTGCCGGTCAGCGTCTGAATGCCGGTGCCCGCGACCGTCAGGCCGCCGGTGCCGCCGATCGTCCCGCCGAATGTGCCGGCGGTGCTGCCGTTCAGTGTCAGCGCGTTGCCGCCGAGGTTCACGCTCGTACCCGCCGTGCCGGTCAGCGTGCCGATCGTCTGCGCGCCCGTTGCGCCGCTCAGGTCGAACGTCGCGCCCGTGCCGGCCAGGTTCACCGCGCCGCTCGACGCAAGGCTGCCGCCCGCGCCCAGCGCCAGCGTGCCGGCGTTGATCGTCGTGCCGCCGGTGTACGTGTTCGCGCCCGTCAGCGTCTGCGTACCGGTGCCGGCCAGCGTCAGGCTGCCGGTGCCGCCGATCACGCCGCCGAAGGTATTGCTGCCGTTGCCGCTCAGCGTCAGCGCAGTCGCGCCGAGATTCACGTTCGTGCCGGCCGCGCCGGTCAGCGCGCCGATCGTCTGCGCACCCGTTGCGCCGCTCAGGTCGAACGTCGCGCCCGTGCCGACCAGGTTCACCGCGCCGCTCGACGCAAGGCTACCGCCCGCGCCCAGCGCCAGCGTGCTGCCGCCGTTGATCGTCGTGCCGCCTGTATACGTGTTCGCGCCGGACAGCGTCTGCGTGCCGGTACCTGCGAGCGTCAGCCCGCCGGTGCCGCCGATCACGCCGCTGAACGTGCCGCTGGCCGTCCCGCCCAGTGTCAGCGCATTGCCGCCGAGGCTGACGTTCGTGCCGGCCACGCCCGACAGCGCACCGAGCGTCTGCGCACCCGACGCATTGCTCAGGTCGAGCGTCGCGCCCGCGTTCGCGAGGTTCATCGTGCCGGTTGATGCGAGGCTGCCGCCTGCGCCGATCGCGAGCGTGCCCGCGTTGATCGTCGTGCCGCCGGTGTAAGTGTTCGCGCCCGTCAGCGTGGTCGTCGCCGCGCCGTTCTTCACGAGCGCGCCCGTACCGGTAATCGCGCCGCCCAATCCGAGCGCGTTGCTGCCGCCGAGCGTGAGCGTCGCGCCCGCGCCGAGACCGATTGCATTCGCCACCGTCAGGTTCGTGTTCGTATCGAGCGTCGCCGAACCGCCGACATTCAACGCGCCGGTGCCGAGCGCCGCGGCGTTGCCGAGCACCAGTCCGCCACTATTGAGGTTCGTGCCGCCCGAATAAGTGCTCGCGCCGTTCAGCGTCTGCGTGCCGGTGCCGGCCAGCGTCAGGCTGCCGGTGCCGCCGATCGCGCCGCTGTACGTGCCGCTCGCGGTTCCGCCGAGCGTCAGCGCGTTCGCGCCGAGATTCACGTTCGTGCCGGCCGCGCCCGACAGCGCGCCGAGCGTTTGCGCACCCGACGCATTGCTGAGGTCGAGCGTCGCACCCGCGTTCGCGAGATTCATCGCGCCGGTCGCCGCCAGGCTGCCGCCCGCGCCGATCGCCAGCGTGCCCGCGTTGATCGTCGTGCCGCCCGTATAGGTGTTCGCGCCCGTCAGCGTCACCGTCGCCGCGCCGTTCTTCACGAGCGTGCCCGTACCGGTAATCGCGCCGCCCAATCCGAGCGCGTTGCTGCCGCCGAGCGTGAGCGTCGCGCCCGCGCCGAGACCGATTGCATTCGCCACCGTCAGGTTCGTGTTCGTATCGAGCGTCGCCGAACCGCCGACATTCAACGCGCCGGTGCCGAGCGCCGCGGCGTTGCCGAGCACCAGTCCGCCACTATTGAGGTTCGTGCCGCCCGAATAAGTGCTCGCGCCGTTCAGCGTCTGCGTGCCGGTGCCATCCAGCGTCAGGCTGCCGGTGCCGCCGATCGCGCCGCTGTACGTGCCGCTCGCGGTTCCGCCGAGCGTCAGCGCGTTCGCGCCGAGATTCACGTTCGTGCCGGCC